>MDVR01000006.1 GCA_001940725.1 Candidatus Heimdallarchaeota archaeon LC_2 | reverse complement strand
GGAACCATGAGATTAGGTTCCTATCTAATTAAAATTAAAGAAAATACGAAAATTCATTCCTTATATAATGCCACTGAGATTAAAGAAAGACACAGACACCGATTTGAAGTTAACCCAGAATACTTTGAAAAACTCCAAGATGGGAATCTTAAATTCACAGGTTTTTATACTGATCTAGTAGAAACTTTAGAACTAGTAGATCATCCATACTTTCTTGGTGTACAATACCATCCCGAATTTAAAAGTACCCCTTGGAAGCCTGTACCTACTTATTTGGGGTTAATTCAAGCTGCAATCAAACGAGCTGAAGAGAGGCAATCATAAACACATGTTTGAAAACCTTGAGGCTGTAGTTAGAGCAGAAAGAATTAGATTGGAAGAAAATCAGAAGTGGTTAACATCCTTTTTTGAACTTAGTAAAGGCCTTATTGATCTTGTTGAACCTTGGAAGGAAAAAGAATTAATCCAGAAAATGCCGAAGAGAATCCCGAATATAACAAAAATTGCGGCAGTGGATGGAGGAGTTCAATCTGAAGCTATGACAGGTTTCGATTTGATAGTATATCGTTCTGCGGGGGTTGTTTTTCATGGAATAGGTTCAACAAGATCAATAAGGCCTTTACTAAGTTCAAAAAAGGATGTTAACCACTTCTGATTTTCTTCCAATCTAATTCTTTCTGCTCTAACTACAGCCTCAAGGTTTTCAAACATGTGTTTATGATTGCCTCTCTTCAGCTCGTTTGATTGCAGCTTGAATTAACCCCAAATAAGTAGGTACAGGCTTCCAAGGGGTACTTTTAAATTCGGGATGGTATTGTACACCAAGAAAGTATGGATGATCTACTAGTTCTAAAGTTTCTACTAGATCAGTATAAAAACCTGTGAATTTAAGATTCCCATCTTGGAGTTTTTCAAAGTATTCTGGGTTAACTTCAAATCGGTGTCTGTGTCTTTCTTTAATCTCAGTGGCATTATATAAGGAATGAATTTTCGTATTTTCTTTAATTTTAATTAGATAGGAACCTAATCTCATGGTTCCCCCTTTATCCTCAATTGCTTTTTGTTCCTCCAATAAACATACAACAGGATGAGGTGTTTCAGGTCTCATTTCAGTTGAATGAGCATTGTTTAAGCCTATTACATTTCTTGCATATTCAACAATTGCAAGTTGGAATCCTAAACACACCCCAAGAAAGGGAATTTTATTTTCTCGAGCGTACTTGATAGATTGAATTTTCCCCTCAGTTCCTCTATCCCCAAAACCTCCAGGAACTAATATTGCATCAACATCTTCCAAAATAGAAATCTTTGTGGAATCAGTCTCTAATTCCTCTGTGGCTATGTGTTTAAATTCAATTTGCCAACCCTCATCCCAAGCAGCATGTTTCAATGCTTCATTAACCGAAATATACGAATCTGTCAAATCTGTATATTTCCCAGGAATTCCTATAATTAGTTTATTTGCAGCTCTTTCAATTTTATTAATAATCGCTTTAACATCTTTCCAATTCGGCTTATTAAAACGAACTTGTAAGTTTTTTTCTATTATATCGCTAATTCCTTGTCTATCTAATTCTTCAGGTGCTTTAAATACCGTACTTAAATCAGGCAAGTCTAATACTGCATTTTCTGGGACATCACCAAAAAATGCGATTTTAGATAATGTATTTATTGATACAGGCTTTTCACTTCTACAAACGATAACATCTGGGACAAGCCCCGAAGCTCTTAAATCTCTAACTGAGTGTTGGGAAGGTTTTGTTTTATGTTCAGAAAGATGTTTAGGATATGGAACATAGGTAACCAAAACGAGCATGGTATCAGTGTCTGGCAGACTATAATGTAATTGACGAATTGCTTCCAAAAATGGTTGCCCTTCAATATCTCCTATTGTTCCTCCTACTTCTATTATCATAAAATCTGGATCGAATTCAGTTTCTAATTCTTTTAATCTAAATAATATTTCATCTGTTATGTGTGGGACTACTTGAACAGTCTTACCTAAGTATTCACCTTTCCTTTCTTTTTGAATAACAGAATAATAAATTTGCCCCGTCGTAATATTTTGTCTTCGACTCATACTTATACCGAGAAATCTTTCATAATGCCCAAAATCTTCATCTAACTCCCCGCCATCATCAGTAACATATGTTTCTCCATGTTCAAAAGGGCTCATTGTACCTGCATCTATGTTAAGATAGGGATCAATTTTGACTACAGCTATTGATTTTCCTCTAACCTGTAAATTTTTACCAATAGCCGATGTTACAATCCCTTTTCCTAATCCAGATAAAACGGAGCCAAGTACAAAAATATATTTTGAGGATTTAGGCATACTGTGAATGAAATAATAAGGTATATGTTCTTTATTCTTGAATCTAGTCCTAATGGATGAATTGAAATTGAGACATATCGCTAGTTGAGGTCATGAATATACTATGTAACAGTTTCAAAATTGAGTTTAAATATTCGATCTCATTCCGTTACAAAACATTTTATTTGAGAAGTAAAATCAAACGATAGTGTCTGAGCTGGGGTTAGATCTAACAAGGCTAGTTTACGAATTCGAGGAAGAGAATATACAAGTCTTACCATTAAAGGATTATCCTGAACTGAGATTGGATGGGTTAGAGATCCGCTTAATTAAAGGGCAAGAAACCAAAATTCCATTATGGGTGGCTGAAATTCTTGCTAATGAGAATTATGTTAAAATCTTAATCGATGATTCTTTGTCTCCTCGATCTCTTAAGCAACTAGTTCACCAAGAGAACGAAACCAGGAGTCTAAGTCCTGTTGATTCACTTTTATATCGGAGAGTTCGTAAATATATAGAAGATTTACATAATAAAGGTACGAGTGGGGCATACAGAAAGCTGACGTCTATTGAAGGTAGTTTCAATACCCTATTGAGACTGAGATTTCGAAAGATAATCAATTATGCTACATCAGGTAAACTTGATTCAAAAGATAGGAATTCACTCACAGAAGAAGAACAATGGTTATTTGACAATCTTCACAATTTGTTTGAAATCTATCAAAAAAACGCAGGAACTCCGTCTAATAAGGGAGAAAATGAATAATATGGCAATTGATACACGTGATGAATTATATGAGGCTTATCTAGATTTTTTCAAATCTTTTCAAACTGATGAAGGTGAATTCAAATATGTCACTAACATTAACAAAATGATAAGGGAGGGTGAGAGATCTCTCATAATCGATTACGATGATTTAGTCCTAATGGATGATATAAATGATATGGAAATCTCTTCGACATTAACTGAGAAACCATATTTTACTATCGAAATAGGATCAGAAGCCTTAGCTGAACAGGTTAGAATAGAAAACCCCGACTATCACAGGGAAATTTCTGCTGATAATGATCATTTTTCAGTAAGATTCGCGAATCCCCCGACACCAATTCAAATTCGAGATCTACGTGCGAATCACGTTGATTCGATAAGATGGCTTGAAGGTATTGTAATCAGAACTACAGAAATTAAATCCATAATAACAGAGGCTGTATATTATTGTACAGAACCTAATCAACATCGAAATTTGATAATGTTCCAAGATGGTATCTATTCAAGACCCGATAGATGTTTTGTTGAAACTTGTAAAGCTAAAGAATTTATACTTGATCCTAGGGAATCGAAAATGATTGATTGGCAAATCATCACATTACAGGAAAAACCAGAGGATCTGCCTCCTGGTGCTTCACCTAAATCTTTACCTTGCAGACTTATTGATGATATAGTCAATGCAGTTAGACCTGGTGATAGAGTTCATCTTGGAGGATTAGTCAGAAGCCGGCCATCTAAGATTGCCAAGAAAGGTCAAATTCTTACTTATGATATATGGGTTGATGTTAATTACATTGAATCATTAACAAAAGAGGAGCAATATGCAGATTTAACTCTAGAAGAAGAAAAAGAATTTAGAGAACTTGCTCAAGATCCTAAGATCCATGATAGGCTACTTGAATCTGTTGCTCCAGCAATATTTGGGATGGAGAAAGAAAAAGAAGCCACTCTCTTAATGCTATTTGGAGGTGTTGATAAGGTATTTCCTGATGGCTTTACAACTCGTGGACAGTCCAATATGTTGTTAGTTGGTGACCCGGGAGTTGCGAAATCGCAATTATTGCGTTATGTCAAAAGTATCGCTCCAAGAGGATTATACACATCGGGTAGGGGTTCATCTGCAGCTGGTCTAACCGCAGCAATTATTAGAGATCCAGACACTGGTGAAATCGCGTTAGAAGCAGGAGCTCTTGTATTGGCTGATAGGGGCATATGCCTTATTGATGAATTTGATAAGATGAATGAGAATGACAGATCGGCAATACATGAGGCGATGGAACAACACACGATTAGTATCGCTAAGGCAGGGATTGTAGCGACATTAAATGCAAGAACTGGGGTGTTAGCCGCAGCTAATCCAAAATATGGTCGATATGAACCACATAGGACATTTTCGGAAAATGTTAATCTTTCTCCTGCGATTTTATCTCGTTTTGATCTGGTCTTTATTATTAAAGATGAACCAGACGCAGAAAAGGATCAAGTCCTTGCATCTCACATTTTAAAATTACATCGATTTCATGGAACTGCACAATCTATTATTCCACCAATTTCAGAAGAGAAATTGAAAAAATATATTGCATTTGCAAAAACATACTACAGCCCAACCCTTACAGAAGAAGCCACCGAAGTTATAGAAGAATATTATGTTAATATGAGAATGTCAGTTGGCTCATCAAATGATGATGGGATTAAACGAAATCGAGTAACAATTACGGCTAGACAATTGGAAGGAATCGTTAGAATGGCTGAAGCACGTGCCAGAGCTGGATTGCGATCAACAGTTACCAAACATGATGCTCTAAAAGCAATCGAATTAATGCAATATAGTCTAAATCAAATTGCAATTGATCCAGCAACTGGTGAGGCGGATATTGATGGATTCTATTCTGGACATACAAGTTCTAAAAGATCAAAATTAACAAAATTATTATCTATTATTGACTTTTTATATCGTGATTCAGGTGGGAAACCATTTGAGGAATCATTATTACTTCAGGAAGCTGAAACTGAAGGAATAACTCAAGAATACGCAAAAGGTGTTGTCCAACAAATGCTACGAGACGGACAATTATATCAACCAAAAGCAGGTTGGATTAAACGTCCAGATGCATAGCAAGCGTAGTGAAAAACTTCAGGTATAATTTGAACCGTCATTATAAAACCTTAGAAGAACAATTTAAAATACGCACGGACGAATAAAATGATTTGATTAATTAAAGTAGTTACAGAAATTATTGAATTTAATCACTTGTCAAGAATTTCAATTCAAACCCAAAATATTTATACATTTAATGAGTGCAATTAGTATCAATGAATAGATTGATCCAACGGATGAATAAAATATGAAAGCTGTGACGTGTGAAAATTACGGACCCCCCGAAATTCTACAATTGAAAGAAATTGATAAGCCAATACTTGAAACTGATGAAATGTTAATCAAGGTACATGCAGCATCAGTAAATACAATTGATATATTCTTTAGGAAAGGAATCAAGGTATTTTTTGGTTTGTCACGATTAGCTTCTGGAATCCGAAAACCGAAAAGAAAAGTGACAGGATTTGACGTTGCAGGCGAAATTGTGCAAATTGGTGAAGATATAACTAAATTCAAGGTTGGTGATCAAATATATGGAATTGCAAGAACCGGGTCTTGTGCAGAATATGCTAAAGTATCTGAACGTGGTATCGCCATAAAACCCTCGAATATGACTTATTCTGAGGCTGCTGCTGTTCCGGGTGCTGGATTGACCGCTCTTCAATTTCTGCGAGATCTCGGTAATATTCAAAATGGGCAAAACGTACTAATTTATGGTGCATCTGGTGGAATTGGCACCTATGCTGTTCAGTTGGCAAAAAATTATGACGTTGAGATAACTGCTGTATGTAGTGGAAAGAATGAGCAACTTGTTAAAAATCTTGGTGCTGACAGAGTAATAGACTATACCAAAGAAGATTTCACTAAGAACAACGAGAAATACGATATTATATTTGATACAATTCATAAAGCATCTTTATCAAAATGGAAAACTGCTCTGAAAGAAGATGGGATCTTTATGACCTCCGGTTCTCCATCTATGCATATTATAAGGTTATATTTGAAGGTTTTAGGAAACAGGTTCCGTAAGAAAAAACTTCGAACCTTGACAACTAAGACTAATACAAAGGATCTTGCATTCTTAGCAAAGCTCATTGAGGATGGCAAAATAAAGTCAATCATTGATAAATCTTATTCTTTGGAAGATACTGCAAAAGCTCAACGTTATTATGAGAAAGGACATACAGCTGGTAAAGTTGTAATCAACATTATACCTGATTCAACGAAATAATATATTCATATCTTTCAATAACGTTTATCAGTTTCAAAATAGTCATCCTTATGTTTTTATAATAAATTGAACAACTGATAAATACAGAAAAAGGATTAAAATAATGAAAGTAGAAGATTTGGAAATAAATGAGAAGCTATCAAAATATCTTATGGATATTGGGATAAAGGAATTATTCCCTCCACAAGCTGAGGCTGTCGAAGCTGGCCTAATGGA
The DNA here is from genome assembly GCA_001940725.1 of Candidatus Heimdallarchaeota archaeon LC_2. Next base: position 145,461 of record MDVR01000006.1, on the reverse strand, counting down.
TGGTGAAAATTTTGTAATTGCTATTCCTACTGCTTCTGGAAAAACCCTGATTGCAATTCTAGCAATATTTTCTGCTTTATTAAGAAAACCAGGTTCTAAGGCTGTTTATCTCGCTCCCTTGAGAGCTTTGGCTTCAGAAAAATATCAAGAATTTAATGATATTTCAGAAAATTTAGGATTTAAGACAGGTATTTCCACGGGTGATCTTGATGAAACAACTTCATGGTTATCAAGTAGGGATATTATCATCCTAACAAATGAAAAATTTGATTCATTGATTCGACATCAAGTTTCTTGGTTAAATGAAATAAGTATTATTGTATCCGATGAAGTGCATTTAATTAATGATTATACTCGTGGACCTGTCTTGGAAGTCGTTCTATCTTTAGTGCTACGCAATATACCCGATTGCCAAGTAATCGCATTATCTGCAACAATTGAGAATTCTGACGAGATTGCGGCTTGGTTGAATGCAGAATTGATAACATCAACTTGGCGTCCTATTGAGCTTCGAGAAGGCGTTTGGTATGATGGGGAAATTCATTTTTCAAATGGTGAAATTATTGCAGCTGGTAGTAAAAGGGACAAGACCGGCTATGTGTCCTTAGCACAAGATATTGTTGAACAAGGTGGTCAGGCTTTAATTTTCGCTAGTACAAGAAAAAGTTCAATGAAATCAGCTGAAGATGTCTCAAAAAAACTAAAGCAAATTCTTGAACCTAAGTCTTTAGAAGATCTATCCAAAGTTGCTGATGAAATACGATCTGCTGGTGAGAAAACAGATTTGAGAGAACAATTAGCCACATTAATTGAAGGAGGAGCTGCTTTTCATCATGCAGGACTAATTTCTGCTCATCGAAAAATTGTTGAAGATTACTTTAGACAGAGAATAATTAAGGTCATCGCATCTACTCCCTCACTTGCAGCTGGTGTGAATTTACCTGGAAGGAGGGTTATCATTAGAAGTTTGAGTCGATATTCAAGAGCTTTGGGAAATGCGTTGATTCCGGTTTTGGAATACAAGCAAATGGCTGGGAGAGCAGGGAGACCACAATATGATCCATGGGGTCAAGCTGTTGTCATTGCTAAAGGCGAAGCTGAAGCTGAAGAAATATTAGATCGCTATATTAGATCACCTTCCGAGGATATATATTCTCAACTAGGTAACGAGAGAGCTCTTCGTATGCATTTATTATCATTTATTGCATCTGAATACGTTGATAGTGTGGATAGTGCTTTAGAAATGTTTGGAGATACATTTTATGGACATCAAAACGAGGGGGATATGGATTTTATTGGAAATGAAGTTCGTAAAGCTCTCGAGTTACTAATTAATGCAAATTTGATCAGCAAAAAAGAACCTTATATTGTCACACCATTCGGAAAAAAGACAGTACAACTCTATTTGGATCCATTAAGTGCTGATAAAATAAAAAATGGATTATCGAAATCAAAATCAATTGAGAAAGTTGTTGATATCTTATATCTACAATTGATTGCAAGTACACCCGATATGAGAACCTATAATGTGTATCAAAAAGACTTTGATGCTTTATACGATTTAGCTTCTGAATATACGGAAGAATGGCTAGACAATCCTGAGGAATATGAAAATGAATATAGTTTTGACCTCTTTTTCACTACTTTGAAGACTGCAAAAGTAATTGATATGTGGTTAAATGAAGCATCGGAAGTTGAAATCGCAAAGAAAATGGGAGTAACATCTGGCGATTTGCAATCTTTATTGGGCTCAACAAATTGGCTTATTCATAGTGCAATACAGATTTCTAAATTGTTTGAATGGAAAACCCACGTTAAAGCATTAGAAACAATTACTAAAAGACTAACTTATGGTATAAACCTTGAATTACTACCTCTAGTTGATATTTCGGGAATTGGGAGAGTACGAGCTAGAGCATTATTTGATGCGGGGTACAAAAGTATGGAAAGTATTCTTCATGAAGATGTCCAAGTTATTGCAAAAATACAAGGTTTCGGTCCTAAACTTGCACAAAATTTACAAGACGCAATCAAAGATGGAGGGGATTTAATTATCCCTAAGACTAAATCAAAGAAAAATGAAGTGAAACAAGAATCATTGTCGTCATTTTTTGATTAAGGTATCCTCAAATTTGAGTTTGAAGTTACAGAATTATATTTTCCTCTCCAAATTTTTTTTAACCAATATGAATTCAATAAAATGTGTTTAGAGGAGAGCCAATTGCACTTTGGACACTGTTTTTAGGATTCATTAGTTTTATTTTTGTTCAATTATTTGGATTGATAATAACGAATACAATAGATTCAGAAGCATTACTACCTCTACAGGCTCATTTTTACCTTGCTTATTTTGGATGGATGGGTTTTACAATTCTCGGGGCTCAATTACAATTTTTCAGGGCGATAACAGGATTAAGAAAATATACACCTCAATTCCTAAGATACATTTACCATTTCACATTAATACTTGGTTTACTTCTGATGGTTCATGGGTCTTATGAAAGACAATCGAGTGAAGTTTCAACTGGTCTAGTTCTCTTTTTATTAGGAGTTGTCATTCATACATATTGGCTTATTAAACAGAGTGGCTCAAAATATTTTAAATTTCCATTGGATTATATGTTTGTATCAAATTTATTTCTGATAATTTCGCTAATTTTATTGTTATTAAACAACTTAGAAGACAAATATCACCTAGTTGAATTAAGTTCTATAAGACATATGTTGTCCGTAGGCTGGATTTCATTAACTTTACAAGGTGCATTAGTTCGAATTTTACCCATGTTTGTCGGTAAAAATATAGATCGAAATTCAAGAATTTATCTAAGACATCATTTTATTTATAGTTCACTCACATCAGCATTATTTGTTATTAGTTTTGTTGCTGAATATGAACCTGCAATAATAGTAACAGGCTTTTTATGGTTCCTTTCTTGGATTTGGACCCTAATAATATTAAAGAAAAGTATAGTTAGAAAAAATCTAGACTATAAACAGACACTGCTGTTCTTTATTCCTGGAATGATTTGGTTTATTCTTGGTGTGTTTCTTGGTTTTTATATCTCTGTCCAAGATAATCTCAACATCAATACCAATTTCAGAGCTCTTCATATTCATATGTCTCTTTTATTGGGAATCACTTTGATTATGCTTGGAGCATTTCATAGAATTACTACTTTTCAAATTTACACACTACTCTATACAGGGAAGAGAGACACATCAATTACATTACGTTACCTATTGAGATTAAAATGGTTTGCAATTTCAGCTATTTCTTTCAATATTTCAGTCGTGTATATGGCCTATGGCTTCATTGATAACAATTTTGAACATGTTGGATTTGGAGGTATATTGATTTTGATTTCAACAGGATTGTATAGTACCATAATTATTCGAAATTTCATTCATTATATAAAAAATAAAAAAACAGCAATCCCTTTCTGGCTTAAATCTACTGAATATTCCCAAGAATAACCTAGTGAGACATTCAATTTAATAATTTAAAACTTCCATCTCAAATATTTCTCTTATAAATCAATCCTTATAACAGGTAATCCTCTAATATACCAAAATTAAGATAATTAACTCAACAATTAATCTTTCAAATAATTATACTTTTCAACTCCCTATTTTAAATTAACTTGTGCTTCAAGTATTTAGACATGATAATAGCTTGAAACATTTTATGGGTGAAACTCACTTAGAAGCCCCTACAAGGATAAAATTAATTGAAGATCATTTAAGAAATTCAAAACTTGATACAAAGTTTATAGATGCAAAAACAGCATCAAAAGAAGATATTGTTGAAATACATTCTCCAGATCTGTATACTGCAATAGAAGCCTCGTCACAGACACCGCAAACAATGTTCACAATGGATACAATTGCAAATGAATTTACTTATGATGCTGCATTAACTGCTGTAGGTGGGGCTATACAGGTCGCAGATCATATTAAGGGTCGATCCTCTCAATTTGGAATGTTAAGGCCACCAGGGCATCATTCTACTTTTGATACTGCAATGGGCTTTTGTTTCTTTAATAATATTGCAATTACAGCAAATACATTGTTAAAACAAAATTTTAGACGTATTGCGATAATTGATGTGGACCATCATCATGGAAACGGCACACAAGATTTATTCTACCTGGAGCATAATGTATTATATACCTCAATGCATGCAGATCCCGCAGTTGCATTTCCCGGTACTGGTTATTCTGCAGATATAGGACATGGGGATGGGATAGGTAAAACAGTTAATATTCCATTACCAATAAAAACAACAGATGAAGATTGGTTGGTAGGTTTTGATGAAGTAATTGCACCCATTGTTGAACAATACAAACCTGATGCGATATTGGTATCATTAGGACTCGATGCATTAGAAGATGATCCTTATGGTGTCCTTTCAATGACCCCTGATGGTTATTTTGAAATAGGGAAAAGAATTGGGGAGTTAGGAAATAAATTATGCAAAAAAAGAGTGGGTGTTATGTTAGAAGGTGGTTACAAATACCACGAGCTAGGAATAGCAACTGAAAAATTCTTTTCAGGCTTAATTGATTTTAAACAAGATAGTATTATCAAGCCAAATCTTCATTACCGATTTGAGCAGGTACTCAGAGAAGTAAAAGGAATTCAAAGAAATCACTGGTTTGATATTTGAGGAAAATTTATGTCTGAAATACCACATTCTATTTGGGAGCATCATGTTATTGGCTATGTTGAAACAAATTGTTATGTATTTGGAAAGCCCGATGAGGCTGTTTTAGTAGATCCCGGTGGTCCAGAAGCTCCGAAAATCGCTCAACGACTTCTTGAAAATGATATTGAAATTAAACATGTGGTTGTGACGCATGGTCATTTTGACCATCTTGGATGGGCAGCAGATGTAATAAAAGTAGTAGAGGGTGCTAAAGTTTACTTACATGAGGCAGAAAAACCAGCAGTCGAGCCTTTTTTGAATCGAATGGTAACCCAATGGGGTCTTCCACCTTTAGAATATAGGGAGCCAGACAGATGGGTAAAAGAAGGAGATATCTTAGAAATGGCAGGGATGAAATATAAAGTGATACATACTCCAGGGCACTCCCCTGGTTCTGCAGTATTTCAGTTAATAGAAAAAAAAGATAGTATCAATTCAAAATTGAGTTTAGATTCAGCATTTGTCGGTGATTTGATTTTTCAAGGTGCCATCGGACGATTTGATTTACCTTTTGCAAATGGTGACGATATGAAGTCGTCGTTGATTAAAATAATGGATATTTTACCTAAACATTCAGCTCTTTATCCTGGACATGGAGGCCTAACTGATATGGGAACTGAAATTGAAAATAATCCATATTTGTTAGCAATTAAAAAAGGAATACCTTTTTTTTAACTTCTCTTTCGACGTGTCTTTTTAGTTGCTTTTTTCGTAGTTTTCTTAGTTGTCTTCTTCGTTTCTTTTGTAGCTTTTTTGGTCACTTTCTTTCTTTTAACTTTGAAATCAAAGATTCGACTAAACGTTAAACTCTTTGAACGAAGCAATATGCCAAATACTAAGGAAATAAATGCTAAAGGAATAAGAATACCTAATAAAATATTAGTTGTTAAAAAGTAGCTAAAATCATTATCAATCGTTTCTTGAGGAATATTTAACGGAGTTATCTTCAACAACCAAGCTACCAAATTTTGAAATAGAGCTAAATTGTCTTCAACATCCACCCAAGAGGATGAATCATTATATTGATAATCTGAAAACATTATTGTTGATCCGATTAAAATTGACCTACCATCATTTTCTCCAAATGAGTTCCCTGAAACCCATTTATGACCATCACCATCTGGATTTTTAATAGTATATTCCTGATCAATTGCGTAGGTGTATTTAGATGCATTACCATATGCAGAAGTACTACGTACGGAAGTAAGAGCTGCACCATAGTAAAGGACTTTAGAGATGGTGTTTAATTCGTTATTCCACGAATCAAATTGAATATTATCTTGGTCAAGATATATATGACTATTATTTCCATCATTGTTGTCATCATCAATAAGTATGGTTGCATTGTCATTATCTATAACTTCAACATTTCCCAACATTACCTCACTTCCGACTTCAGGTGCTAATAATCGATCGATCGATAAAGCTTCAACGTGTGAAGCGATTGAAGTATTAGTTGAGTAAGGATTTGCTAAGTAAAACACACTACCTCCGTTCTTAATGTGGATGCTTAAGGCTGTATTTTCACCGATCACTGCATTGGTTCTTTTGTCTTCGTCCAAATTTGGGCTAGGAATAATTATCAAATCAGCTCCTTGAACATTAGAAGCTGTGAATGATTCTTCATTAATTACTAGATCTATTGTAACATCAATACTATCAGTATCAAATGTAGAATTTAAGCTAGTTAAAGCTGTATTCATTAATTCATGTGTGAAAAACTGTAGATGTGCTTCATCATAGATTACGATATATGTAATCTCTTTTTGTTCGGCACCAACATTTGTTAGACTAAATGACGGCGCAAAAAGTAATACTAAAACGAGAATTACATTCTTTTTCATTAATAATCCCAAGACAAACTCGCATCAAATTTTGACATTTTAAATAATAACTTACATACAACTGAGATATACAATCTATCTCATTTTTGATTTACATACTACAGTATTTAAATTTTAACAGAATTGAGCAAAAATAATATATTTGAATGAATTTTACTTTATTAGAATCAAACTTTTTCTACATCATGACTTTTACTTTCAAGCTTTCCTGCTTGAGTTATTCTAGTAAATTTTGCTAATTCCCACATATCAGGTATCGTTGTTGCACCAACATAACTCATACCTGATTGTAGTCCACCAACAAGCTGTTGGAGAATTTCTTTGGTTGCTCCCCTAAATGGGACAATAGCTTCAACTCCTTCTGGTATGATATTACTAAATTCATCATCTACTGATCCGGTCGTTCGTTTATCTCTACCAAGACTTGCTCCTAAAGAAGCCATCCCACGAATAATTTTTACTCGACGTCCGTTTCTTGTTACAGGAACCCCTGGCGATTCAGTTGTTCCAGCAAGCAAATTTCCTAACATCACAGTAGATGCACCCACAGCAATCGCTTTTGCGATGTCTCCAGATGTCCGAATTCCTCCATCTCCAACTAACGGTATCTTTTCATCTTTTGCTACGATAAATGAATCATTTATCGCAGTAAGCTGTGGAACTCCAGCTCCTGCGACTATCCTAGTAATACAAATAGATCCAGGGCCAACCCCAACTTTTACCGCATCAACTCCTTGAGAGATAAGTTCAGATGTGCCATCTGCTGTAGCTACGTTTCCTGCAATAAGTTGTACATCATCTCCAAACTCTTTCCGTAATGATTTTATTGTATGTATAACCAAATCTGAGTGGCCGTGAGCTACATCAACCACAATTACATCGCATTCAGCGTTAAATAATTGATTAGCTCTCTCAAGAAATTCATTTTTCACCCCAATAGCAGCCCCGACTCTTAATCTACCTTTTTCGTCTTTGGTTGCGTTTGGCCATAATTTAGCTTTTGTGAGATCTTTTGAAGTAATTAATCCTTTCAAATGGCCTTCAGTATCAACTAAGGGTAATTTCTCGATTCTATTTTTATGAAGTAATTCCTTAGCTTCTGATAATTCAATATTTGGGGAAGCAATTATCAAGTCTTTTGTCATTAGTTCTGAAATCTCTGTATTGGGGTCTTCCTCAAATAACAAATCTCTTGCGGTTAGTATTCCTACAAGCTTTCTATTATTCTCTACTACTAAGATACTAGATATCGATTTTTCTTTCTGCAATTGCCACACATCTTGCAATTGAGCCGTTTTAGGTAATGTGTATGGATTTTCTATTAGGATACTTTCAGATCTCTTCACGGAATTTACCTGTTTGACTTGTTCCTCAATTGTCATAAATCGATGAATAATTCCTATTCCACCCTCTCTTGCCATAGATATAGCCATTGCTGTCTCCGTAACCGTATCCATATTAGAACTAATTATTGGAATTGACAGTGGGATTTTTCTTGTTAACAACGTAGTTGTATTACAATTCTTGCGGGAACTTACAGGCGAATGATTCGGTACAAGTAATACATCATCAAAAGTCAGAGCTAGAGGCAAATCTAACTTTCTGAAATCAGTAGTTGATGTATTTTCAAAGAATGGTTTATGTTCCACATAAATGAAATATCAAATATACTTAATAAAATTTCGCGAAGATTCTAAGTTATATAATCAATGAGATTGAAATTACTGGCTAGGTTAATTGAATGTTCTGACCTTTGAATCTATTAAATGCGAATCAATATCAAGGTAAAAATGAATGAGATTTTTTCTTCATTTAATATGTCAGAAGTTCAAGTTGCAAAAAATAGCGCTTCTAGAATCAAAAATCAAGGTTGTTTTTTGAAGCTAAATTTCTTAAAAACCTAAAGAGTTTTTATATATCAATTTGAACATCCTTTGATTGATTATTCTTAGTCACTGTTTTTAAGTTATCATATGATAGAATTTACTGATTGTATACCAAACTTAATGTTGATTGGGCATTACCAATAACACATGAGAGGAATATCCACAGAACTAGCGTTCAAGAAGTATTTTACACAAGAATATTTCTTTATCTCTCACTTATTATCGGATCAATACCATTTGTTTTGAAGTTTTTATCACCTTTAGTGTTTGTTTTGTATTTTATAATCGTCTTAGTGTTTTATCCCTATTTTATAAAACCATGGGAAATAATCCTGTCTAATAAGAGATTAATCCTACGCCATCAATACTGGAATATCGGGCGTTTCTCAACTTTAATATCTTTTAATTTGGATACTCTAGATACACAACAAATAGCTCCAAGATTTAAATTAGTCCCTGTAACTGTTGGTTTTTCAATTCTCACGGTTTTTAGCATTCCATTACTTGAATTTTATTTAACCGGAATTATTCCCATCCCATTAATAATGAGGATGTTTCTCTTGATATTCGGTTTTTTATCAACTGTTGATAACTACGAAACCATGGGCTTTAATCTAATGGAGTTGCTACTTGACCCTTTCAAATCAACTGCATTATTCTCTAGTCTGATTGCAATTATTCCTGCAATGGCATTAATTATATTTGGATTACCAAGGAGAAAGCAAATGTTACTTTCAACAATTGGTGGTCATCAAGTATCTTTATCTACAGGGATACATGAAGAATTAACAAATGCCCTATTTGCAGTAGGACGGAAACAAAGGATTAAAGAATCCGACAAGGAATGGTACTGGGATTTACCTTTATTGGAAAATGAAGAAGTAAAAGCAGAAGCATCTATTGGATTAATTGAGAGAAAATCACAGATCATAGGATTATTGTCATTAATATTATTCATTGAGTCCTTAAATCAGTTTATCACAATCATCATAACTCCAAATTTCAATAATTTTATAATTTTCTTTCTTAAGATTCTGGATCTAATATTTATTTGGTTTGCATTTGTATTCGCAAAGAAGTACAGAAGGTTAATAGCAACTAATTATAGATTACTTTATCAAGAAGAAATGAGACAAATATCAGGTTTATGGGGAAAGCGTATCTATCAATATCGAGATTTTCCTTATGAACTAATTAAAGGTTTTACATATTCAAATTTCTCTGCTATTCAGTTTAATTCAGTATTAGGCTTGTTAATTCTTATACTCGGTTTCTCAGCTATTGTAGGAGAGAACAACACATCGGGTTTTACCTTTTTTATTTTAATATTTATTATTGTATATATTGTTTTCAACTACAAAAATTTTACAAGTTTAAGATTTTCCTCAATTGGAGGAGGTACAATGGAACTATTTTATAGATTACCCGTTTTTATAGTAAATTTTTCTCATCGTTTAGAAAATCGAGAAACGCTTTATAATCGATTTTTTCCAAACATCTTAAATGAAACTGAAGTAGCAAGCCTTTGTAATTCTGTTAGAGGTGTGAAAAATCCTATAGAAACACTAGAAAAGGTTCATGAAATTGGGATAAATGCTTTCATAGATAAAGAAGAAATAGAATATGGAAGATGGAACAAAATTGGACAATTTAGATTTAGCAAGGGTAGTGTTTATTTGGGAATAATATTTTCTTTTATCGCAATGGTAATCATTTATTTCACCTTTGTAACTGCAATTAAATACCTCTTTTTATTATTTTCAATCTATCTAATCCTTTTCCTTGGATTAAATCTCTTAATACAAAGATTTCGATCATTGATAATTCTAAAAAATCGACTATTTTTTGTAGATGAAATTCTTCCCAGAAAAATAGCACAATTTTTTGGTAGATTGCCAGAACGTTCCATACAGGAACAAAGTTTAGAATTTGTGCTAGCAACACAATTTAGGCTAACTTTTGCAAATAAAATTCAGGAGTTTGTGAAATATCTTCTATTAATTATTATTTCTGGATTTATTCTAAATGCAGATGAGTCTATGCTCAATTATACAGAAGGTGTAAACCATGATTTAATTCTGCTTATTTTTGGTTTAATTTTGGTTGGATCATTGATCCCTGCTACAAAATCATTTTTTGAAAATTTACCCAAATATAGTTTAATTATTTTGACACGCTTTGGAAACATTACAATTCCTTTTATGAGAAATCTAAATGATTTCAATGAAGCTTTAAACAAAGGGAGAGAATTACATTGAGAAAAATATTACGTAATAAGATTACAGGTTTCGTTTTTGGTAAGTATTATCATGAAAAACAAATCGACGAGATTTTAATAAAAGATGAAGAATACATTTCTGGGATTGAAATAATATTTTACAGTGAAATTATACTTATTCTAACCATCTTTTCAGTAATTGCAAGTATAATCCTAGCATTCACACTTACTCCTTTATTTTTAATTTTACTCATACCGGCTTTAATTCTTATTTATTTTTCATTAGATATAGAATTAATATATTTAACCAGTGAACGGTTGATTATAGAAAGGCGGACAATAGTAGAAAAAATGCTTAAAACTTCAAATATAAAATCAATCTCACTAGATCAAATTGCTGTAATTTCGTACTCTCGAGCTCCGTTTCAATTCGCAAGCTTATTTTTAAGTTTACTTGGAATCGTCACAATATCATATTCAATAATGTATGATAATTTTGAACTAGCAGCCGTTTTTTCCTTAACACCAATTTCATTATATTTGGCATATTATGGTTTGAGATTAACCAAAAGAAGTATAGAAATATCTGTAATTGGAGTTGCAAAACCATTTGGAGTCGGCAGAGTAAAAGGTGCACCCGTATGGTTTTTAAATGATTTACAAAATATGATTTTTGAACGAGTTCATCATACTTTTCATTCTGAGGAAAGTTATGATATTCATGAATTTCCATTGGAATATAGTGGAAGAGTTCGAGAACTCGTTAAGCAGCTTACCAGGGCCGTACAGAAAAAAATTATTCAATTACTAGATGAAAAGACTCTTTCTAAAAATGAAATAATAGACTTAATGCCTAATTATAGCAAAACCGAAATTGATGAAGGTATGCGACAATTAAGGGTCAAGAAATATATTTATTACCATCGTAGTATTAGAAAATGGTGTTTAGACAAAATGACTCTAATTTCAGATTTAGAAAATAATGTGGCGGTAGAGAATTAAGATGAAATAATTGATGTAACATTAATTAATTCTTTCTTGATATGGATATATTGTAGGGTTTTCATAGCGAACTTTAAAACTAGAAAATTTCTTGTTTTAATTCTACGCTGGAGTAAATTTATAGACAGATCGATCTTCTGTTAATTTTTGAGATTTTAATTTCATTTTCATTCCTACTTTAGGCTGAGCAGAAATTCCAACAAGATGAGCTAGAACTCTAATACCTTCTTCCAATTCGCCAATAGCGATGACGTACGGAGCTTTACTTGCCATATTATCAGGTGCAAAATGAATTATCGTGAATGCTTTCAATGTTGCATCCGTGGAAACTTCAAAATTTTCCATTTCAGAGTGTAAATTCTCGCATGCTCGCCTGGGAGGGAAGTATTTAGCACTACAGGTTTTACATTTATTCCCAATAAATTTATCTTCCATGATGTTTTCTGCAAATTCTTGTACAATAGCTGGATATTCTTCTGATGTTACGTGTCCAAATTTCATTTATTTTTTTTCCTCCTTATTACCTATCATAAATGACAACATTAACGAATTGCCCAGTTTGTCCTACATTATGACTGAGGCCGATTTCGGCTCCATCAACTTGTCTTTTTCCATTTTCTCCCAATAAATGTTTTCTTATCTCAACAGCTTGAGAAACACCTGTGGCTCCGAGGGGGTGTCCTTTGGCTTTTAGGCCACCATCAACATTTGTTGGGATTTTTCCTCCGATGTACAATTGTTGATCCAATGATGCAGGTCCTGCTTGTCCTGGTTCATAAAATCCTAGATCTTCTAGTGCCATGATTTCAGCAATAGTGAAACAATCATGTACTTCTGCAATATCAACATCGGCAGGTGTAATTCCTGCCATTTCATATGCAATCTGTGCAGCTCTTCTTGCCCCCGCAAGTCCAGTCATCGATTCCCTTCTTGACATTTGCATAGTATCGGAACCAGAACCAATTCCTCGAATGAAGATTGGAGTATCAGTGAAATTTTTCGCTATACTCTCTTTGGTTACTAATACAGCAGCAGCACCATCTGAAATCAATGAACAATCATACAAATTCAAAGGTGAGGCTATTTGGACTGCACTCATGGCATCTTCCAGCGAAACCTCTTTTTGAATATGCGCATTTGGATTCATTGCCCCATAATGGTGATTTTTTACTCCAATTGAAGATAGCATTTCAGGAGTTGTACCAAATTCAGCCATATGTGCTGATGCCATTAAGGCATAATAACCTGGGAATGAACATCCAAAGGGATATTCCCATCTTAAATCTCCTGCTCTAGCCATTAATTGAGTAGCATAACCCGAGCTAACAGCAGTCATTTTTTCGACTCCAATTACAAGAACTGAGTCATGAATACCTGATTTTACCCAACTATAAGCAGTCTTAATTGATGCTGTACCTGTTGCACATGCTGATTCTATGCGTATTGTTGGTTTGTCGGCTAAACCAATCTCATCAGTAATAACAGCTGCAGGTGCTCCTTGTCCATTAAAATCATCAGCAGCAATTCCAATTACTGTTGCATCTACGCTTGTTTTATCAAGTTTTAAATCGTTAAATAGGTCTGTAACGGCTTCATGAGCTAATTCTCGAATTCCTGCATCTTTGCGTTTTCCGAATCTACCATGACCGCCACCAACAATAGCTACGCGTTCAGAGATAATATTTCACCTTATGTTTATCTTAGTCATAGTATATTATAAATTCGTATCTTGTGTAGGAGAAATGCTACATCATAGTGACTAAAGTATAGTTTTTTCTCAATATTAGAAATCTCAACACAATTAGTTTAAGAACTCCCAAATAATTGTCCAACCATGAGTTGGGAAACTTGTAAACATTTTGGTAAAAGAGGGGAAGGAATAATTTTAGCTACACTAGAAACAACTGAAGGCTGTTTTGAATGCTTGAAAACAGGAGATACTTGGGTAAATCTTCGACAATGTATGGCTGATGGAAAGGTAAGGTGTTGTGATTCTTCACCAAATAAACATGCAACAGCTCATTTTAATGAAACAGGTCATGGAGTTACATATATGCTTGAAAATGGTTTACAATGGTGTTATGTCGATGAGACTTTAGATCAAGATATCTCATAATTTCTTATTTTATTTTTATCAATTTCATTTATTCCAATAATTCTTATTTATTCGTATAATGGTTGTAGATGGCATTTTATTGTATTCTGGGTGTTCTGATTAGTAAGTTTCATATACATCGATAAAATATTATTGATTGAGGGGACGATTGGTTTGATTGAATTCCAATCAGAATAACTCCGTAAACCATATAGAAAAAGGATGAGCGATGTGAGTACAGAAGAGAAGTTAACCCAAATTATGAAAAATCGAATTATGCTAATTGATGGTGCAATGGGAACTATGATTCAACGTTACGATCTAACTGCAGAAGATTTTGGAGGAGAAAATTTAGAGGGTTGCAATGATTATTTAACCATCACTCGTCCTGATGTCATTGCTGAGATACACGACGAATATCTTGCTGCTGGTGCCGATATCATCGAAACCAACACTTTTAGTGCATCTTCAATAGTTTTGGAAGAATATGGCTTATCTGATCAAACTTATAAGATGAATTATCAAGCTGCAAAAATCGCAAAAGAAAGTGCGTCTAAATACAAAGATCGTTTTGTTGCAGGATCAATGGGACCGACTACCAAATCATTAATTGTCACTCAGGATATATCTTTTGAAAAAATGAGAGACAGTTATTATGAACAGGCTCAAGGGTTAATTGATGGTGGAGTAGACATTTTCCTAATAGAAACGGCTCATGACACACTTAATCTTAAATCTGCAATTCATGCAGTACATATGGCAGAAAAAAAAGCAGGAAGAAAGGTGCCTATTTTTCTTTCAACTAGTATTGCGATGGCTGGAAGGATGCTTGCAGGTCAAGATGTCGAAGCTTTCTATGCAACTGTTCAATCTTATGACATTTTTGCAATTGGAATGAATTGTGCTGTTGGTCCTCGTGACCTGCGTGAACCACTAAATGCGTTACACGAATTGAGTGACATTCCGATTTTTATTTTTCCAAATGCAGGATTACCAAATGATTTTGGTGAATACAACGAGACTCCAGAAATGTTCTCTTCTCAAATTGAAAAATATGCCCAATCAGGTTTACTTAATCTTGCAGGTGGTTGTTGTGGAACAACACCAGAGCATATAATAAAGGTAAAAGAAGCTATAGAAAGCAAAACTCCTAGATTTGTGCCTGAGATAGAACACTCGTTCTCTGTTTCAGGAATTGAAAGATTAGTACCAGATCCTATTATTCGACCAATCTTAGTCGGCGAACGTTCAAATGTACAAGGAAGTAGGAGATTTAAGGAATTAATTAGGGCTGGAAAGTATGAGGATGCGCAGGAAGTAACTAGACATCAAGTCTCCAGTGGATCACAAATATTAGATGTCTGCCTTGAAGATACTGAATTTAAAGAAATAGACGCTATTCATAAATTTTATCCATTATTGGCTCAAACTATAAAAACTCCAATCATGATTGATTCAACAGATCCGGAGGCTGTAGAAACTGCATTACAGTATACTCAAGGAAAATCAATTATTAATTCAATTAACCTTGAAAGTGGATTTGAAAAATTAGAGCAATTAATTGCAATAATGAAAAAGTATGGAGCAGCAGCTGTAGTAGGATTAATTGATGAGGAAGATGGAATGGCATTAACTTATGAAAAGAAAATGAAGGTTGCTGATAGGTTCTATGATTTACTAGTAAACAAGTACGATATTCGTCCAGAGGATATTATTTTTGATTTGCTTGTTTTCACAGTAGATTCAGGAAATGATGAAAAACTGAAAGGTACATCTAGAGCAACTATTGATGCAATAAAATATGTCAAAGAAAAATATCCCCAAGTAAGTACAATACTGGGGATTAGCAATATTTCATTTGGATTACCAGCTTCGGGCCGTGAGGTTCTGAATTCTGTATTTTTTTATCACTGTGTTCAAGCTGGCTTAGATTTAGCTATAGTAAATCCAGCTACTCTTCAACAGTATAATACCATTCCAGAAGAAGAAATTGAACTCTCTGAAAGAGTTCTTAATACACAGAGTTTGGAAGCATTAACCGAATTTACAAATCATTTCCGAAGTAAAGCCCCAGGGTTTCAGACCACAACCCAAGACAAATCAAATATGAGTCCATCCGAATCACTGCATTCTGCAATTGTGGTCGGTACAAAAATGGATGTGATTACAGATCTTGAGGAATTACTCGAAACATTTACTCCTCTTGAAATTATCAACACAGTAATAATGAAAGGAATGGGTGAAGTTGGAGTATTATTCGAAGCAGGGAAAATGATAGTAACAGAAGTCTTACAAAGTGCGGAAGTTGTAAAATTAGCGATTTCGCATCTAGAACCTCTGATGTTAACAGGAGAAACATTTGTTAAAAAGAAAGTATTACTAGCTACTGTCAAGGGCGATGTTCATGATATCGGGAAAAATCTTGTTCGTATCATACTGGAAAGCAATGGTTATGCAGTCGTCGATTTGGGAATTAGAATTGATAGTTCTCAACTCATTAGGGCAATAAGAGAACATAACCCAGATGCCATCGGGTTGAGTGGATTATTAGTTAAGAGCAGCCGTTATATGGTGAGTGTGGTTGAACACTTCAAAGAAGAGGAAATTGATTTGCCAATATTAGTTGGAGGCGCAGCTTTGACTCCTAAATTTGTTGAAAAGGAAATAATACCGGCAGCTATGAGTGGAGTATACTATGCAAGAGATGCAATGGCGGGATTGGCAATAGTAAATAATCTGTTTGAAGATAAAGGAGAATCAAATGGCAAAATCAACTGACCAATTGAGTGGTTTGGATTATGAAATTCCAGTCCCTAAGACATTCGATCGTATTTTGGAAACGGATTTTGATTTTAGGGAAATTTGGTCCTATACTCGATTAACTTTCTTTTATCAGAAAATCCTCGGTTACAATAAAAATATCCGAATTTCGATGCAGCGGAAAGAACCTAAAGCTATGTCTCTGATCTCAGACGTGGAGCGACTTTATGATCAAATTATCAATGAACAATTAATGACAGCAAAGGCAGTTTACCAATTTTTCCCAGCATATTCAAAAGGAAATTCCATTTTTATTGAGCAATCCAAAAATAATACACTTGAATTAAACCTTCCAAGACAACAAAAAGAGCCTTTTCTGTGTCTCAGTGATTATCTTAGGACTGAAAATGACAACATGGGTTTTCTAGTCGGAACTGCCGGTAGTGAGATAATAAATTATGCCAAAAAAATTGAAATTGAAGGCCAGTATAAAGATGCCTTTATCCTTCAAGGAATTGCCCTTTCAACTGCAGAAGCACTTACAGAAATGATACATCATAAGATGAGACAATTTTGGGAATTGCCAGAACCCGAATGGGACGTTAAAAGGGGTCCCCCTCGCAAGTATCAAGGTCAAAGATATAGTTTTGGTTATCCAGCTTGCCCAAATATGGATGATCAGAAATTGATATGGGATCTCTTACATCCAGAGGATATTGAGATTTCTCTCACTGAATCATTTATGATGCAACCAGAGGCTTCAGTTTCGTGTCTTATTTTTCATCATCCAAAGGCTAAGTATTTCAATGTTTAACACCCTTGTGATTAAAATGAGTAATATGAACATAGACAATTTAGAAATTAAAACTCTTAAAGTCAAATACGGGAAAATGTCATATTATTCCCATAAAGCTATTAAGAGTACAACAGTGCTATTCATTCATGGATCTGGTGCTGGAAAAGAATGGTTTCAAGAACATTTTTTGCAAAGACCAATCAAAGAATATTCATGGCTTGTTCCCTCATTATTTGGATATGACAAGAAAGAGAAACCAAATATCTTAGATGCCTATACTATGGAACAATTTGCACAGGATCTATATGAATTATTACTGCAAGAACAAGTCCTTGATCTCATCATTATGGGACATTCAATGGGAGGAAAAATTGGGGTCCTGCTTTCTGAAATAATATCATCTCAACAGGATGTCCATCCAATTAAGGTCCGCGGGTTATACAACTGCGAAGGTCCTTTGACACTTTCTGAATTGACTGTGGAAGATATCGAAATAGCAAACTCAAGTCATGAGGCGTATGAAATGGAATATAATAAACAACTTGCAGAATTGGAAGCAAAAAATGATGAAGCATCAAAACGAGGGGTCCAAAGTTATATGCTATTAGGATCGTTTCTTATTTGGGCAGTATTCCGAAATTTTAAGCTGTTATTAGAGAAGGAAACTCTAAATCAAAGGATGAGAGCCACTCAAAAGAAATTGGGACATGCGAATTATTATATTGTTGGTGATCAAAATTATAATAAATTGCCTACTCAAAAATTCTATGAGAATCATGAAATTTTAATAATTCCAAATGCTGGACATATTATGATGCAAGACAACCCTCAAGGTTTTTGGGATCGATGCATACAAAGTTTCAATCAACTGAGTTCGAAAATTGAATAATAAGGACTAAGCATATGTGTGACTTATTCGGTATTTGCGTTTAAGCCACGCTATACGCAATTATCTAAGAAAATATCAAACAAATCATAGAATTTGAGTGAAATTGAAAAATGGAGATTATTGTTCAAAGATAATAATTCGATAAAAGAACGGTTAACAAACAAAGAAATCCAAGATTATATCAAAATGGCTTTATCTACTGTAACGGGTGAGTAAGTATTATTTACCAGAATATTTTGGTTTTCTTTTTGCTAAAAATGCTGTAATGCCTTCCTGCAAATCTTCTGAGACGTTTAGCTTATCCTGTAATTCTGTATCTAACTTATAACCTTCATCAATGGATAGGGTTCTTGTTGCATTTAAAGATTGTTTGGCATATTTCAATGCAAGTGGTGCATTATCTGCCACATTAGAAGCAAGGAAGGCAGCAGTTGAAGCTAATTCATCTGGGGGTACAACTTTACTAAGTAATCCCCACTTTTCAAGTTCAGCAGGACCGTATGTATTTCCAGTCAATACCATTTCTCTGGCTCTAGACATACCTATAAGATAAGGTAATCTTTGTAATCCTCCCCATGCAGGAATAAGACCTAGTTTAACTTCACTTGTTCCAAATTTGGCTTCCTCAGAAGCAACACGCATATCACATGCCATGGATATTTCCAATCCACCACCAAATGCATATCCATTAATTGCCGCAATAACAACTTTAGGAAAATCCTCAATACGTTTAAATGTACTTTGACCTAGCGTCGTCAATCTTTTTCGATCCTCTTCATTTAATGCGTTTATTGCTTTCAAATCAACTCCTGCACAAAAGGCTTTACCATTTCCTGTAAGAACGACTGCTCTAATATCATTATCATTTTCAGCTTTATCCAATGCTTTATTAATTTCTTCAAGCATTTCAAGAGATAATGCATTCATTATTTCAGGTCTATTTAGGCTGATTTTTGCTATGTTTTCGGTATCGCTAAGAAATGTTCCTTCTTTGGAATATTCGACAATTGCCATAAATAGTAAAAAGCACCCTAATTTTTAGACTTATTGATTTTTTACATTCTACAATTCATTTTTTCTGAACGTATGTTAGAAATTTTTCAGTATGCAATTCATTGTATATTGTATTTCCCAATTTATCGACAATTAATTTATGACCTATATCTATCAAGTTAATATACAAATTTTATCAAAGTATTTATGAGCAGTTCTCGTGAAGAATATCAGCAAATAGGTTTTAAGGCTCCCGAGAAAAAAAACAGCATGAGATGGTTTTATGTATTTCAAATGTTTCTTAGTTTTGCTCAGAACCTTAGATTCCAATTCTTACCTATATATCATAGGAAACTTGGTGCAACAGAAACTCAAATGGGGCTGCTGACATCAGTCCAAAACGTGTTTTCTTCATTATTCTCTCCATACTGGGGAAATCAAACCGATAATTATGGTCGCAGAATATTTTTATTTCTTGGAGGGCTTACTGCATTTGCAAGTGCTATTGCAATTTCCATGGCTTCGGGACCTGAACAGGTTATTTTTGCAGTAGCTATTAATTCAATTGGACTTTCAATGATTATTCCAGCATGGGCTGGAGCGTTAGCTGATTATTCTGAGGGTAGACCACGTGGGGGTTTTGTAGGAAGGATTGGTGGAATTGGTTATGCGTATGTTACCCTAGCTTTGTTGACTTTTACAGTTTTAATACCAAGACTTCCAGATAATGAAATTACGCAATATCGAATTATTATGTGGATATCTGCGGCAAATTTTGTCTTAGTAGTCATTCTTTCATTGTATTTTATTGATTTAAAGAAAGGTAAAAAAAACGGGAAAAAGCTCACAGTTATTGATCCTTTAAGGGACCCCATTTTCAGAAGATTCTTAATTGTGATATTATTTTGGTGGGTTTGGATGAGCTTGGCATGGAGCTATTTTCCAATCGTAGTATCTGATGTTGCACAAGCTACCGTAATACAGGTAGCGATACTTGGTATTGTTGGAACAATTTCACAAGCTTATTCATCATTTTACCTGTCTGATTACATTGATCAAATGGGGGTTCGGAAGAGTCTGATTATTGGATTTTTACCCTTTAGTCTTGTACCATTATTTTATGCTTTTACTACCTCCTGGGAATTATTAATTATTCCACAAATCATTGGTGGCATAGGTATTGGATTTGGTTTTGCAGCAATGCAAACTTACATAATTGAAATTGCGGGAAGTGATAGAGCTGGAACTTATCAAGGAACGTATCAGATTTTATGGGGTTTAGTTACATTTGGTGGTTCTTTCTTTGGTGGTTGGTTCCTTGGTAAATTGAAAGATCACTTGAATGATCTCGATCAGGCTGCAAAATTGGCGTTAATCGGGATTTTTGTGTTACGTGTTTTATCGAACATTGTGATGGTTCTTTTTCTTCCTGAAGTAAATAAACCTGGACATATCCAGTCGAATCATAATTGAAATTAGATGCATAATCATAGTTATTTGGGAAAAAACTAGTTAGTTAGTTTTCATAATTTAATTCTTCAGAAGCGATATTTAATAGAAACCCAATTAATCAATTTCTTATTGGTTCAGCCCGACTTCAATCTAACATATTCAGAAGAGTTTCTAAAATATAGTCTAGGTCCAAGTCACCCTATGAATCCTCAAAGATTAGGTCCGTCAATTTCACTTCTTAACTACTTATACTCGGATAATCCGGATTTCAAGATTATCAATCCAAGTATTGTAGACCCTTCAGTAATCGAGCTTGCTCACACAAAGGAATATATCTCGACCTTGAATGAAATGTCAGTACCCGGTTTCATTCCTAGTCATGAAGGACGATTGGAAGCTCTAACAAAATTTAATCTTGGAACTGGAGATTGTCCTATCTTTGAAAACATGGCCCAAATATCGGAATTAATTGTTGGTAGCACTTTATCTGCCGCTGAAGGGCTTATGAAAAATGAATTTTCAAAAGCTTTTGTTTTATTAGCAGGTTTACACCACGCATCCCAAGATCGTGCAAGTGGTTTTTGTTATTATAATGACGTAAACGTGACCATTCGAAATTTACAAAATCAAAATGAAAATATTAAGATTCTTTATTTAGATACTGATTTACATGCTGGAGATGGTGTAAATTATGAATTCTATAATGATCCAAATGTTTTAACAATTTCATTTCATGAATCAGGTGAATTCATCTTTCCGGGAACATGTTTTCCAGATGAAATTGGGAGTAAAGAAGGTACAGGGTATGCAATTAATCTCCCTTTTTATCCATATACAAGTGATGATCTCTATCAAAAAGCACTTTTCAAATATATCCCCACATTCATGGATGATTTTCAGCCAGATATCGTAATTTGGCAAGCTGGTGTTGATGGCCATAGGGATGATCCACTAGGTCATTTGCAGCTGACAACTAATTCTTATGTTAAATTCGGAGAATTTGTTAATCAACTAAGTGAAAAGATGGAAACACCCAGATTATTAGCTTTAGGTGGAGGTGGTTATAATCCTATAAGCGTCACACGATCTTGGATCTTTGAGGTTAGTGGATTAGCTAATAAACCGGTTCCAACTAAGTTACCTAACGAATGGAGAAAAGAATGTGTTGAATTATGGGGTGTAGACTTTCCGAAACATCTGATGGACGAGCCGAGTAAAGTATCTTTAGAGATAGGAAATGAACAAAAACATCTCTATGATGTGGCAATTGAAAATTTTGAGAAACATGTTTCTCCTTATTGGTCAATTGAATAACGAAATTTCTCACACTCATTATTTCTTTCATAAATAACCTAGGAATGTTTAATTATTGATTTCAACATATTATCGATTGAGGTATTATTGTATTGCAGCTTCAAAAAGACAACAAAGATTTCTAAAAAAAAGAAATTCAAAAATGGAGCTTTCACGAAAGTTGAAATCCTCAAAGAGATTATTAGGGGTAGTATAAGACTTGTTCGAAAAGAGGTTTCCTTTAATAGTCGATGAAAGATTCGATATAGAACTGGATTCCAACCAATTATTATTGCTTATTCAATACCTTTTTTCCTATTTATTACTTTAATAGCTATAATATAAGGTGATAATAAACGAGTTCCAATAATAATTTACATTTTGGCTCTATTGGGTTTTATTGTTGTGGAAGCTTATGCTTTGGGTGAAGAAATTCGATTCTTAAATTACTCTTTTCAATTTTCCTCTTTTATCTCAGAAACACTCATAGCCCTTTTTTTTGCAGTTTTTAGCAAATGCGAATGAATTGAATAATCATTATCGGTAATATGAGTAATTCTAACGCTTGGAGATTGTCGAGTCATCAAAATCATGAAAATAATTGTCATTAAGATAATGAAGAGAAATAAGAAACCAACTATTAACGCCTCTGCGATTAAAAATGTCCCCTGTTCTCCTACTTTTGATCCTCTAAACAATGTAATAATCGCCATTATAGAAAAACAACCAATGACGCTCGAAAATACAAGAAATGCCAAATCACTAGTTCGGTGTGAACGATTTCGTTTAAATTCCACTATAAGTAATTAAACAGAACATATATTTATTTATTTTGGATTATTTTATCCAAAAGATAAAATTAAAATCAGATAATTATCAAACACAAATAGAAAATTGATCATTTGTCTCAGTTAATGAAAAACCTCTGTACATTTCCACAATAAATCCGCACTTTGGTGGATGAGTGGATAAAATTCTTATTGGTTTCGAATTATTTCGAATAACCTCGCCTTTAATATTATTTCCTTGTAATCTTTACAGTAATTGTCCCTTCCATTTCAGATCGTATTCTTACGGTTTGATCAATAATATTACTTTTCCCTTCAGATAAGGATAACTTAAATCCATTTGGAAATTGAATTTCTGGGACATAAATGATGGTTTCAGAGTCCAATTTGGGATTATTTATGTAAGTGAAATTAAACACACCCAACTTTTTATCAAAGGAATAATCAATAGGTTTTCCATTAATTCTCATTGGATATGGTCTACAAAATCCCTCAAGCGCTCTTCCTCCACTATTAATATCATTTTGATCAGTTTGTTGATCTCTACTGAATATTGACAAATCCTCATTATTCCATAAGTCTCCCCATTTGTTATTGTTATCAGAAGTATAATTCCATTGAATTGAACTTAGCATTAACTCATCAATTAGATCATAATATAACGTTAAAGCTTGTATTTGTTTTTTATAATTGTTATTACGATAAGCCTTTTTGTTGTTCATATCATAAGGTATTCCAAATTCTCCCATAACCGTGGGTACTCCATCAAGTATTTGCTCTGATACCTTAATTCCTAAATTGAGTTGATTTTTGAAGGCTTGCTTTACTCTTTTCTTTGTAAATACAAGTTTATCTTGTTTTATATCATAGGTAATCCATGATCTGAATTTTTTTGTCACAAGAGTTGCAATATCATACCAATGACTTGCATTTACAATATTATTAGGATCATTAATGCCCCATTCTAACTGATTGGAATTAGAAGGATCACCCTCCAAGAAAATTATTGTGTTGGGAATTATTTCCCTGATTTTTTTCAGATAATCAAGTGAAAATGGCTTTACATAATCTCTAAAGAACTGAATAGGCTTGCCATTTTTTTTGAAAAAGTAATTTGGTTTTAGAATTTCGGGTTGATCATCATTATTTTCATCCCAAATCCCCTCTCTTTTCCATATACATTCATTTTCCCAGATATTGATTTCATTACGATTGAGTATATATTTTCCCACTTTCTTCAAACCTAACAATTTTTGTTTGTAAAAAGGAACTTCTCGTTTATGTCCTGATGCAGCTACAATTGAATCAAACGGTGTTGGGGCAGCTCCAATGATGGGTCGCATCCAATGTTCTCCAATATTATTTACACCTATATACCCTTTCCCTGGTTCATTCATTGGTCCAAAACCGATAATATTGGGGTTATCAGCAACTGATTTAGCAATCTGTATAATTGAATTAATGAAATGAGATTGTAAATATTTTTGGACTGGTTGGCCTTCAATCTTACATTTGGGGGCAAAATCATTACCTCCAAAAAATAATGAGAACATTGTTGCCGCTCCAAATCTATGATGATTCATTGACCAAACCATCTGCGGGTAATTCTTAGGATAATGATGCTGCATAGTTATTGCTGCATCACTTTCAGATAGTTTAGTTATATCAATACCAACCTTATCGAATATCCAACCAGGTGCACCATCACCCCCTGTCATTCTTGACCAAACATCTTGATGTGGATCTACAAAAATATAAAAATCATGATTCGCTGCAATTTCACAAATTTTACTAAAATAATCTATATACTCCGTGTCGTACATTCCAGGGCCTTTGTGTTCAATAGCTTCCCAAGTAGTTAATAGTCGAAGAGAATTGAAACCCCAATTTTTCAATCTCGAAAAGTGCTCATCTGCTTCATCGATTGGAAAGGGGCGATTTGTGAATGATACACTTTCATGATCTGAAAAAGTTGTTTTTATGTGAGTACTGCCATTGATGTAGGGTAACTTTGAGGATCCTCCTAAATTTACACCTCGAAGAATCACCTTTCTACCTTTTTCGTCAACAAACGATTTACCATCTATTGAAAGGATCATATGAAAAATATTCTCAGTTCTAAGTTTTAATTAATTTCGAATAATAATTGTATTTGTGCAAACTGACTTCTATAACTGCTGATCAAGATACTATATCTTATTTAGATGAAGTAACTCTTAAGAAATAGCACAATGCATTGTCCCAAATGTAAAATGAAAATGAAAGATGTCAAACGCAAAGGGGGATTTCATAAAAAAACTAAATATCGATGTGAAACCTGTGGTATCACTAAGATGAAACAAAATAAAACGAGATAATAAATTGAGACGTAACATTTTTGTGAACAAAGGGATAAAAATATGTGAAACTGTAATACGTGTATAAGATAAAATTAGGCAAATTGAATATTTTCTTGGCACAAATTTATTTTATATTACATTAAGGCATTTAGAATTGCATTGAACAATGACAATATTGCGCATAAACTTTCGAATGAAATCCTTTAAAATCGTTACAGATTCAAAACCCTGTTTTCAGTTTTATTTTTCATACCAAATTATATTAAAAGATAGAATGAATTGGATAATATCCTTAAATGTTAATTAAGCTAAATAGATACCTAATTATTTTGATCCTAATATTCAATATATTGCAGGTTAACGTTACATATTCACAAAGTACTATACCATTAGACCCTGCTTCGACAATTCCTAATGAAGAATCATCAAGTTCAGGAATTAACTCTCCTCTTCAATTGAATCAAATTAAACAGAATGAAGAATGTTTTGTACCTTGTGATGAAATATTACGGATTCAAGTCAAAGATGCAGTTACCACACTTGATGATCCAAAATTCGTTGCACTTGATAATATAAATGCACCTAATTCTCGTGATAAAGTGTTAGGAGTAGTTGTGAATGGTGTATCAAGAGCTTACCCTTATGATATACTTAGATGGCATGAAATCGTTAATGATATAATCGATGGGGTACATGTAAGTATAACATATACTGATCTTACAGCTTCAGGAATTGCATATCTTACTTCAGATTTGGATAATTCTGAATTAGGTTACAGCGGTCAAGTTTATGAAAATAATTTAGTCTTTTATGATAGAATTTCTGACAGTCTATTCTCACAAATGGGTGGTATTGGTTTAAAGGGAGAAAAAATTGAAGTTTCCCTTCAAACAACCTATGCGATTGAAACAACGATGGGTACGTGGCAGAAGCTGTATCCTAATACTCTGGTCTTATCAAGAGATACAGGTAGCAATATAGATTACGAGACTTTTCCCTATGGTTATTTTTCTGTTGGTGATACTATATTTTATCAGTCAAGATTTAATAATGATGAATTTCCTTATAGCTTATACAAAGAGAAAGCATTAACACATGTTATTAAAATTAACAATGAAGTAAGATTATTGCCATTTTCTGAAATTGCCATTCTAAATTATATTAATCATAATCTCAATGGTAAAGATGTTTTCACAATCTTTAGTTTATCAGATTTCTCCGCCATCACCTATTCTAGGGAATTAGATTCTGGCTTATCACTCGAATTTTCGTTTTATAACGACACGGGCAACTTATTCGATATAACACAGACATTAGGTCAACCGTTATTTATCGACAATGACCAAAAGTCAATTTGGAACTATAAAGGGATAGCTATATCTGGTCCATTAGTGGGTCAGAAATTGAATTTAATTCCTTCCTACAATGCTTATTGGTATGCTGCTTCGGCATATTTTCCAGATGCTGATATATATACTGTTAAAGGCATAATTCCTTCTAATAATACTAAACTATCTACATCTGGATCATCAAGCAATACGCAACAGATTTTCTATGTATCAATTTTCGCTTTAATAAGCATTATAGTTCTATCACTATTCGCCTATCCCCGAATTAAAACAAAATTCTTTTAATTTTTTTTTTAATAGCTGAAAGATAAGTTTCGTGAACCCGCTAGGTTATATTTTTCATACCGAATGATATTAAAAGACGAATCGAATTAAAATGTGTTCTATTATGCAAATTAAGCTTATAAAATATGTATTAGGTGTGATATTAATCATCAATATTGCAATTATTTCTATTGTAACTGCACAAAATCTTCCTAACTCTAGTGGAAATCTTGCATTAGCGACATTGCCTGCAGGCACCTCTTATTTTCCTAGTGATGAACCTCTCCAAGTAAATCAAATTGATCCCAATGAAGAATGTTTTGTACCTTGTAACCAAATATATAGAGGACAGGTCAAGGATGGTATTCCAAGTGTTGATAATCCTACATTTGTTAACCCTGGTGACGAGAATGAACCTCATCCACGTGAGAAGGTAATTGGAATTGTTGTAGGGGGAATCACTCGAGCTTATCCATTTGATGTTTTAAATTGGCATGAAATAGTAAATGATGTCTTTGATGGGGTTCACATTAGTGTGACTTATTGCCCCCTAACTGGTTCTGGTTGTGTTATTCCTACCGCTGCATTAGGAAATGCTGAATTAGGAACAAGTGGTTTTCTTTATGAAAATAACCTTGTCTTTTATGATAGAAACACAGATACTGAATTCTCTCAAATGGGGCTTGTTGGCATAAGGGGCGAACTCTCTGGCGTAGAAGTTGAATATTCTCCAGCTGTTGAAACAACCTGGGAGGCCTGGCAAAGATTACACCCAGAAACCCAAGTTCTATCTCGAGAAACTGGAATTGTAAGAGATTATGATCGTTATCCTTATGGAACTTACAAAAGTGATAAGTCCATATACTTCCCTAGTACGTACAATGATAATGAAGCTCCATATAATCTCTATCACGAGAAAACATTGACTCAAATTCTTCGAATCGATGATCAAGTATTATTACTTCCATTTCCGGAGCTTGATAAAAATCAAGTTTTCAATCACCAGTTTAATAATAAAGATTTATTAACTTTGTATGAACCAGACGAAGCTTTGGCCCTCACTTATTCATCCATAGTAAATGACATTGCATTAGAATTTTCCAGTTATCAAGATAGTTCAAACAGTCTAAATATAGATTTAACTTTGGATTTACAATTGTTTATTGACGAAAGCAATACAATATGGAATTTTAATGGGTTAGCTATTTCTGGTCCTCTTCAAGGTGAGCAATTAACATTAATTGCAACTTATAATGCATTTTGGTTTGCAGCTTCGACTTTTCATTCGAGTGCAAATATTTTAGTCATCGATGGTGAAAACATACAGTTTGATGTAACTCCCGAACTTCAAGACACAGATTTTGTTTCTTTTTCACCATTCTTTTTTGCAGGATTATTGGTACTTATTGTTCCAGTGTATATCTTGCGTAGGAAAGATAAATTATAATTATGAGATTAAGAGGTATTTATTCATGGTAGATTGGTTTTATTTTCGAGTATTTTTTATCCCGATAATTGCTTTACTTACACCCGGTATTATGCTAGCCTGGAGGGTAAGCCGCAACAAATTAACACTAGCTTTAACAAGGAAAACAGTACTTAGATTTAGTATTGTTTGGTTTATAATCTCGATGGCTATTTTTACACTTCTACTCTGGCTGACTAGTGGTATTCTCACTGCATTTAGATTAGAAAAAAGCTTTACAATAGGTGATCGTGATATTCAATGGAATGCTACTGAACACCTGAGAGTAATTTTTGTTTATGATCCAGGGATTTCGTTGTTGGTTATATCATTTCTATCAGGTCTTTTGTATGCATCTTTGCTTACTTTGCCGAAAGTTTGTACGCTTGTTGATAAAGCTGTAAAAGAAGATGAGATAAAAATCTCAAGCGCTTCAACTTCAGTATCGTCAATCTCTGCATCAATGTCTGCATTTGCTTCATCTGCAGTATGTTGTTCAACCTCTGTCATAGCTGTAATTGCGCCTTCAGTTTCCATATTTTTAGGACCATTTGTTCCGGGATTGCTCATCATATCATTTTTCTTGTTAATTTATTCGTTTAGAAGTATAGTATTACCTCGTTTTGCCATCCCTCCTACAATAGAAAATCCCGGTTTTGTCACAATATAATTACAGGATTCCAATTTCATAATCTAATTTTAGTTCTGATATTTTTGAATATGTTTTCTCTAAGATTTGTTAATATTGTTGTTGTTTTTTCAAGCCCAGATTTTAGATCTAAAGTAATATTTGTACTTGTAAATATTTCAACATCAAGGGCTAATAAATAATGAATAGTGTCATTCATTGCTTGGTGAAGATATCCTTCAATAATATTTAAATTACTTGAGACAACATCTCCTATTCCTCTGTCTGATACAAATCCAACTAAATATAATGCATTGTTTGCTTTAATTACAGAATTATCCAAAACAAAAGCAATATAATGGAAACTCCCACTTGGATCGGTCCATGGAAAAGTGCCAACTAAATTTTTTATTGAACTGATTTTATTATAATCAAGCAATGTACTGGCTTTTATTCCTGAACTTAATTCTTGATTAGTAAAGCCTGAATTATTATTTTTAGATACTTTCCCAATCATTTTAGGTCCATAAAAATCATGACTGCCTATTAGATATCCTGTAGGTAAATAATTCCATATATCTGACATTTCTGGAATTTTGATAGGTTGATCAGATATGGATAACTGCCAACCAATAATTGATTTTACCAATTGTGTAAAACTATCAGATACCCAACTTGCAGTTTTTGCACTAGTCATAAATGATAAGAATTCACTAATGTTTGGGAAATCTTTTCTTAAGCGATCTAGAAGCTCAGCATGTTTTATTTCCGCATCTTCTTTAGTATTTTCTCCAATAAGTAAATCTGTTTTATTTCCAATAATTAGTATTGGACCATCATGGTTCCCTGAATGTTGTAAATATTTTTGTACCCATTCAACGACTCGATTAAAAGAAACCTCATTACAGACATCATAGACCACCATTGCACCAGCTGCACCTCTAAAGTATTGAGGGTTGACTTGTCTAAACAAAATTTGACCTGCAAGATCCCAAAGGGCAGAATTTACCTTTCCCTCTGGTAGCAATGTTTGTTTGTAAGAAAAATCAGCTCCAATAGTGCTCAAGTAGTTTTCTTCAAAATTCTCTCCAAGATAACTTCGTCTAAGGCTTGTTTTACCTACACTTGGTTCACCTAATATAACAATTTTCAAGGTCCAAGTTTTATCATTGGATGCCATAGAATTTATCCGACTGATTAGTTTTAATTTATAGTTGTAAAGAATATTCGCTAATCAATTGTAATATTGATTTATTTTTTTTCAATTCTTGTTAATTTTGTATTAGCATATACTTTATTACACTTTCAAGTCTCAAAAGAATATATGAAATCTCCCAAATTTCAAACTTAAGAAAATTTTTCAGCAATTATTGATCAGTATCATTCCATATATAAGAAAAATGAATTTTTGGATTAGTCAAACTATAAATTATGAGTAATAAGTATCATAATAATATGCAAAATCAGATCGTCTCAGAAAGAGATAAATTCATTGCATTTTTACGTTTGTTTCGAATCTTTGAGACTTCAATGATTAGCGGAACTGTGATTATGGCACTCATCCTTCTTGGATCAACAAGTTTTTCTGATTTTTTACTAATTTCCTCAGCCATATGGTTCGCTGGGGCTGGGATTTCGAGTTGGAATGATAGTTTGGATGTAAATGAAGATAAGATTTCGCATCCAGACAGACCTATTTCTTCTGGCAAAATCACTGTTTCAATTGCCCAGAAACTTGGAACAATTTTTGCCTTATTTTCCTTAGTCATTAGTTACTTGATCTCGCTTCAAGCTGTTATGTTAGTGTTAGCAAACGTGATCATTGGTATAAGTTATTCACTCACAACAAAGCGATTTATTTTGCTAAAAAACCTTACAGTTATCCTATCAGGTATTTTTGTTTTGGTTGCTTTACCATTTGTGTTTAATTTGGATATTGATTCTGATTATTCATATTTTATTGTTTCAATTTCCTTGCTGCTCTTTAGTTACGAAGTGTTGAAAGATATACATGATATTGAAGGAGATAGCAAAGTTGGTATAAATACAATTGCTATTAAAACTTCACCTAAATCTGCTGCTATTTTATCAGGATCATTATTCATGACATCTTGTCTTATAATGGCATACAGCTTTGCTAAGTTGAAATATTATCCCGAATCAATCATTTCAGTCTTAACAACATTTATTATTTTTATACCCATTAGACATTTGATAAAGGATCCCACCCCAAAGAATTCTGAGATAATGAGATATGTAATTGTAGGATTAATTTTATTCGCATTGTCTTTTGTTGGTGGATTAATTCTTCTCAGAAATTTAGATATCTAGTATAAATTTTTACGTAATCACACGTTTGAAGAACTTTGCATGTGATTTATAAATTTCTTCTAGCATTTTATTGAGTGCAATTTTGGCTTGCTTTTCAACCTCTTGAAGTTCATCTTCATTATTGTAAACTATCTTGACACTGTGGCTATCCAAAATTAAAGAAAATATCATATCAAGAGATACATTTATCATATTTCTAATAATCTCCTTTTCAGAAGTTAAAGAAGTATCTAAGATCAATGAAAAACAATCTGTAAATAATCGTATCACCTTGAAATAGTATTCATCTGGATGTTCTGGATCTACTGCGAATACGGTAATATAATTCTCACCAATTGTAAATAATAATCTGAGATAATTAAATTGAAGAGAGTTAATTGCATCTATATTTCTTAAATTTCCAAAAGATTGGAAAGTACCGACTAAACCCCCCATAATTCTAACATCATAATCTTCAGCATTATGAAACTTTACGCTTGATAAAATATTGTATTTTTCCTTTGTGAAAATATAAATTAAATGGACAGCTTCATTTCTAATTAAAAGTTCCTCTTCTAATTGTTCAAGTTTTTGGAAGAATTCAATCAAGCTATAAAATAGTTACTTCAAGCCATTTTATAACTTCTACTAGACAGTTATGATCAATCAAAAAATGAAAAACCCAATTATTTGCAGAACTCTGTCACATAGATTAATCATCTTTTGCAGGATCAATTTTGCTTTCCATAATCGATTTAATATCATTCATTGTAAATTTAGAGCTTGGTTTGAGAGAAACATCTAAAAATGTTTCTTTGATTTTGGTTATTAGTTGTTCTGCAGCTTTGAAAACTTGAAGTTTAATATCACTTAAATGCAGTGCAACGGCAAATGAATCATTTATTCTTGTAAAATATATATCAAAATCATCAAAAGTTAAGTGACCTAATCCTCTGTATTCTATTTCATCGCTGATTTGTTGAAAAAATTCTTGAGGGTTTAAAGCTTCTACAACTGAACTTATTTCACTAAGTTTTTGGAATTCTTCCTTTGACTTAGCAATCGCAAATGGTTGTGTTCCGTGAATTGATACTATTGACAACCCTCTTATTGAATTTTCCTTTTCCAAAATTTGAATAATCGTTGAATTTAATTTTTCATATTCATCTGGTTTAATCTCCAATTGGTCTGGAAAGAATTCAAAGATAAAATCAATCTTTTTTGTTGATTTAAATCTTTTATCAGATATACTCATCTATATTTTTAGATTTTAATTAGGATTAATTAATTTAGATTTTCAAACAATAATTAATGAATAATTTTGACCTGAAATATATTAGAGTATCTTTAAAGATTTAATTGCAAGTATCAAACGAGAACCGGTTCTACATTTGTCAATGAATTGGTAACTGTTGTAATCCAAAATTTTTCAAGTTATAACTCATTAATTGTGCCAATTGCTTATTTTGATCATCGGCGATAGGATAATTTTGTGGAGATTCAAGCATTTGCTCCACAATATTATGTGCACGCTGTTTAGCCGTTGTTTTGGATCTTAAACTTTCATCTCTTGTTGCTCGATCAACCACTTTACTTGGAAAGTAAAATTCTCTTTTGTAGAGACTCCGAGTTGTTGGATGAGATAACAATTGCTTTTTGGTTTCATATTGATCAAGTAATTCTTTAGTTATAATTTCCTCATAATTTGTAATTCCGTTTATTAATCGTAATGCCATGCCACATATATCGTTATCAATAACTAATTTCTCAAGAGAGAAACTGGATTCAAAATCCATCATACCCGGTCCACTTATCATATTAATTCCGGATAATGCAGCAATTATTGCCCCTATACCGGTTTCAAATCCTGCTTGAATGTCCAAAACTTTCGAATCACTTAATCCCATGTATGCATGAGTAGGTAATTGGAATGACTTGGCTACTTGTGCATATGCTGAATCAATCATATGGGTTTCTATTGCTCCCATGGGTGTAGTTCCTTTACGCAGATCGAATACTGATGGAGATCCACCCCAAATAACGGGTGCTCCTTTGGATGTGAGTTGGGATATAACAATACCAGAAATAGTTTCGGCAGCATGTTGAACCACCGCCCCGAAAATACTTGCGGGGGAGTTAGCGCCCATCATCGGCATAGATATTATTTCTGAAGGTATTCCTGCAAGTGCTGAATCTATGATACTTTGACAACCTAGATCCGCTATCCTGAGTGGTGGTGAAGGACAGTTGTCAAAGATTGCCAATGGTTTTTCTCTGAGTTTTTCTTCATCACCTCTAATTATAATCAACATCTCTTTCATTATATCAAATGATTCTTTTTTGAAAGTTCCAGTCACGATAGGCTTTCTACAATTTACTAAAGAGAGATAGAGCCTGTATGCATCTGCAATCTCTTTTGGTACATCAGAACATATCATTGAAGTACTCTGAGCTCCAATATGTTCTAATTGATCTGTGATCCTAGCATATTTTACATAATCAGATGTTATTGGAAGTCTGAAATCGTTAGTCTCATAATCTAAAATATTCAAAGCCGTTGAACCTGGATCAAAACATATGTTATCACCCTCCAAATTAACAGCTAATTTTCCTTCTCTATTATATAATTTGATTGACTTTGGGGCATAGGATAAACACTTGTCAACTAGATCCGCTGGAATGAGTATTCGTCCTCTTTCATTTTCAACAATGCCTTCTTTAGCAAATAAGTCAAGTCCTTCTTGATTTTCCACAATCACTCCTAATGTTTCTAGAATATCTTTTGCTTCAACAATTACCTCGTTTACTAATTCATCTTCTAATATTTTTAATTTAGGTCTTTTACTCATAATCATATCTCCTGTATCCGCAGATCTTTCTGCACGTTCTACACCGATTCTCCCAATTCGATTTACTCACATTTAATCCAATATTAACTGCAAAGGAAACAGATTTTACAGGTACCATCAAACAAGACTCTGTTAACGTAACCTTAATTGAATCTACCGATAATAAATCAAAAATTACAGATTGACCATTAAGAGCCCAACTACAATAACCTGGACTATAGCGCAAAGTTGTTTGGAGCGAATTTTTCGATGCAAATTCATTTATTTTTGCATTTATTTTATCAGCTAATGCATCTGCTGCAATAGAACCAATTGCATCTAAAATTGTCCCCTCAACTAATTTCCCCTCTTTGAATAATGATACTACCTTGTTAGGGAGTTCTTCACCAATAGTACAAACAGATAAGGCAACTTGATCTGCTTCTTTGAAATAGGGTAAAGGTGGTAATTCGTTTTTATCAAATATGTCATATACTACCCGAGGATGAAAGAGCTTTTTTGCAGTTTTAGACAATATCGTGACTTGATCTAAGGATTTTTGCGAAAGACCGGATGTTTTTCGACCTCCCGATAATATTTTTGTTATACTTCCAATATCGATCGGCAAGTCTGAATCGAAATTTATTATCATTTTAATAACCTCGAGGAAAGTTCTTTTGTGAAATCAGGGGTGGTTCCACAACAGCCACCAACGATAGCCGCGCCCAACTCAATCATGTGAATCATATCATTGGCAAACTCTTTTGGTGTTTGAGAGTAAGTTAAATTATCATCCTTTCTTGAAATCTGTGGTTGTCCTGCGTTGGGTTGAAAAATCAGTGGAAGATCTGTCAGATTTACAGCGATCTCACACAACTCAATCATATCTGAACTTACCAATGTGCAATTTGCCCCGACAATATCGACTCCGGATCGCGCGAGTCGCTTGAACGATTTCTCAGGCGAATCACCCATTATGGTAAAAAATCCTCGTTTTTTCTTGTCAAATGTCATAGATGCAATTATTGGGATCGAATCATGAATATTTCTTACTGCTTTAACTGCTTGCACCATTTCGCGCAGATCGTACATTGTTTCAATTACAATGAGATCTACACCTGCTGCAATAAGTGAAGAAGCTTGTTCATGAAAAGTGTTGAAGTACACTTTTTCCGAACAATTACCAACAGGGGGCAGAAACAATCCGCTTGGACCTATATCTCCTGCTATATATCCAGATTTAGGACGAATCGTGTTTACATTCTCAACAGCTGTTTCATTAATTATCTTAACTTTGGTATCTAAATCCTTCGTTTTTAATTTAAGACCAGATCCACCAAAGGAATTTGTTAAAACTACATTTGCCCCTGCATCAAAATATTGTTTATGTATTGATTGAACTAGATCACTCTTTTCAATATTCCATAATTCAGGAACATCATCTGCACTCATTCCGTTCTTCATCAGCATTGTACCCATTCCTCCATCAAAGATGACTGGCTGACAGTTTTTAACAAAATCAATAAAATTGGATCTCATAATTCACCTTGAAATTCCAATTATCCATTCTGAATTAATTCAGTCGCCAATTTCACAGCGGCAACAGCATTCTCAGCATATCTATTCGCATTGATTTCATTAGCCCATTTTTGATTAATTGGTGCTCCTCCAACAAATACGATATATTTATCTCTAAGATTGCGATTCTCAAGTTCTTGTATTAAATCTCGTTGAATCAGCATTGTAGTTGTCAATAAGGCAGATAAGCAAATAAAATCCGCTTTTAATTCTTCTGCAGTTTCAATAAAGCGATCAATTGAAACATCTGCACCAAGATCCTTCACTTCAAATCCAGATGCAGTAAGCATTGAGCCGACTAATGTTTTACCGATATCATGAATATCACCAGAAACAGTACCAATAACGACTGTACCTTTTGTTTGAGGCTTATCTCCCTTTTGTTCTATGATCAAAGGTCTAAGTAGATCCATCGCAGATTTCATTATTTCAGCACCTTGCATCAGTTCAGGTAGAAAGAATTCCCCTTCTTCAAAATAATCACCAGCTTGTTTAATTCCAACTGCTAGACCTTCATCAATAATTAGATTAACATCTATCTTATCATTTATACATTTTTGAACCAGTTTTATTGTGAGATCTGCTTCTCCTTCCACCAAGGCTTTGGAAATTTGTTGGAATATTTGCATACTATATTACTTATAGTATTTGTATAAAATTGTCTTTTGAATCAAAAAAGTAATTATGTTAGAAATAATGCAAATTGTTTCCTAAGGTTGATTTGGAAAATAAATTTGATAAATGAAATTTTACCAGATATGTATAATCATCAATTGTCCAATCTTTACATCCATTTCAAAATACCCAGATATTATTTATCTTTAAATACAACCATAGTAATTATATCTTGTGAATTATTCAGTTTATATTTTACAACTCTCAGATGGATCATACTATACAGGCTATACAAAGGATCTCAATAATCGATTGCATCAACATGCAGAAAAGCGAGGATCGAAATATGTCAGATCTCGATTACCTTTTAATTTAGTTCATGAAGAAAAATTTGAAGATCGATCCAAAGCAATGAGGAGAGAGTTAGAAATTAAAAAATACACTAGAATTAAAAAACAAGATTTAATCTCCAAAGATATAGATACTTCTTGGAATCATTATCAAAGTCAATACGATTTTGCATGAAATAACTGTTGGTTTTGATCAAGAATACAAATTTGAGTTTTATTTTAGCTCAATGTTACTTAATAATAATGACTAATAATTATATATGGCACGAATGAAAAAACGCTTGCTATTTACTTTGACTTTAATGTTTGCCGTTTGGCTTGCATGGACTTCAATTGCTTCAGCTCAATCCGGAGATATGCCTAATAGGGATATGCCAGATAGACGACCTCCAGCAAATCGTCACCATGATCATGGATTTGATGGTGTTTCACAGGCTGTGAATGTTTCTGGAACAGTAATCGTTGAAGATGCGATAGTTCTTGAATTATCAATTAAACCAATAGATGCAGTTATTGAGAGAATAGAACTAAATAGGAATGTTACACTAAAAGATTTTCAAAACCAAATATCAGTATCACTAACTGAATTGGTTGAATTTGAAGATTTGACAAATGATGGTCTAACTTCTGATGATATAATTTTAGGTGGTTTTGTATTAGACTCTACTAATCTAAATGATGTAGTTATTATGGAGTCTGGAGATGAAGTTATCTACATAATTACTTCCATTGATAATTCATTTCAAATGATCATTGAAATTAATAGCACAGACAATATGCCACACGATTGGAAATGGTCATTAATAATTGAATATGATTATCTATCACCAACTTCAAGTTTAGCAGTTTTACATGATTTAACAATCGGCTCTATGCATATAATAAGAGAAAGATTTGGAAATTCCACTGAACATCCAAATGAATTTGGTACTAGAAGAATATCAGAAACCCATCCAAGACTACCAATGTTCTTTAGATGGGATCAAAATGCTATGGCTGATGGTAACAATATAGATGTACTAGCTACTAATTTTAACAAATCGTTATCTTTGTCATTTGTTCAAGGTGAGATTATAACCTATGATCCATCAATAGGTGTTGAACAGACTTCAATAGACTCAGCGGATCTTGAGCTCATTAACTTATTTGACTTACAATCTGTTGATAAGCTATTGGATGCAGTATTCTCACCAACCCCAAGAGGAATTGGAATTGCAATTGTGTTAACCTCTATTATAGCAATAACTATTTTAATAAGCAAAAATAAATCAAAATGATATTAGTGACATCTCAACTAGGTTTTGATCAATTTGACATGAAAAACCGTTTGAGAAATAAAAATAGAAGTTTAATGTTAAAACAAATATATTTGGGTCCTCAAAGATATCAAGAATTAATAATATTAACCAATCTCAAACCTGGCTCTTTGTATCATCACTTACGAATATTGGGTGAATTAATTGAAAAACAAGATCATGGAGTTTACGTGATTACAAATTTAGGTAGGGTGGTTGTTGAACACTTTGATTTAATTGATCCCTCGACAATTAAACCTTCGATTTCTTATGCATCTGCGGAAGTTATCCCTGAAGAAGTTTTATCAAATATTTGGTTAGGTTACTCAGCATTAATTTTGTGGACATTTATTTTGATTGTGACTGTATTGCTTGGGTCAGAGGGGGTCTCATTAGCTGGAAGTGCAATCTATAGTATTGGTTATCCCACTTCTTTCCTTTTTGATTTTATTGCTATTACACTCGGGTGGTTCCCTATTGTCCTGATTTACAAAATTCAAGGATCAACAAAGCCAAGAGAATATTTGTTTGAAACGTTCATGATCAGATCTTTTTCAATGTTTCCAGGTTCAATTTTCGGACTTAGTATATACTTATTATTCATAACTGATAATTTAATTAGCGAAAATGTATTCACTTGGTTATTCAGTGTCTCGTTGATCGCTGGATTAATCTTTTCGTCAACAGGTGTATATTATTTAAAAAACAAAAGTATGACTGATTCGATTTTAATATCGTTAATCCCCACTTCTATAGATTTAATGCTTGGAATAATTGTCCTTTTGATAAATTAACAATATATTTCTCTTCAACGATATCAAAATATAACACTTGACGCCATTAATGAACCTATTACCAGAAATACAATAACTAATAATTTTTCAGTGATTTCAGAATCCACTTTCACGGCAATTTTAGGTCCAATTTGGCCTCCTATTAATACACCTGGAATAGTAAACATCACTAATTCCCATGGAACAGCTTCTAATCCGATGAGGATGATGTCAGTTAAAGCTGAAGTAAATACAACTACCGTAACAACAAATACGGATGTACCACTTGCAACCCTCATTGGTAAATTACATCTCAATCTCAATGTTGTGGTTGTTGTTTCTCCAATTCCGACTGACATTAGTCCCGTTATAAATGCACCAATCGATGTTAAAAACCCCCCTGCCCTTTGGTTACAAAATATATACTCATACTCATTTCCGTCAATATCTATTATTTTTCTGGTTTCTCCAGCATAATCTAGATGAAAATGTTTGCCTTTCTTTTTATTATAAATGGTATAACCAGCTAATATAAAAAGAATTAAGGCGAAAATAATAATTATTATGTCTCCAGTTACTCTTCTCTTAAATATAGTTCCAAGGATTGCTGCAGGTACGCCGATTACAATAAAATATTTAGCTGTTTTAAAATCAATCAATTTTCTTTTATTATAACCATATAATCTAGATGAGAAACCAAAAACTTCTGTTAATAGAGCAGCTCCAAAGGCATCAGCTGGACTTAATGTATCAACTCCAATAAAGGGAAATAATAATAAAAAAATAGGCGAAAATAATAAAGCTCCACCAATCCCGAGAACCATAGCAATGGTCGCAACTATTATTGCTAACGGGAACATAAATAAATACTCGAATACCACTTAAACCTAATCCAACTTATTCTCAGTCAATTTTCAACAATTCAAAAATCTAATTGAGATGATCCATATTATTGAATTAACTTACATTATACTTGCTTTAGATTGCAACTAATCTGTTACTTCACTTGCCATTTGTTGGTTGATTTCCAAGAATATGGACTACATGATGTGTCGCAAATCCAGATAAATTATGAGTTAGACCAATATTTGCATCTGCCACTTGTCTTGCCCCTGACAGACCTCTTAATTGTTCAGTAATTTCTGTGATCTGTGCAAGTCCTGTGGCTCCTATTGGGTGACCTTTGGCTTTTAATCCACCACTGGTATTTACTGGAAGGCTGCCCCCAATTTTAGATTCGCCATCTTCAATGAATTGTCCTCCTTTCCCTTTTTCTGTAAATCCTAAATCTTCATATTCAATAATTTCTGCTATGGTGAAACAATCATGAGTTTCTGCAAGGTTAATATCTTTTGGCGTTACATTTGCCATTTCATAAGCAGTTTTGGCAGCTCGTTTTAGTGCATGCCACTCTGTAATCGAAGGCATATTGGAAACGCCAATAGAAGGTTCTATACTTTGACCCGCTCCTAGAATATGAATTGGTTGATCTGTGTATTTTCTAGCGTTTTCAGCTTTGGTGATTATTACTGCACTGGCTCCATCTGTTATCGGAGAGCAATCAAATAGATTAAATGGCTCGGAGACAATTTTAGAATTCAAGGCTTTTTCAATAGTAATCTCACCCATACGATGAAACTGAGCTTTTGGATTCTTAGCAGCATTTGAGTGATTTTTAACAGCTACCATCGACATTTGTTCTTTCGTAGTTCCATATTTCTGCATGTGCTCATGTGCAGCTAGAGCGAATCCCGAATATGCAGTAATACCATGAATCGCTTCGTTTTCTACATCTGGAACCAGACATAAACCTCGGGATGCAACTTTCATATCACCTGTCATCTTCTCCAGTCCTATCAATAACACAGTATCTGCGATACCTGAAGCTATGGCTGCCCAACCATTTCTTAGAGCCGTAGATCCACTGGAACAAGCCATTTCTACTCTTGAGACAATTTTAGGTTGAATTCCAACTACCTGAGTTGCTAAATTACCAACATGTGCTTGATCAACTAATAATTCGGGTTGTCCTGCAGCAACAAATAATCCTTCAATATTTTCTGGAACCAATTCTCCATTTGTGGATTTCAATGCTTCAACTACAGCCTCCGCCATCAATTCTCTGTATGAAACATCGTCCCTTTTTCCAAATCGTGTTACGCCTGCTCCAACTATTGCCACATCTGAACTCATTATAATTTTATTAAACTACAATATGATAAAATTATCGATGTCTCAAACTTATTTTTACGTGATAAAAATTTCTTTTGATAAAAATTTGGTGAAATTATTTAATTACTAATCACAGTTATTGGCAGATGAAGAAATATTTAGCAAAATCTGCAAATCGAAGTAGTTAATTATTATACTAATATTTGAGAGATTTGTAATATCTAAATTCAGCAGTATTACCATATTTGATATATAGTAATGTTTATCGACTTCAGCTACCTAAGTGTTTAATTTAGGATGCAAAAATATTTTTGAAGTGATAAATAATCACCTCCTAAATTTCAATAAATAACCATCAGCTCCAAAATTACATAAATCGGTGTGACATTCACTTATCCGTCACCCAAGTTGAAAGGCTGCTAAGCCTTTTAACTATCATGACAGATTTTGTCATGATCGAAGAATAGTGTTTAACACGATTAATCAAAATAAATTAACAAAAAATCAATTACTATTTGCCCACTCACCCGCAATATTATTAAGATAGAATAACAGCATCATTGCATGGCAAGTCAGCTATCTTCAGATGTTTTAATTGTAGGTGGTGGTCCAGGTGGGGTTTCTACTGCATTTACATTAGGTACACTTGGGATATCTACAATTTTGATAGACAAAAAACCTATGGAGGAAATAGGCGAAAAAGTTTGTGGGGATGCGTTATCCCCAGACTACTTTAATGAGGCCAATAGGGAGGTAGGATTACCTGTACCTGAAAAAGAAAAAGGAGAATTAATGGAAGTTGTTACAGAAACAGTTCTATTGGGTACGAATCAAACAAGTAAATTGGTTTTAGAGGATGGCTCTGCAACTGTCGATCGATTAAAATATGGCCAAAAATTAATTAAAAGCTTATCTCAGTTTCCTAATGTGGAAGTAATTGCTGACATGAGGGCCAATAAAACAATTGTTGAAAATAACACATTAGTAGGATTATTGTGCAAAAATAAAAATAATGAATATATTGAATTCAGAGCAAAGGTTGTTGTTGATGCTTCTGGGACTGGTGGAATAGTCCGGCGATTATTACCTACTGAGATGATTGGTAATAGATTTCCTCAACGCTTACCTCGACACGAGCTAATTGTTGCATATAGAGATATAATACGAGTAAAGAAAGAACATCCTTATCAAAATGGTATGTATTTGGTTTACGAACCAGAAATCGCTCATGTAATGCCTGGTTACTATTGGTATTTTAGTCGAGGTGACAATGAATTAAATATAGGGCTAGGTTATATGATGTATGAACGTAATAGAGGTAAAAACATTAAAGAAATTAACAAACAAGTCAGGGATCGTAAATTTCCAGACGCTGAGATAATTACGAGTCAAGGAGATTTAATTCCAGCTCGCCTTCCCTTACCAAGTTGTGTTCATAATGGATTTCTAACAACCGGTGATGCCGCAGCTCTTGCTAATCCATTAAATGGAGAGGGTCATGGAGTGGCACTAATTGCAGGAATAATTGCAGGAAGATGTCTAGCAAAAGCAATCAGAAATGGGGATACTTCTGAGAAAGGATTATGGGATTATAATAGACAGATATGGTCAAAATATGGATTAATAAATGCATGGGGTGTTTCATTTATAAAATTCATTAACAAATGGGGTTTCAAGACTTTTGATTGGATGTTAGACAAAAAAATCTTACGACAAGATGATATCATAAAAATGAATAGCGATCCAAACGCAGATTTAAGTTTATTAAGTAGAGCATTGAAAGGCTGGAGAAGACCTCGAACATTATTGAGCTTACGGAAAACACTAAAACTTGCTAGAGATATTCAATATCTCGGAATTAATTATCCTGAACCAGAAAATTTTGATGAATGGGTTGAAGAACTTGATAAATTAGTTGCTATTGTAATTTAAATCTTATAATGGAATGAAGCATTTTCACTTTCTTTAATTGTTATAAAGGTGATACCAGCTTTTAAATCAGCTTCAGCTTTGAATACAACAATTTTTTCTATTTTAATTGCTTCTTTACAGAAAGGGCACATATTATGCTTATAGATATAATTTAATAATATTGAAGGTTTCTCAATTGAGCTGATTCCTCCACATGCTAAATAATCAACATGGTTATTTGATATTGATTTAGCTTTTAAATCTGATACCAAATCTAAGACCCCAATTTCTGATACATATATACCTGGTAAAAGATTAAATTTATCTAAGCTATCTAATACTTCCGCTAAAATTAGATTTGTAGATTTAATAAGAAACAAATTGCTATCTTCCAATGATAGCTTAATTTCATCAATTGAGTAGGATTTTGATTTAGGAAATTGATAAAGTATCATTATTAAATTTATTATTTCATATTTCAATCTTTCACGACTTATAGCTACAGGAAATGCGTATTCATTCTCTTTTGAAATTTGGATTAAATTATTCATAACTCTATCAATTGCTCCATTCAATTCTATTTCATCAAATTTCTTATTCATTAATTGTCACCATCAACGCATATTATTGAATCTTATTCTTTACTACTTTTTTTACCTTTTTTTACACTTTTCTTTTTAATTTTCTTTTTAATTTTCTTTTTAATTTTCTTTGAAGATTTTTTCACTGATTTCTTTTTAGTGGGTTTTGTTGAAGGCTTCTTT
Organism: Candidatus Heimdallarchaeota archaeon LC_2; assembly: GCA_001940725.1. The sequence continues at coordinate 102,099 of MDVR01000006.1, read as the reverse complement.
ACAGATTTCTTTGATGACTTCTTTGTTGATTTTTTCTTAGAGGTTCTTGCAGGGGTTTTTTTCGTAATTTTCTTAGAAACCTTCCTAGCTAATTTTTTCCTAGACGTCTTTTCAATCTTTTTAGCACCTTTTGGAGCTTTATCTCCATTAATTACCTCGTTCTTAATAGGTTCTTCATTGCTATTTTCTGGGAAGATTGAATCCATAATGTAATCATGTAAACCTTCTTCTAATGTCTTTTGAGTCAATTTTTCAAGAAACTCTTTAGGTGTTTTCTTACTGATTTTCTTAGTTTGCTTTTTCACTGTTTTTTTAGCAACTTTCTTTGTGGTGGATAATATTACAGATTTATCCAATTGTTTGGTTTTATCACTATATTTTTTCTTTTCAAGGATTATTTTCTTTTTCTTTGGTTTTATTGCTTTGGAATAAAAAGTTTGATGTGATTTTAGAAATTCAGGAAGGTATTCAAGTAATAATGAATGTATTACAAGTGCTGGGTCCTTTGGCCATTTGTTATTCACCCAAGTATCAAATTGATTGATATTATTGATATTGCCAATTTCATATTTGTGATTGAGAACCTCCAGAACATATGTATCATAAAATGCATAATCATATCTTCTAGAATGATATATTCCTAGAATTCTAGCAGTATAATTCCCAATCCCTTTTATTTCTTTGAGTCCATCCAGTCCTCTTTTTAAAACCGGATAATAAGCATATGTTTCAATATTGTCTAGATCATTTTCTGTCAATGCGCCTAGAAATTTTGATTTATATCCTAATTTTAACTTCAACCAGTCTTTTTCCAACATTCTAGCTAATTGTGGTTTATCAGGAAAAATATATAACGATGGATCCCAAGGGACCTTTCGGCCATATTTTTTGAGCAAATTTTCCACAAGAATGAGATAAGTAAAAAATGACGTATTCTGTGATATTATTGTTAGAATCGTTGTTTCGATTGCTTCAGAGTTAGCAAATATTCGGAATCCAGGATTTGATTGTAAAGCAATGTCAATTATTGTATCAAATTTTCTTAGATTTTTGAAAACTTTCATTGTTTCTTTCAAACCTAATTCATATTCAATCTTTCCAATAATTGTTTCATATTCTACATTATCCAATGAAGATCTCGCTTCAATTCTAAGATCAATTTTTTTTGATAAAGCTAATTTTTGAGTAGCTCTTGCCACAACAACATGACCTGTTTTTGTAGTAAATGTTCGAGTCCAATGATTTTCATTGAATGGAGTATTTGCAATTACATACGCTTTCGGCATCGATATATCAATTGGAAGCCTGCTTTGAAGTTCAACTTCATCTGACCAGATTTTCAAAGATGCCATGGAATACAATCTAACCCTCTATCTAATTAAGATTAAGGTGAATTATTACAAAAGTGTTCAGTAAATGAGATACTATTGAGTATCCGAGGTAATAGGATATAAAAATAAAATTATAATTTATTTTGTTAAGAATTTTAGATTATTCGTTCTAATATTTTTTATAGTACAACTGGTTATAAAGTAATTGAATATGGGTCGATCCAAATCATTTGAACCGAATAAGAAATTATTCCGGGCAATGGAGCTTTTTTGGTATAAGGGATATGAGAACACATCAATGAGTGATTTGAAAAAACATCTTGGTTTAAGTACTCAAAGTATATACGATACCTTCGGAGGAAAAGAGAATTTGTATCTCCAGACTCTAGAATTATTTTATGGAAATTCGGTCGAGGGATTAAAATTAACCCTTAGATCTAAAGAAGATGCATCTCTTCCGGAAATTAAACTCCATTTCTTATTAGCCTATAGAATGCAGATTGGGGACAAAACCAAAGCGTCTTGCTACATTGCAAATACCTCTCTAGAGTTAGGACTGTTAAATAAAGAAGCTCAAATTCAATCAATAAAATTTTTCTCAATGTTGTACTATTGAGTATCCGAGGTAATAGGATATAAAAATAAAATTATAATTTATTTTGTTAAGAATTTTAGATTATTCGTTCTAATATTTTTTATAGTACAACTGGTTATAAAGTAATTGAATATGGGTCGATCCAAATCATTTGAACCGAATAAGAAATTATTCCGGGCAATGGAGCTTTTTTGGTATAAGGGATATGAGAACACATCAATGAGTGATTTGAAAAAACATCTTGGTTTAAGTACTCAAAGTATATACGATACCTTCGGAGGAAAAGAGAATTTGTATCTCCAGACTCTAGAATTATTTTATGGAAATTCGGTCGAGGGATTAAAATTAACCCTTAGATCTAAAGAAGATGCATCTCTTCCGGAAATTAAACTCCATTTCTTATTAGCCTATAGAATGCAGATTGGGGACAAAACCAAAGCGTCTTGCTACATTGCAAATACCTCTCTAGAGTTAGGACTGTTAAATAAAGAAGCTCAAATTCAATCAATAAAATTTTTCTCAATGTTGTACTATTGAGTATCCGAGGTAATAGGATATAAAAATAAAATTATAATTTATTTTGTTAAGAATTTTAGATTATTCGTTCTAATATTTTTTATAGTACAACTGGTTATAAAGTAATTGAATATGGGTCGATCCAAATCATTTGAACCGAATAAGAAATTATTCCGGGCAATGGAGCTTTTTTGGTATAAGGGATATGAGAACACATCAATGAGTGATTTGAAAAAACATCTTGGTTTAAGTACTCAAAGTATATACGATACCTTCGGAGGAAAAGAGAATTTGTATCTCCAGACTCTAGAATTATTTTATGGAAATTCGGTCGAGGGATTAAAATTAACCCTTAGATCTAAAGAAGATGCATCTCTTCCGGAAATTAAACTCCATTTCTTATTAGCCTATAGAATGCAGATTGGGGACAAAACCAAAGCGTCTTGCTACATTGCAAATACCTCTCTAGAGTTAGGACTGTTAAATAAAGAAGCTCAAATTCAATCAATAAAATTTTTCTCAATGTTGAAAGATGCTTTTAAATTTGCATTGTCAAATGCAATTGCCAAAAATGAAATCCCTGATGACAGGGACCCTGAACAGTTAGCATGGTATTTAACAAATTCAATTTCGGGATTAGGTGTATTGAACAGAGCTGGAGCAGATGTGGGAAATATTCTTAATATAATAAATACTACTTTGACAACTTTAGATCCTCAGCATAGTAATTTTGATAAAAAAACGATAAAAAAAGCTGAAGAAACAGAACGGCTGATTAATAATATGATGAAAGAAATTTTTGAATAAAATTATTCGAAAACTTATCAGAGTTTGAATGTTAATAAATATTTTATAGAACGATCGCTCAAAAAAGAAGGAAATTTCAATGAATCAGTCAAAAGTTGCTAAAACTATCTGTCTCCCAAATCAAGAAGTATGGGCAGTTGTAGCCGATTTCAGTAATATCCATTATTATCATCCTTATGTGGAATCTACAACACTTTTAACAAAAAATAATAATGAGTTAAACGCAGAACGTGTCTGTCATTTTTATGATGACCAAAATGTCCATGAAAAAGTGACCCATTTCGAAGAATACGATTATGTTGGATTGAGATATTGGACGGATTAAAGGGACCGATCAAAAATTTCAATGGGAAAATTATGGTAGAAAAGGAATCAGAAGACACTACTGATGTATCTTTCATGATTTTCCACGAAACAAAATTAGGTATAATTGGAAATTTGATGAACCAACTAATTATGAAATCTCAATTTCGAAAGTTAATTAATAATGTCCTTTCTGGATTTGATAAATATTTAACATCGAATAATAGAGTTGGTAAAAGTAGTAAAATATTGACCTCTGAACAAGTTAAATTGAAGAAGAGAAGAGGCTTTTGGAAGTCTTAGTTTCAGTGAAATAATAGATACACAATAAAATGTGCTTAAATCAATAATCAGAAAATTTATAATTAAATTTGATAAGAATAATTTGTGAAACAAGTTAAATTTCTTTCATATCTAAAAAATATGACTGGGATTTCAACATATCATCTCCAATCTAATCCTGATACTGTCGCTGAAGCATTAATTGAGATCGCCAAAGCCTTTCCTCAAATTAGTAAATTAATAATGGATGATGTTCCTGAAGTTAGTTTCATACTTGGGGAAAAATTATTAATCACTCCAAAAGAGTTGTCTTTACCTTTAAACGATGAATTAATTATTGGTCCAATTATTGGCGGAGGTTAATTATGACGGAATTATTCACTAGTTCGGGATTTAATTATCTCGATTTTTTCTTTTAGTTCTTTAATTTCCATGTCTTTGTTTTGAATAGTTATTTCAAATTGTGTTTTAGCTTTACTTACTTGTTCAGAAACATCAAAATCATAACCATCTTTCAATTCTCTTTTCATATTTTCATTTTCAACATCTTTTTCTTGTTCAAGTTTGTTTTTTAAAGCCCTTAATGCACTTTCTTTTTCTTCCACTGCGTGTCCCACTAAACGATCTTCCTGAGTTTGTAATTGTCCTTTTAATTCTTCAATATCTGTGGTATATTTCAAGGTAAGTTCTTTTCTTAAACGATCTGCCTGAGCTTCTAATTCACTAATGTTTTGAGTTTGAAGTTCCCTAATTGCATTTTCCACTTCAACATTTTTCTTCTGAATTTCAACATTAGCTTCTTCTTTCAATTTACTTTCTAATTGTGTTATTTCAAGTCGAACTTTGTTGTCTTGAGTCCTTGTTAATTTACCAATCTCTGTTTCATGATCTAATTTAATCTGTTGTTTCTCAGTTTCGAAATCTTGTTTTAATTGAACAGTTGCCTCTCCTATTGCTTGTTCTTTCTCGTATTCAGATTTAGATTTTAAATCCTGGATGGAATTATTATGGTCAGAAATCATTTTGGAGGTTTTTTCTTTGAATTTAGCATCAGATTCTTTAATTTGATGTTCCAGTTCAAAGTTCTTTTCGTCCACAATCCGTTGTTTTTCTAAATCAAAATCTCTTCGAATTTGATCAACTTTTTCATTGATTGCCTTTTCTTTGTCTTCCCCAAATTGTTTTGTTAGTTTTTCAGTTAACTCAGTTTCTTTCCGATATTGTATCTTGTTTATTTCAACAACAACTCTTGGTTCAGGAGTATTCCCTTTCATGAAATCATTTGACCAATTGATCACTTCTCTATAAATATTCAATCCTTCATCTGCTAAACTGAATTCTTGATTGTCAACAGATGTGACAATGAACTCTTTGATTTTTCCATTTAAAGTTTTAACCGATTCAATAATGCTTACAGGTAATTCTTCATGTAAACCTTCAACTAACAATCCTGTCGAAACATTTTCTATTCTTTGATTATATTCAGATCCTTTACTAACACTTCTAAAATCAAGATCAATAGGACTAATCAATTTCTTATGGTTATTTTGAAGCATATCGGTAAATGTAATTGTCCCAGATATCTCCTTTTTCACATTTAGCTCTCCTCCCATCTTAAATGATAATTGGGTTGCAATTTCTGATAAACCCGCAACATTCCCAAAATTTTTACTAATTTCTCCACTGATTAATTCCAGATCGGAAGGAAAACTAAGATCAACTTGAAGATTAGTTGCCTCTCCGTCACCTTTGTTTTCCACGAGGATTTTAAGTTCATATTGTGTATTGAGTAATAGATCACCCGGTAATTGTGTAGTTACCTCAATTTTTGGCATTTTTACACTAGCTTCAACACTGGCACCAACTCGATTGACAATTGTTTCTAGTAGGGGGTTAAACGTTGTTAATTTTGAATTGTTTAACATTGGTTTCAAATCTGAAGATATGTAACCCTGTGCATCTGTTAAGGCAGCCATATTGTTATTTTCTTTTGCATCTAACAAATAGCCAAGGGAAAATAATAATTTTTTCAATCCTTCTGTATTCTCTTTTCTTTCACAAATAGCCTCTCCTTGTTTATAAATTGCATTAGCCGTTGTATCGTCTCCATAAGTCAACGCCACCAAACCCGCTAAGGTAAGGGTTGTGATTCCACGTTTGTCTTCCCCAAAGTTAAGTGCGGTATGTGAGGCATTTTGTAGGGCATCAACAGTTTTAGACAATGAAATTCGACGTTCATCCACTTTTTCCATGAATTCATAAGATAAAGCTTGATAGTAAAATTCCTCTGCTGCTGCACGATGTTGTTTTTGACTTAATAATTGGGTAGTAGATTGATTTGTCTTATCAATAATTGCATTAAAAATTTGATTTGCTTTATCAAGGTTCCCCTGGTCTTTTTCCTTTCTACCTTCTTGCAATTGACTTAATGTATCCCCTGATTCTGAGACTCCAATACGATTGCCAAGTTCACCTCTTAAATCATCACCGAAAACCATAATTGAGACATTTATTTTTCAATTAAAAAACAGTTTCAATTATAAATGATTAATCTATTCGAAAGACCCATTTTTATTACTTTGACAGAAATCATCTCAAAAGATAGATTTTATATTTTGGATATGATTAATGTGAGTAATAAATTTAATTGATATTGTTACTTTTCTTCTCAAATTTCAGAATAACTTATTGTAGACAATTATTGTAATTTATTATGAGTGATAAATTATAGCAGTTGAAGACGCAAAAGGTGCAATAATTGCAACTCTAGGTCCAGCATCTGATAATGCAGAGACTTTAGAAGCAATGATTGATGAAGGATTAGATTTAATAAGATTGAATATGTCTCACGGGACCCATGATGACGCTAAACGTAGATTCGAGCTTGTAAGGGATGTGAATGATCAAATCCCAATTCTTTTCGATCTTTCAGGACCAAAAATTCGAATTGGTAAAATGGAAAACCCAGTTATTTTGCGTACAGGAGATAAATTTACACTATGTAAAGAAGAAATTGTTGGTAATAAGCTCATGGCTTCAGTTACTTATGCTGATCTTATAGATTTAGCCGAAGAGGGACATAATTTATTTCTCAATGATGGATTAATAGAACTTAAAGTAAAAGAAAAATCAAGCAGTGAGTTGCTCTGTACAATTATTAATGGAGGGCCATTAAGTTCAAGAAAGGGTGTTAATGCCCCTGACGTTCCAATCTTCCTATATTCTCCTACTAAAAAAGACAAGTCAGATCTCGATTTCACAATTGGATTAGAACCAGATTTCTATTCGGTGTCATTCGTAAGAAGAACCAAAGATATTGATGAGGTTAAAAAAATAATTAGTTCACACACCACAGATAAAATTCCAATAATTTCCAAAATTGAACACAAAAACGCTATTACCAATATTGATGAAATTATCACGGTTTCAGATGGAATAATGGTCGCACGAGGTGATTTGGGTGTAGAATTGCCACCAGAACAAGTTCCACTAATCCAACAAAGCCTTGTGAAAAAATGTAATGATGTTGCCAAAACCTGTATTGTTGCTACTCAAATGTTAGAATCAATGGTAATGTCGCCAAGATCAACAAGAGCTGAAACATCAGATGTTGCAAATGCTATACTTCAAGGAGCTGATGCTGTGATGTTATCTGCAGAAACTGCAACTGGAAATTACCCAATAGAGGCGGTGAGTACAATGAATCGAATTATTCGGACTGTAGAAACTAAAATAAAGCAGAAATCGGGTAAAAAATTTTCTGGAAAGGCAACTGTTGCAGATTCGATTGGTAGGGCTGCAGTCTCATTAGCTTCAGGCCTCCATGCTGATTACTTATTAGCTTATACTCGATCAGGAGTAACAAGTCAATTAGTCTCAAAATTTAGACCAACACAACCGATAATTGTGATTACACCCAATATAAAAACGGCTAGAAGGTCAAGAATGCAATGGGGAGTGACTCCTATTTGGCTTAAACGGGATTTTAATTCAACTGATGAAATGATACATTCAGGAATGCACCAAGCACATAAGATTGGAATGATTGAAAAAGAAGCAAATTGTGTAGTAGTCGCAGGCTCTTTATTGGGATTACCTTCATCAACTAATTTAATTCAATATCTTAATGTAAATGATATTGTATCTTCTATGGAGGCATCAGAGAGATTTTCAAAAGCTTACAGTATTGAAAACTAGTAATGAGCCAAATCGCAAAAATGAATTAGTGTAGGGAAGAAATTCAAAAATAACTGATTAATTCTAACTTTATGTGTTAATCTTATTAAAGTGGGTATTCCATAGATTAATTGTAGAAAATGGCTAAATTATCATTTTTAAGCTTCCTTAAAAGAGCCGGAATTGGAAGCGAAAGCATAGTAATGTCAAATTTGAATATTCCATCAGGAAAGAATTCAAAGGACAAATCTGACGATTTCAGTACTTATGAATTGAGTAGTGAAGATTTTCTTTCTCCAAAACTTGCTGTTGAAAATCCATCAATGCCACAAATTCCAATTATTAGTGTTGGTGGTTGTGGTGTCCGGATAGCTTCTGCTATTGCAAAACGATTCAAAGAGTATGGATTGGAGTATCCGATATTAGGGATTGAGACTAATGAGAATGAATTAAATAATCATGATCTCATTAGTAACAAATTCCTTATTCCAAATACAAATGCTGGAACTGCAAAACAATATCGAAAAGGAGCCACATTAGCAATAGAGAATAAAACTGCTATTGATAAAGCCGTTGATGATTATTTGCAAAGCATTGAAATGAGGTATGATCACGAGATTGTATTTTTAATTTTTGGAGCAGGAGGGACTGGAGTTGGCGTATCTTATGAATTGGCAAAATATTTGATAGAAAAAGGAAAAAGACCAGTGCCCATAATTTTCTTCCCAGGTCGGGAAGAGAATACACGTATACAATTCACTGCTGCCGCAGCTTTATACCGTTTTAGCTATGGACCAAAAGAACAATGTTTGAATCTTTGTTCATTATTAGTTGATAATGATTATTTCTTTGAGAAAAATTCCCGTAAAAACTTCGCAACTACTTTGTATGCTATCAATGAAAGAATAGGGAGCACAATAACTGATCTGCTTATAAGTACTGAACTTGATAGCGTTGGTTATTCAGCAGATTTAAATGAATTTCTTGAAGTTTTCAGAAATATTAGAGGTGTAGGAATGTTGAATTTTATGCACTCAGGCGGGGATTATTCCAATCTTAATGATTTCTTCACTTCTAAATACGCTGGTGCAAATTCGGGTGAATTAGATATTTATCAAAGTACTAGATCCTATTTATTCATAGAAAGTACACAAGACAAAGTATCTGCCCGAGAATACAGAATGCTAATATCAGGTTTTGATAATAGCGATATCTTTCCAAAATTCACTGAAACTATTTCTGAAGAGACAAATTTTGAAATACGCGGAATCTTTACTGGATTGAAATTAACTTCTCGAATAGAAAGTTTATTGCAAAAAGCACAGGATGCGCGAGTTGAGTTATTAAATACTGAAATTACTAATACTGCAGATGGTAAGGATAATCCAAAGATCAATAGGTTAAATGCTGATGAAGAAATAGATGTTAAAACAGGTGAAGAATTGGCAAAAGAACGATCTGAGGAATTTGCCGAATATAGGCGCACACATTAACGGGTGATTAAAATCGAAACAGTAACAGAAGTTCCTGAAGCCGCTCTTTCTTACGAAAGGATTAAATTTAGTTTTGAACCATTTCTTGAAGATAATCAAGATGATTTACCACAAGGATTGGATCCACAATATTTATCTTTAATCTCAATAATTGAGAACCCAGTACGCAATTTTCGAAAATTGCCACGAGCCCTATACACTTTACCTATGAACGCTGTTTTACATCAAAGTTGGGGTTTGATTGCTCGTTTGATTGGTTTGATAATTCTTTTTGCTAGTCCAACATTATTAATTATTATTCAAACTGGAGTTGCTTATGATAAAACTGCAGTAAGTTTCGTTCTTCTGTTTTTCATATTATTAGGAGTTGCAGCAGCTCCAGCTTATCTTAAAATCATTTATACTATGTTCAATAATATGTTGGATTCTAAAACAAACACTTGGTTAGTCGAATCCATTGAGAAACCGTTAAATGAAGCCTATCAAACACAATGGAGTAAAAAATATCTAGTCGTTTCCTTTTTAATTACTTTAATTTTGGATCTAGAATTAATTGCAATCACATTACTAGATGGACCTTCTCTTAGATATAGCATTTTTATAACAATTATTTGGTCGATTGCCCTCTTGATTGGTCATTTTGGGATCTCTTTAATGATATACATATCATTAGTCTCCTACAGGTACGTGTCCAGAAATACACGGATCTACGATAAATTATTGATAAAAATAACAGAAAGAACTGTAGGTTACACTGAAGGACATGAAACAATTCTTTCGAAGAAAAACTATGAAGTAGTTTCAGTCTTATCGGATACACCGGGACTTTCAATCAGATCATTAGGTGATATTCCCATTATTGGTCTTGCTTCGTCCACTGTAGTAATAAACGCTCTGTTATTTCTTATAATTGGCCCATTTATTCTATGGATAGACAATCCTCCTAATTTAGGGGATGAAACAGGATTGACCTTTTTCATGATAATAGGTCTAATCCTTTCATTGCTAGCTGCATTTGGTGCTGTTATAGTTCCAATTGTAAGAATCTGGTGGGCTATTAGAAAATTCAAACATAAAGCCCTCACGGAGTTAGATCCTTTTCTATTTGATGAAATAACTGATGTTGCCCTAAAACGAGATCTTATCATATCTAATGAAACTCATGTTTTGTACATGTTGCGAAATTACATCTATACGATGAAACCATCACCGGTCAATCCTATAAGATTAATTCAGATTGCGGCTTTACTGATTCTATACGTTTGGAGAATAGTTCCACTGCTAATGGAACTTTTAACTTGGGGAGGACCGTAAAATGTCTCGTTGGAAGAAATTTTTACATATCAGTAAAGAATCTCTAGAAGTTGCAATTATCTCCTGTGGAGACACAGGAATGGAAATTGGCATTGGAATTATAAAAAATCTCCAAGTACATGATGTAAAAGTGAAAAGTTTACTAATTACAACAGAACTTGTTGATGAAAAAAGCCAAAAAAACTTTGAATTAACTGTGTCGATTCCAGGTTCAAAAGACGGTTACGCAAAAAGACTTGATGTAGCTACGAAAGATATCAAAAATTCATCGGATGAAATAAAAGAAAAACTGGAGAAATTATTAGGAAAAAGTTTTGAGGGTTTATTATTTGTTGCAACAGGATCTGGTGGTACAGGATTAGGTGCTACTACAGTTGTTTTGGAAATATTAGCGAAGGAATTTAATCTCAAACCTCCTGTTATTACACTATTGCCCGAAGTATTCGAAAATTCAAGAGTACAATATAATGCCGCTGAATTTATCTATCAAATTGCATTTAAAAAACGAGCTCCAAAAAACCCAATCATTATTCTTGATAATAAACCCAGAATAAGGGAATTAGATCTTCCATTCAGTGAAGTATCCAAAAAAAGACTTGAAATCATTCCTACTGCTTTAGCTGATCTATTAATCGCAAGTTTCAAGGATAGTATAACTGAAGAATTTGATGCCAATGTTTCAGATTTGTTTGATGTTATTCATTCTCAAGGGATTTCGGTTTTTGTGTCTGAGACAATAGGTGGAGAATCCGGGGATCTTGATAATTTACGTATTGAGGATGTTATTAGTGAAAGTGTAATAGATACTACGAGCTTAAACAAAGATGCTGTTTTTGAAGCTGAACGTGCATTCATTTCAATTTTTAATCTTGAACAACCTGGTGGAAAACTTGACTTTGCAACTCGTTTTGAGACTAACAAACTTTTCAAGGAATTCAGAAATACAAGACCACATGTTAAATTTGTTTCTGATGAGACTGGAGAAGCTAAGTTACGAGCAATTATAGCTGGTCTACCTTTACCAACTCGTATATTACAAATAATGCGAATAGCAAGAGACTCTCGAAAACGAATAATTGTTGAAGAGAATATGCTTGATTATACTGAAATTAGAATAGATGAGGATGAAATTTTCCAGCTGGAAGATTCGTTGCAAGCTGTTTTTGATCCATACGAAGAAGAATTACCGCCTAAAATCAAAGTAAGTGTGAAAAAGGAAAGTAAATCTGAAAAATCTAAAAAGAATGCTTCCACTAAAAATGCAGATTAAATAACTAGGCTACTACAGCTTCTTTAGTTCCGAATTTACGTTCTTCTCCTCTAAATAATCGACCTATATTTTCCCGATGTTTGAACCATAAAAGTGCAACAAGAGCATATCCCATATTGATAAATGGGGTTTTATCAGTTCGCAATTCAAGAACCAATGGTATTGCAAATGACATGGCTAAATTTCCAAGTGAAGTGAAACGGGTTGAAAGAACAACAACAATCCAAAAAGCAATAATTATTAAAAAGCTAAAAGGATCTATTGCGATTAATATCCCCCACGTTGTTGCTCCACCTTTGCCTCCACTGAATTTAAGGAAAATTGAGAAACAATGACCCATCACAACAGCAAATGCTGCCAATGCAATAATATTTTCACTCCTGGCAAAAAATCCAACTTCTGTGGTAGCTTCATCACTATAGTAATCTGTGATTAAAACCGCAAATGTACCTTTGAAGATATCGAAAATTGCGACTATCGCACCAACCTTTTTACCAAATATTCTAATTGAATTTGCACCTCCGACATTCCCACTTCCTTGTTTCCTGATATCAGTTTTGAAAAATAGTTTTCCTATGATGTAGGATGGTGGAATTGAACCGATTAAATAACTTGTAAAAATCAGTCCAATACTGACAAATTCAGGATCCATGTTGTAGTTAAAAGGTGTACAGCTTTAAAATTTCCTTGTGAAACTCAATATCTGAACCAAAATCCTGGTTGATTCAAAACATAATCATAATTTTTTAAATAGTTATTTAATCAAATTGCTTATTCTTTTAATTTTATAAATGAAGTAAATCACATTCAAATCAATCATCCAATACTTGGACAATAATTTTATGTTACTCATATTGTTAAAATAATTATGAAGGAAATAATAAGCACGACTAATGCTCCATCTGCGATCGGACCATATTCCCAAGCTGTTAAATTAGGAAATCTTCTTTTCACTGCCGGACAAATTGCCTTAGATCCATCAACTGGAGATATGAAGACTTCATCAGTCGATGAAGAGGTTCATCAAATTATGGGGAACTTAAAAGCCGTTGCTGAGGCTGCGGGGACGTCTCTTGATAATGTTCTAAAGACAACAATTTATGTAACTGACTTGGGATTATTTGGGAAAATAAATGAACTGTATGGTTCTTACTTTGGTGATCAACCCCCAGCGAGATCAACTGTGGAAGTTGCTGCGTTGCCTAAAGGCGGAAGTGTAGAAATTGATATGATTATTCATATACCTTGATATTATACCCCAAATGAAAAGAGGTTAAATGTTTGAAACTATGTAATTACCCCTATTATATGGAAAATCGATTAATGATCTAAATGTTCTAATTTGATAATATAGGAATTATTCAAAAAATTTTAATTTATGTTCTACTTTTTTATATTTATGAAACAAAGAGCTAGAGATTTGGGTTTACAACTCGAAGGTGAAACGGGAGCCATGAACGCAATTACTGATGTTGATGGAGTTGAGGTAGGACATTCTACTATTATTCAAGGTAGTGGAAAATTGATCCGAGGTCAAGGACCAATTAGAACTGGAGTAACTGCAATTTTACCAAAAGGAAAAGAATATTCGAAAGTTTTTGCTTCTTGGTACAGTTTGAATGGAAATGGAGAAATGACAGGAACTACATGGATTGAGGAATCAGGATTCCTTGAAGGGCCAATAATGATTACTAACACTCATTCAGTTGGAATTGTGCGTGATGCCACTATTGCATGGATTGTTGAAAATACTGTAGTCGATAAATTAAATCAAAATGCTCTTTGGTTTCTTCCTGTTGTTGCGGAAACCTTTGATGGAATGTTAAATGATATACTTGGATTTCATGTAACAAAAGAGGTCGTTTTCGAAGCTTTGAATAGTTCAAATTCGGATAACGTGCAAGAAGGAAATGTTGGTGGTGGTACTGGAATGATTTGTCATGGTTTCAAAGGAGGTATTGGAACAAGTTCTCGAGTCATTTCAATGAGATATGGTGAATATAAATTGGGAATATTAGTCCAAGCAAATTACGGTAAAAGAAATAATTTAACCATAACAGGTATTCCTGTGGGGAAACACATCAAAGATTTAATCCCAATAAATTTATCAAATCTTAAAGAAAAAAATGAAAATATTAAACAAGAAACAGGGTCAATTATCGTTGTGTTGGCCACCGATGCACCTCTCCTCCCACATCAACTTAAACGGTTAGTGAAAAGAATTCCAATTGGATTAGGAAGATTGGGAAGTTATGCTGGAAATGGATCTGGTGATATTTTTATTGCATTCACAACCAAAACTCCTGATAAAAATGATACTTCGGGAAAACCGTTTTCAGTACAAATGATGAGGAATGAGGAAATGGACCCATTATTTTTAGCAACTATTCAAGCAACTGAAGAAGCAATCATTAATTCTTTGTTGGCTGCTGAAACGATGGAAGGTATTAATGGGAATACAGTATTTGCACTTCCACATGAGAAGTTGATTGAAACTTTGAAAAAATTCAATCGGATTAAATTTCCTGTTTAGTCTGTATTGGCAACTTTTTCTTTATTTTTAGATTTCGTTTTTCTTTCCCTATATTTTAGATAACTCTCAAGGTCCATTAATTTCTTTATAGGTAAAGTGATATTTGTTATACATTTAGTTTTTTCCTTTTCAGTTCCGTTTGTAACGTCATCAAAATCTGACAGTAGCTCCTTTTGAATCTTTTCTTGAAATTCTTTGTAGAGTTTTTGATATTTATTGTATTGGTTATCTGTTAAAAATACATGATTGATAGTTAATTCATCCTGTTCATCAAAAATTTTTGCAACTGAATTTAATTCTTGTTTTGACAAAAGTTTAGAACTTACATTTGTCTTAAATGGATTTAACATGATTTGATTCTCAACAAAATTTTGATACAAAGTAAAATAACCAATAATATCTCTATTCAATTTTATAAACATTCGTGGCAGCATCAAATTTTGATCAAAATCATTAGATATATCCATTTCAGGTTTAAAATTATTTAGTATTTTCATGGTAAAAGGTTGCATGAGCTCTTTTCCCTGCTGGCTCAAAGAATAAAATTTCTTAAGCATGGTAGCAGATCTTATTTTCTCCTCTTTTGATATTTTGATGAAATCTAGGTCTCGCAACAATTTAAGTGGTATGTTTAATCCCCCCTTTGTAATCTTTAATATTTCACTAAGTTCACTCAAGCTCCTTTCCTTCATAAAAAGAGCAAGTAGAATTCGAAATGGTGTATTCCCTTTTTTATGTAATTCTAGAAAGTCGTTGATGTATTGCGCGTGATTAATAAGCTTTTTTGCTTCATTCAAATTACTTTCCACAAGTGCGTTTCTAGTGCGATTCAGATAGTTATCAGCAATTATTGAAAATGATGTTTGAAATTGTAAAGAGGCTTCTTCACTTGATAAGTTTGCTAATTTGTCTGATACTCCGAACTCACCAAGGTAGCCCTTTAATTCATCAGCAAGAATTTCTGCATAATTAGTCATGGCGATTCTTGTAAAATTATAATCAATCACGTTTCCATCAATAATTTCTTTAAACAGGGCTCTTGCTTTACGTAATTCTTGAGTTTTAATACTCTTCTTCAATTTAATTGCTCTAGCTAGATTATACACTTGATCGTAAGGTCTATTTTGATATTTTAAACGAATTGTATTCATCCTATTCAAATATTCCTCCAGTTTTGAATGATGAATGTCTTTGGAGCAGATATAATAAATAATATGGAAAAGTGTCATAATCTCTGGATCATTGTCTTCGACAGTCTTTGCAATTTCAAGTGATTTTTCCAAAGTTTGAATTGCGGATTCTGTATTACCTCTCTTATTATATATCCCACTCAAACGATTGAGTGAAAATATCGAACCAAATTTGTAATCAATTTGTTTAGTGATAAGAAGTGCTTGTTCATAAAATTGCTGTCCACCTTGTGCATCTCCTTTCTCTAATAAAATATCCCCAAGAAACATTAGGTTCCAAGAAATATCTTGCTGGTTACCAATTTTTTCTCGAATAACTCGACTTCTTTCTAAATATTCATAGGCCTTATCTATTTCCCCTTTATCACGATTGAGTACACCCAGCTGAAATAATGAGTAGGCTAAACTAAATTGATTCGGTAATTTTTCTCGAATCTTTAAGCCTTTTAGAGATTCTTCTATTGCAAAGTCCAAGTTCCCCATGGGGCTTAACACCCACGCTAAGCAAGAATATGCACGGGCTAAATAAGATTGATCTTTAATTTTTTCGCAAAGGTGATAGTTTTCAGTAGCTAGGAGATAAGCTTGCTCTAAATTACTTTTAGCCGTAAGAGTATAAATTTGATTAACCAGCAAAGAAGATCTTCTTTTTACCGTATCGTTCTGTTCTGATTCAAGTACAAGATTTTTAGCGATTTCAATTAATTCTTGTGCATTTGTCAGCTGATTTAAACGATAATTTGCATAAATTGCCTCATTAAGAACATCAATTTTGAGTAATTTGTCTTCTTTTACATTTTGTTGATTTAGGAGGTTCTCACTGATTTCGATGGTTTGATCATATTGACCTAAACAATTCAAGACGAAACTTTTTTTGACATTCAAATTATGCATCTCAGTTAGTGAAAGATCTTGCTTAAGATATTCATTGATAATTGACAAAACATTTTCATAATTACCTGCATCCATTAAATCATCAATTTTCTGAATATCTTCCATATTTATTTAATCACAACCCCTTATTTAGATAAACCAATTCATCATCATGTCTAATGCAGGCTACCAAATGATTTGTACCAATACTTTCTAGTTGAGGATCAACTTCTTTACATTTTTCGATAGCATAAGGACATCTTGGATGAAAATTACATCCTATTGGTAGATGAATTCCACCAGGAACCTCACCAATTATTGGTAAATCTTCATTAGAAATTTCTTCTGGATCAGGAGTTGGCACAGCTGCGAGCAAGGCTTTTGTATAAGGGTGAACTGGTTGTTTAAGTATTTGTTCCGTAGGCCCTGTTTCAATTATCCGTCCTAAATACATAACAGCAACTCGATCACACATATGTCTGGCAAGGGCAAGGTCATGTGTAATGAAAAGGAAAGAGGTTCCTTTATCTTTTATGAGTTTTTGCATAATTTTGAGTATTCCTGTTCGAATTGAAACATCAAGCATTGAAACAGGTTCGTCTGCAACAATGAAAGCTGGGTTGAGTACAAACGCTCTAGCAACACCAACTCTTTGTCTTTGTCCACCACTTAATTCATGGGGGAATCTCTTTCTATAGTCTTCAGGTGGGGACAATCCCACATCTTCTAGAATAGATATTACCGCCTTTTCAATTTCTTTTTCGTTTCGTAACACTTTCAAAACTCGTAGAGGTTCAGCTATGATATCAAATACATTAAATCTTGGACTAAGTGAATCATATGGATTTTGAAAAATGATTTGAATGTATTCTCTAAGTTTCCGCAAATCTTTATTGGATAACAAACTAAGATCTGTGCCCTTAAAAAATACTCTACCATCAGTTTTTTCCAGTAGATTGAGTAGGAGGAACCCAGTAGTGGATTTACCACAGCCACTTTCTCCAACCAAACCAAAAGTCTCTCCTTTGAAAATTTTGAAGGAGACATCATTCACTGCATGTACAAATTCGCTCTTATTGGAAGTTAAACTTTCAAAAAATCCTCTTTTAACAGGATACAGTTTTTTAAGGTTTTGAGCCTCGATTATTAAATTTGGTTCAGACATATTATTTCTTATCCTCCTGATACAGGTGACAAGTTACATATCCACCACTCATAGGACTCTCTACAGGTTCTTCAATTTTACAAATATCCATAACCTTGTTGCATCTAGGATTGAAGCGGCAGCCTGAAGGTGGATTTAATAAATCAGGGGGCGCTCCTCCTATATCATAAAGCTCTGTTTTGTCCCCTTTAATACTTGGAAAGGCATTGATTAATCCCTGAGTATAAGGATGTTTAGGATCTTTGAAGATTTGTAGGACTGTTCCATATTCACATATTTTACCAGCGTACATTATTGCAATTGTATCACAAACATTAGCAATTACAGAAAGGTCATGTGTAATCATTATCATCGAAAGATCTAAGTCTTTTTGTAATTTTTTCATGGCCCTTAGTATTTGGGCTTGAACAATTACATCTAGGGCTGTAACTGGTTCATCTGCTATGATAATACTTGGGTTGCAAATTAAGGCCATGGCAATAAGCGCACGTTGTTTCATTCCTCCACTGAGTTGATGTGGATAATCTTTAGCTCTTGATGAATCAATACCCACAGTTTCAAGAATTGTAAGTACTCGCTTCCATGCTTCCTCATATGGAACATCAGGTTCATGTATACTTATTACTTCAAGTATCTGGTCTCCCACTTTGTGGACAGGGTTCAAAGCATTCATCGCACCTTGAAACACCATTGAAATATGATTCCCACGAATTTTTCGCATGTCTTTTTCAGGTATAGTCAAAAGATTATTTCCATCAAAAAGAATTTCTCCTGATACATATTCTCCTGCAGGTGGTAATAATCTCATAACTGAAAGGCTGGTGGTTGTTTTCCCACACCCACTTTCTCCAGCTAAACCAAGAATTTCTCCCTTTTGGAGATTAAATGATATATTGTCGACTGCTTTAATAGTTCCTTCTTTAGTCTGGAAATAGCTTTTCAAATTTTTAACTTCTAACAACATAATTAAATCACCTTTTCCTTAGGCGAGGATTGACAATCTCATCCAAAGCCATCGCAATAAATGCAAAACTCAAGGTTGTCAAAGCTATTGCAATCGCAGGAGGATATATTAACCAATAATAATTTAATGCAAATGCAAATTGGTCTTGGGCCTGCCTAAGCATTGAACCTAAACTCCAGGTAATTCGATCACCTAGACCCAAAAATGATAGAAACGCTTCATATAGAATTGCTTGTCGCATTGACGCAATTATCATTGCTAACATTAAAGGAAAAACGTTTGGTAAAAGATGTTTTCGAATGATGTAGTAGTCAGTCGCGCCTGAGGCCTTTGCACTAGTAATGAATGTTAGTTCTCTGAGAGTTAAAACTTGACCCCTAATCAATCTTGTAGATACTGGCCAGAACACAGCTACGTATACAAAGGCTATTATTTTCCAATCCATAGGCTTTCCATAGACTGCAAATTGAATAGATGACAACAACAACATTAACGGGAGAGCTGGTATAATAAGAACAATTTCTGATATTCTCATAATTATCCTATCGGGCCAACCCCCTAGATATGCACTTGACACGCCTAAAATGGTACCTATAATAACAGTAAGACTGCCTGCTAGTATTCCCATTTGCAAGGAGATCTTTAGACCAGCAAACATAACCGCGAGCATATCCTGTCCTTTGTTATTTGTTCCAAGAGGGTGTGTTGAACTAGGACTTTGGGATCTACTACTCAAATCCCATTCATATGGGTCATATGGAGTTAAGTAAGATCCAAAAAATGCTAAGAATAATAAAACACCTAGGATTACAATTCCAATTACTCCAAATTTGTTCTGCTTATAAACTTTCCAAGTTCTCCAAAATTGTCTCAATTGTCTTTTTAAAGGATCAGAAAGATGACGATTAATAGGTTGTAAATATTGTGATGCCATTTACTCTTCACTTACTCCGTTCTAATTCTTGGATCGATTATGCCATACAACACTTCCGAAATGAATAATCCTGCAAGTGTTAGTCCCGATATAATAATAAATGCTCCCTGAACAACGGGATAGTCATGCCGTAATAGTGCTTCATAAAGCAAGAAACCTGTTCCCGGATATGAAAACACTGCTTCAATCAAAACATTACCTCCAATTAGAACACCTATATCTAATCCAATTGAAGTAACTACAGGAAGAATTGCATTTCTCATTCCATGTCTATATAATATTTGATTATCATCCAATCCTTTAGCCTTTGCTGTTAAAATATAATCTTCAGTTAGGACTTGGAGTAGATTACCTCGCATAAACCATCCCCAACCAAGAATTCCAAATAAAACCAATGTAACTAAGGGTAGAAACATGTGTAAGGCAATGTCTACTATTTTTTCTAGAGTTGATCCAGTAGATGATATTGTTGGATCCTGTGCTCCAAATATTGGAAAGTAGATTGGCCAACCTTTTTGTTTAGCTTGAGATCCAAATATCATTGCGAAAAATAATCCAATAAAGAATAATGGAAATGCATTATAAACATTGTAAGATAAGACAAAAGTGGTATCCATTTTCGAACCTCTTCTCCATGCTACATAAGCTCCGAGTAGAATTCCGATTGTTGTTTGTATTATCAATGCCACACCAAGTAACAGTAAAGTCCATGGGAGAGTGTCCCATATAACATCAGTCACAGGTTTTCGATGAAGAAAAGAATATCCCAAATCTCCATGTAAAAATAAATTTTTTAAGAACAAGAAATATTGTTCATGAATTGGTTTATCCAAACCCCATTTGATTATAATATTTTCTCGTACTTCTGGAGAAACTCTGGGATCCGTTGCAAAAATGTTTGTTGGATTTCCAGGTAATACATGGTATAAATAGAAAACTAATGTCAGGGCTACAAAGAAGCTAACAAATGCATTAAGTAATTTCCTTAATATGTAATGAAATAATTTTGACCCTAATAATCCAGTGATCTTATTATATATTGATTTCAAGAAAGGTTTTTTTTGATTGGGGTCTATTACTGTCATCATAGTTACGTTAAACACTCCACTAAGATTTGTTATTTATCATACTCAACTTTTGTACCTTTGATGAACTATTAAATGTTTAGTCAACACGTATTTTACTAAACATATATTTTAAATTTTTAATGTGATATTACATTTATTTAATATTGTGATTTATAGATTATTAATTATGCTAGGATTATTTTTATTTTTTATTTCTACTTACTTTAGTAAAAACAGCCAATAGACTGATCGAAGTGAAGGCTGTAATTAATGTTAATCCTGGTAAGAAACCATCATCTCCTCCTGATGAAGTTAAGTAGATTGCATTGTAAGACTGCCAATTGCTTGGTCCTGCTGTATTACCCATAATCCAACCTTCAAATTTGTCGGTTCGATATAATTCCATTCCACCTGAAATGTCAATGGGTAGATATGGTAGTTCATAAGCAAGGATTTCTTGAATTTCATCAAGATATGCTTTCATTTTGGCATCATCAGTTCCGTCTTGTTGAATTTGATGGGTAAGTTCAGTTACTTTAGTTCTATTCTCACCTGACCAACCAGGAATATTGATATTGTCTGAGCCCCACCATTGATCTTCATCGTAAAGCCAACCAGCCCAAGATGCGGTTCTATCACTCCAGAATCCGGACCATCCAACATATGCCCAATCATAGTTGTATGTGTCATCTGCTCCTGATCCACCAGTTGCATCCCAAATTACATCGAATAATAATGGTTGAAGGGTAACTTTTATGTCAAGTGCGTCCATGTAGTTTTGTATTAAAGTCGCAGCGTCAATGGAGGCCTGAAATTCACTTGAAACCATTAATCCAAACTCTAGTTTATGCCCAGTATCTGTTTCTCTGACTCCATCGCTATTTGTATCTATCCAACCCATATCATCTAGCATTGAATTAGCCAGTGCAGGGTCATAGTCATATGTCGGGATGCCATCATTGTACCAAGGACCATAGGGTAGTGCACCCGATGCAGGTGCTGGCATGCCTCTGCCAAATCTCGCTACATCAACAATTTCCTGTCGATCAATTCCCGTCAAAACCGCATGTCTGAACCCCACCACATCATTTGGATATCTTCGTTGGTTCATTCCCAAATATAGCCAAAAATCAGCTAGAAACTCATGTTTTGATATATCTGGATCAGCAAGACCTAATTCCTCCAAATCAACGGGAATATCTCTAGAGAGGACATCTATATCTCCTGCTAGTAATGCATTAAATGCTGTTTCTGGCTCTCTTATGATATTAACAATTAATGTTTCAACCCATGGTGCTCCCAAATAATAATCAGGATTTCGGGTTAATCTAAAAAATTGACCTTTCTCCCATGCATCAAACATAAATGGACCACTCCCAATTGGATTATCATTAGTGAAAGTATTAACATCTACTCCTTCCCAAATGTGTTCTGGAATAATCAAAGTTCCGCTTAATTCTGCCATTATATCATGTAGTGGTACTCCATAGGTGAAACCTATCGATACATCATTTCCAACCACATTGATATTTGGGTAGTATGCACTAATATTATACTGATCACCAGCGGCCCAACCATTCCATGTGGCATCTGTGTAAGCTGTACCCATAGTTGCAGCTTTTGTAGTATCATTTGCAACCCAATTAAATAACCAACTGTTACGAGCAATTGAAGATCCTTTTATTGCATCGTCGATCAATAAATTGAATGTGAACAATACATCTGAACCATCCAATGTCTCTCCATCATGCCATTTCATATCTTCATGAAGTGTGAATGTCCAAACGACAAAATCATCATCATGACTCCAGCTTTTAGCAATAGCGGCGGTAGGTTGATTATCTACATCATATTGTATCAATGGGTCATAAATTGCCCCAATCGCATTAAAATCGTAAACACTACCCCATGTATATGGATTCAATGTTGTTGCATCTCCACCCATCTCATAGGCTGCTGTACCACCTACAGACGGTTCAGCACCACTTGCGGGGACGGGTTGAAGCATCAGCAATATACTTAGAAATATGGTTGTAGAAACCATAATTTTATTTTTCATTTTTTTACATCCTTTATATTTGTAGTCTAATTTTAAAACAAATCTTAGTTAATCTATACGTTGGTTTTAAAATTACCCGTGATGATAATTTGTAAAAAATATAAAACGATTTCGTATATCAATTATAGCTTTAAGAAATTATTTTGTTAAATGTATATAATTTTTCCCTTTATTATTAAATGTTTAATGGATGACTATTTTTCTAAACATAATCATTTTTTCTAAATTTGATGAACAGATTTATTTTCAGATCATAGGGAATATCAATAGATCATTTATGGACATAGATAATTTTAGAAAAGTTTTTGAACCAGAAGTCTCGAAAATTATGGCAGATTACAAAGTTCCGGGTATGTCCATCTTTATTACTAAGGATCAGGAAACTATCTATTCCAGGGCCTATGGACTAAGACAGAAAAATCAAGTGAAGCCAGCGACCATTGATACATTATATGGAATTTCTTCAATCACCAAAGCCTTTACTTGTTTGGGGATTTTGCAACTTCACCAGAAGAAGAAACTTAATATTCTGGACCCTATATCTCAGTATTTGCCAATTTCTTTGGATTTCAAGGATGATCCAGTTACTATCCAGCAATTGATGTCTCACAATTCCGGAATACCATCATTACATTCCTTGGTCTTTACTCAGATGAATCAAGGGCTCTATGAGTCCAAAATAAAGACTTATCCTCTCGGAAATTGGGATGATTTTTATCATCACCTAAATGGAGCTCAAAGTGAAATAAAATTCTCTCCTGGTAAGAAATATTATTATTGGAATGGTGGGTTTGTATTACTGGGACAAATAATAGAAAAAATAAGTGGAATTAGTTATGAGGATTACATCAAAACAAACATACTAACCCCTCTTAATATGAATAGAAGCTCAGTAACATATGAAAAGTCAAAAACAGATATGGATTGTGCAGTAGGATATAATTACAAAAGCTTAGGGAGTGATTTTGATAGAGCTCCAAAAGAATTCCTAACTGGACCTTTTATCTCTGCTTCAGCAGGTATAATTTCAAGTGTCAGTGAACTGACTAATTTCCTTCATCTACTTCTGAATAAAGGAGAATTTAATGGATCCCAGATCTTAACTAAAGAACTGATTTCCGAAATGTTTCGTCCACACAATGAAAATATTGCTTCAAAACCACTTGAATTTATTGCCAATGCAAAGCAATCTTATGGATATGGATTAAAAATTTATGATAATTATTATGGTTATACAATAATTACCCACAGTGGAATTTCTGGAGTTACAGGTGGCAACATTGCCATAATACCTGAATTAAATCTAACTTTTTCTCAATTGTATAATGTAAGTTGGCTACCTCCAGTGTTAATGCATACTGCTCTCATATTGTTATTGGGAAAAAATCCAATCCAGATTATGCCATATTATAAACGACGTCAACACTACGCTAGGTTATCTGGGACTTATGAAGCATATAGGAAAATAATAACTTTAAAAATTACCGAAAAAGAAGGGATGTTGCATCTACAAGATGATAATTGGCAAGAATCTGAATCCTTTCCATTGATTCCTAGAAATAATGATTCTGAAGTGATGGAATTCTACACAATTTATCCAGGAGGTATAATAGATATTCCATTTACTTTTCATGATAATGGCGAAATCACATTTGATTATGAGAGATACATAATGCACAAAGCGTGATACAATTAATCAATTTGAAAGATTATACAAAAAAGCCGATCCCTTTAAATTTAATCTAATTTCCGTTTTCTTATAATTAATATGAGAAAAGAAAATGTTGAAATAAAAATTGAACCAAACCTTGAATCTTCCTCATTTGAAACACGACTATAGTTCGATTGGCTCGATGGAATTGCGATGACTGGTTCTGTGGAGGGAAAAATGTAATCTGTAGGATAAGATTCCGAATCGTTTGGATCTGTCCCTTCCTCATATTCAATTAAATTTGAATATCCATCATTATCAGGATCAAGATGTCCGTCTTTAATAATAAGTTCTAATTCAAATTTGAACTCAAAGTCATCTGACATACCGTCACCGTCTGAATCTTTGCTAATAATGTTACTATTAAGTCCCATCTCGAGCAAGTTTGTTAAACCGTCTTGGTCGTAATCTCGATCATCTTTGTCAAAATTTAACCAATGTGAGACTGCTTTCGATGCATTAATCAACCCATATCCACTTTTACTATCGAGACCAGGGGTCCCTAAATCAGTTGCTGTGAAAGCTAATATTTCACGAATATATTTTGTTTGAAAATCATCACGTAAGGACTTCATTAAGGCAATGGTTCCAGTTACATGCGGTGCTGCATATGAAGTTCCCCAATGAGTAACTAAAGTTCCTTCTTTGCTTATGCTTGGTACATCATCACCAGGAGCAACAAGTTCGAGTTCAGGTCCAGTATTTGTAAAGGATGCAACATCTCCGTCCTGATTTGTTGCCCCAATAGCCATGATTGTCGGTTCGCTTCCCGGAGCAACAACTCTAGTGTAACCATTGTTTCCCGATATGCCAACTATTGGAATCCCATGTTCATTAGCTTTTTGGAAAATCTCTTTAAGATTATCTGACGCACGGGTATTGAAATAGATACTAAAATTGATGACAGATGCATTCATCTTAATTGCATATTCTATTGCATCATACATCCTATCAAACCCTGAAAATGAATTACTTGTATCCAAGACCCTTAGGTCCATAAGCGTGATATTTGGTGCAATACCATCAATTTCTTGTTCATTGTGTTGCGCACTGATGATCCCTGCAACAAAGGTCCCATGTCGATGTATTCCAAAACCTGAAGTGTCAGTTGAACTATCATTATCATATGTGTCTTCACTAAAATCAAAACCATAATAATCATCTATATAACCGTTCTCATCATCATCAATACCATCAGTACCATTAATTTCAGCACCGTTTTCCCATCGAAGTGATTTTGGTAATTCATTGTTCCAAGTTATTCCTGAATCAATTACAGCTACAACAATGTCTTTTGAACCCAGGGTCAAATTCCAAACAGGCGATACATTTATCATTTCTAGGTTCCAATTACTTGTTTCCGATTGTAATTGAATATCTACTGATGATTTAACTTCAATCGATTGATATGTTACAGAGGTTTGTAATGATGTGATATTAACATAAATGCTATTTGATCCTGAGATTGCAGATACTTGAAATGAATTGACAAATAATATAATAATTAGAAGACATAACAATCTCATTAATTATATTGCTTTGTTTTTGCTTAATCAAAATAGCGATTACTAATTGAGTAAGTAGCTAAAATAGTTATTAATACATACTTTTTTGATTTAAAAACATCTTTAACTTTGATCGATTATCAAACTTCGAATTTCTGTTTTCTGTTAATTATGTTGCATTAACATACCCCTTAACCATAAATTTAATCATTTAAGAAAAACCTAGATTTATAGGACTATGACTAGAGATATTTTAATCGAAAGGCTCCAACAAAGTGAAGCATCTGCAAGGGATCTCGCTAAAGAATTAAAACGTCCAGTATCTGGAATTGAGGAGGATCTTCATCATATCAGAACTTCATTGAGAAATAACAAAGAATTAGAGTTAATGATAAGACCAGCGGTTTGTATGTTATGTGATTACGTATTTTCCACAGATAAAGCAAAAACACCCAGTAAATGCCCTAATTGTAAAAAAGAAAAAATTCAGGTTGCAAAATTTAAAGTGAAAAATAAAAATCAGTAAATTTAAGTTTTAGAATTACTACTTGATTCAGGGACTTGGTTTTATTTTTCTGATTTATTCATTTCAGTATTTTTGTACTGTGGAGGTAAATTAGGCCACCAATTCATTTTCTCAGCATAACTCATTATTGCTGGAACTAACAACGTCCTGACTACAAATGTGTCCATTAGTATTGAAAATGAAAGTACAAAACCGAATTGTACCAGAATATAACTGGATGAGAACATCATACCTCCAAAAGCAATAGTCATGATTATTCCAGCACCTGTAATAATTCTGGCAGTTTTGTCTAAACCTTCAGCGATAGCTTCATCATTTTCCATGCCATTCCAGATGTTTTCTCTGATCCTTTCAATTGTGAATATATCATAATCAATACCAAGACCGAGAATTATACTAAATGACATTATTGGAACCATCCAAAACGTTACAGATATGTTATCCAAAGCTGGGAAGATGTCATTAAGTACTGTTTCATATTCGAAAACAACCGTTGCTGCACCATAAATAAATGAAATGGTCAATGCGATCGTTGCAATTAACCTGGCTGGTAATATAACAGCTCTGAACATTACTCCAATGAAAATGTAAATACCAATGACAACAAATAAAATCATTAATGGAAAGAGTTTATATGTACTAGAAATCATATCTGAGCTCTCAGCTGTTATCCCAGTAAATCCAAAAGTAAAACCTTCGGATAGAGTTTCTTCTGCGATTACTTTGATTTCTTTTAATAGATCAGCTGCTTCAGGTGACGATGGGTCAACTGGGAGTACAATTTCAACAAATGTAGAATCGTTAAGTACATTTACAAACTGTGGGGCAAAATTTCTATAATTAATCGCATTCTGAGAATGGTATATAGTATTGTTGTCAGCTGGATTTGGATTTAGAAGTGCTAGAGAAAGAAAATATCCAATTCTAATCCCTCCAACCGAAACATGGGAATTGAAATTAATCCGCTCAAGTTGAGTATCTTCTATTGATTGGGAAATGAAATCTTCGATTTTTTCAAATGTGTTTTCACCCCAGGCATCGTTATCATCAGGTACAATCACTAAGGTAACTGGACTGATAATTCCCGGACCAAAATGCTCCTCTAATAATTGGAATCCACTTTCGGAACTCGATCCTCTTGGAGAGAAAAATGCAGTTTCAGCTCTTGGATTTGTATTTGCGATTTGGAAGGCAAGAGGAAGAGTTAGCAATAAAATCCCACCCAAAATTAGACTATTTCTTTTAGTTGCGAATTTTCCCACTCGGTAGAAAAATCCTCTCTTCAATATTTGCTTATTTTCTGTCTCTGGGATTGTACTAGGAGTATCTTCATCAACAATCCTTACTTTCTCAATATACTTACCAAATACTAAGAGAAGAGCTGGTGTCAAAGTAAGATTGATTGATAAAAGGATAACAATTGATATTGAAATTGCGATTCCAACAGAGGAAAGTATCGTAATTGGAAAGAATGCCAATCCAATTAAGGCAATTGTTAATGTCAGACCTGAAGTAAAAACTGTATGACCAGCATGTTCTAACATAATTGAAACCGATTCATCAACCGATTTCCCATTTAATCTCTCTTCTCGAAAACGCGTTAGTAGAAATAATGAATAGTCTACACCAACTCCTAATGTCATGCTAATCATTACACTTGGGACAAATGACTGAATTTCGATTCCTGTAATAACAATCAATCTTTCCAAAAGCGCAAATGACATTCCAATTGTTAAAGCAATTGGGATAACAGTGATTGGGAAGTATCTGTAGTTTCTAAGAAGGATTAATAGGGCAATGAACACTATTGGGATAACAATAGAATCAATCGTTGCTAGGTCTCGTTCAATAGAATGATTTGTATCAGTCTGAAGCTCTCCAAAACCGGTAGTATAGACCTTAAACGAATTAATTTCGTATGATGAGATGAATTCTCGGATGACTTCTGTTGATTCTAATTCAAACTCACTGTCCCCATCAAGAGTTAAAATAATAATACTGGTACTAAGATCTTCTGAGACAAAATTATCTTTGAATTCATCAAATTCTGTACCAGCAAACAAAAAGTAACCTTGTGCTGAAACTAATTTACTACCGTATTCTGCTTGAATATCTGTAGTTATGTCAATTGTAAATTGAGTAAATTCCGCTGTCAATATATTTGAGTTTAGGCTAGTCGCTACGATAATATGTGACGTCTGCTCTTCACGTTCTGGAAAATATTGACTAAGTAAAGAATTTGCCTTGTAAGCATCAGTTCCTTCTGGAGCGTCAAAATTATTACTTGTCACTGTAAATAAATTTCCTGCAAATAATGCGGTTATTCCCAAACCTATCACAGTCCAAGCTATAATAATTGGAATTTTTTGTTTATTTAATAAAGATGTATATTTTAATGAAAATGCCATAATAGTTCCTCTTATGCTTTGGTTCCATCATTTGTGTCTAGAGGTGCTCGACACATTTGATCCATTCCAATAATTAGAACCATTCATTATAAGTATTTACATTAGATAAATGTAAAAATTGTAATGAATATTTATAAATTTTGGAGCAGTATACCAAATAGCATATTAATTAGTGATGGGACATTATTATTAGAGAGAATGTCAAATATTGCAGAACTTCGTAGAAAAAAAGACGAAATTGACCTTGGTGACATCTTAGCAATTGATGTAACTGAGATGTTAATTATTCAAAATTTGATGAGATACCCAAATTCAGAATTAATGGCAATTGACTTGAGAAATATGATAAATGGAATGTTAATTGGGGACAAGCAAATTTCTACAAGTAGCTTCTATAATAAGCTTAAGAAACTTAAAACTCAAGGATTTCTCAAGTATGAACAGGATAAAAGTGGTAAAATGCAATTACTTGAAATCACAGAAAAGGCGACAAAAGCAATTCATGAAATTAAAAAATTGTCAATATTGGCAACCAGTAACATCTATGATAGTTTACAGGAAATTATTCCAGAATTTATGGAAAAAGCTGAACTGAAATATGTAGGGAAACCTATTTTTGAAAATCTCTTATTTATAAATCTCGAAGCTGGAGTGGACGTAAGAGTCATGGGTTATTTGACCGGATTTGGGCTTAATAATTATGTCGTTATGAGTAGTAACAGTAAAGAAATTCCGATTAGCGCAGATATCAAGCAAGTTGATCAAGCAAATAATATGATATTAATGCCCAATGATTTTTTTGATTCGTGTGTAATAATTGGATATGATTGTTTCTCTTCAACTGAAACTCATAGTATCCAGTGGTTGAAAGAAGCATATCGAGTTCTTAAAATAGGTGGCTTCCTATCTGTTACTTCGATTTCAGAACTCCCTACGTCTGATCACTTTGTTCTAAAATCAATGGTCGATGATTTACATTCTAGTCCACATTTCAGATTTATAACCAGTGAACAACTTAAGCTTGAAATGGCTGAAGTGGGAATTGAAAATTATCAAACTTTTGAAAGTAAAGGATTACTGTTGGGATATGGATTCAAATAATTTATAACAACCTAAAAGAAATTCATGTGAAATTAAGTTCATATACAATTTAGATGATGTATTAAGATAGGTATTCAATCGATCCATCTAAATTCTACTTGAAATCTTATCATATATTGATCTCTATTATCAAAGTCCCGAATATCCCAATAATTAAATCAGTGAAACAATTTTATTTTTCTCTAGAAAATGAATTAAACAATTTAATCATGGATGGGGATATATTAGTCTGTGCCCATACACCATGGTCAAGAGTCAACGGTCCTATTTATAAAATTGAGGAGATGGTACCCTCAAATGAAGCCATTGAGTTAGCGAAAGAATTGGACAAAGATCCAAAAAAAATCGAAATAATATTACAACTTAGCAATGAGGTAGTTAAGATCGGAAGAAACGTCATAATTACAGAAAATAAAGCTGGGGTTATTTGTGCTAATGCAGGTGTGGACGAATCAAATGCTGGTTTAGGTTATGCTTTAGGTGTACCAGAAGACCCAGATAAGCTTGCTCGTGAAATTCGTCAATTCATTAAAGAAAAATTAAGAAGACAGGTTGCTGTAATAATTTCTGATACCGTTGGAAGGGCTTTGCGAAGGGGTGCGGTAAATATCGCCATTGGTGTTGCAGGAATAGCTGCTATGAAGTCTGAAATAGGTAAAAAAGATCTATTTGGTTATGAAATGAGAGTTTCGGAGATTGCAATTGCAGATGAGATCGCTGCAGCAGCTGAATTATTGCAGGGACAGACTAATGAAGCATCACCTTTTATTCTTGTGAGAGGTTATCCTATCAATTTTGAAGGTGAAGAGAATGCACGACTTTTAAATCGTCCGAAAAATGAGCGATTATTTAACTGAGAACTTATTATGATTAATTACAATAACTAATTTAAGATCGTCAATTTAATTTTCCAAACTTATAATATCTACATTTTTTCTACATATGTTTAATTAAAATATATTTCAGAAAAGAATTGAAGATACCAGATGGAACTAGAAATGCCTTCACTTCTAAAATGCATTAATCTTTCAAAGCAATTTAATGGCCAAAATGCCATTAACAATTTGTCTTTTGAATCTAGTTCTAATAATATTGGATTATTGGGTCCCAATGGATCAGGAAAAACTACTTTCATCAAATTAATGCTTGGATTAATCCGTCCAACTACAGGTACCATTGATTTGAATATTCCCATTAATGATACAAGAGTAATTCCAGATCATCCGGCATTGCCTTTGGAAATGACAATTGACAAATGGTTGGAAAAGATTGAAGAGATGCACGGATCAAATCATTTAGAAGTTGATGTTCAAACAATATTTAATTTGAGGGGTGATTGGAAAATTAAAAATTTGTCTGCAGGTCAGAGGAGAAAAGTGGCACTTTTTCCAGCCTTTTACGGACAACCAAAGTTATTCATTTTGGACGAACCAACAAATTTCTTAGATATTGTATCAAGAGAACAAGTATTAGATTTGTTATGGGCTTATGTGAAGAAAGCAAAAGCGAAGGTTATCCTTGCAACCCACAGGATCGATGAAATGAGGATGTTCTCTAATGAAGTTATAATATTACGTGAAGGTCAAATTTACAAAACAGTGAAAAATCTTGTAGATAGACCAAAGAGTTATTCTGTAGAAGTTAATAATTCTGAACTATTTGAAAGCATGATGAAAGAAAAAAGCATTGATTATCGCATAAGTGAAATTTATTCAGGTTCAGTATTTGAAATACAACCTTCCATCAATCTTTGGCAATCATTTGCGGAATTCCATAAACATGGTGGTGAAATAACTAAATTTAACACAAATGATGAACTCAAACATGTCATCCAGGAGCTGATAAAATGATTACAAAAGAAAAAATTTCAATTAATTATTTATTCTTTAAACAGCCTACTAATCACATTATGATATTGGGACCTTTAGTAATTGCTTGTGCAACAATTTTCTTTTCTAACAGCAGTTTCACTTTATCAGAATCTATATGGAATGACATTTATGAAAATCAGTATAATTTAATCAAAGATTTTTTAACAATCTTTAAACTAACATTTGTTGTCTTATCATCATTTTACATTACCTACAGATGGGCTCTTTTTGAAAAAGACGGAAATCTTGGTTATTGGCTATCTCAAGGTGTTAATAAGAAAAAATTCTTTTTCCTTTCCTTTATTTATTTTTATCTTAATCCTTTGTTGGGGTGATAATACTGGGATTGCTAATAATTATTTTTTCATTTGGGGTGATAATACCTCATACTATCATTTTACAATTAGTTTTATCAGTAATCGTAAGTTATACTCTGGTGATTGCTGTCAGTATTTTTACAGCTGAAGTAATACAAAATCCTGAAATCGCTCTTGTTTCCAATATTGGGATTTACCTGGTAATGTACATTGTTGAAGATGAGAATTTTTTTAGTGGTGCAAAAGTCTTTTATCCCGAATTAGAGTTTTTTCAATCGAATTATTCAATTTGGATAGTAGCCTCATTAATAACGACAGTTATTTTACTTTTGACGGCATTTTTCGTTTATTTAAGACGAGACATTGAGTTGTAATGGAGATAAAATAATATGCAGAAAATTACTTTTTTTAATATTTTACTCATCTCAAGTCTTCTTCTTCTTTTCCCATTAATTCAGCCAAATGAAGAAATCTCAATACTACCTGATACACCTTTAATCTTTCAAAAAAATATCATTACACCAAAAATATCTTTAGAACTAAAAGAAAATCATCCTATCTTTATGAATATTTCAAAATTTGATATAAACCAAAATTCTACAGCTTTAATTTATGATAATTTCGAATTCAGTGGTAAAAGAACAATTGAATTCGATAGTTCCGGCATTTACATTTTTAAAATTTCATCATCATCTATTAACACTTTAATTATAATCGCAGAATCAATATATCCAACATCAATCATCTTAATAATCATAATTGGATCGATCAACGTCATTTTATTTTACTTCAACATGAAACTAGAAATTTTATAAATTAAATAGTTCATAAATTCTCGATACGATCTATTAGATTTTCAAAGGCATCTTCGATATTCTGACCTGTTAAGGCTGAAGTTTCAATATACTCAATTTGCACTTGATATTTTTCTGTTAATTTCTGAACAAAATCATTTGCTTCTTCAGTCGTAACATCTTCATTTAACATTCTTCTTAAATCAATCTTATTCCCTATTACAACTGTTGGTACTAATTTCCCATGAGATGATATGAATTCATCAATCCAGCTGGTGATTATTTCCATAGTATCTCTTCTTGTTACATCAAAAACAATAATCATTCCGTGTGTTCCAACATAATATGATTTTGTTATTGCTCTAAAATTAACTTGACCTGCTAGATCCCAAATTTGTATTTGATTATTTTTATATTCTTTTATTGCAAAATCCGCACCGAGAGTTGATAGATACTCTTTTCGAAATCCCTTCCCTAAATAGCGAAGCCGGATTGTCGTTTTTCCGACAATTGCTTC
Source organism: Candidatus Heimdallarchaeota archaeon LC_2 (assembly GCA_001940725.1). Next base: position 68,477 of record MDVR01000006.1, on the reverse strand, counting down.
TCCTACAATTACTACTTTGAAGAATTTTTTCCTAACTGATTGAGTCAACTAATTCAGTTAAAATTCTACCTAAGAAAAGCAATACTATTCCAATTTATCTTGTTGATAGATTTCTTGTTATAAGAATAAATTATTCATAATTGAAAATCAGTTAGAGGAACAAGGCCTCCATAAATATACATCAAAGAAACTAAAGTGTTCGCAACGTCTTCAAAAATATCTTTATTCTTTAAGAAAGAGAGTAGTTGCTCTAACACAAATGTCTCTTCATTTAATTCTTCATGAAAATTAAGGAATAAATCTATTTTTTGTCTTAGTAATCTGCTGAGAGATTTATTCCTCTTAATCTTTACAATTTTGGTTTTATTCATTGTTAAATTATCCAATAATCCAACTTTGAAACCCGCCTTTTCATATAAATCTTCGACTTCATTTTTATTTAATTCTTGAACTCCCCCAGCTCTATGAGCTAATGAAAATTTATTTTCAATTAGCATGTGTGCCTTTTTTATTTGATCTAGCATTATGAATGGTAATTTTTGTCTAGATATGATTACTATTGAGGAATGATCTAATTTATGTGATGAAATAGACAAATTCTCCCTTTCCATAATCTCAAATCCAAAAATATGACTGCTATCGAGTTCTGAAAGAAATCCAGATATTGCAGTTGACATACCGGAAATCAAAATTGAGTCTACTCCAATATTTATGAATTGCTTATCATAAACAGGAAGTCCACTACTTGTTTGTATTATCAACGCTTGCAAGGATTGAAGAACTCCAATCTCAACGTGTGCCAATTTAATATTATCCATTACTTGTAGAGATTTTCGTTTTAGATTCTTTCGAATATTAAAAATTATAAAAACACCAGCCGACAGTAAAGAAAATAATGATATAATGACAAGAATATTATCTATAATGTAATTTTTTATTTCAGGTAATAACTCTAATTCTGGACTTGCAATATCGGGCATTTCATTTTTAGGTAATATAAACGTTGTTGGATTAGAAAACACATCCTCAATAATAGATGCAGAAATTCCATTTATCTCCGATATTTTTTTGGTTTCATCAGCGCTGAGAATAACAATAGCATTCCCGTTGCTTGCAGTTTGGCTTTCAATAATTGTTGAAATCATTTTATTATTTTCATCAATGTAAGTTATTGTGAAAGTAATTAAAACTCCAACAGGCTTATCTGAATTGTAAATTAATTGATTTAATCCTAAAGATTCTGATTTAAATTCTCTTGAATTATTATAATACACTTTCGCGATAATTTCAAATGCTTTACCCTGTTGAAGTTCTGATAGGGTTTCAATTTCAACAATATATGAATTTGGATGAATTGTAAACTCAACGAAAATAATTTGTGTTTGGTAAAGATATTTTTGAAATTCAATTTTCCAAATATATTGTCCGGGGGCTATATTTGAGTAATCAAATAATAATTCATAGTGCCCATTTAAAGAAGTAAAATTGATTAATCTTTGAATTTCTTGTTCACCATCTAATAATGATGTGTAAATAGATGCATTAACAATTGGATTGGATTCAATATCAAGCCAATTTCCCTTTAATATTTCTAAATCATTTGGATAAACATTTTTAGAAATGGTAACTTCAGGCTTAAATGTATCTGTTACCTCAGAATCCTTAACCCGTACTAAGACTGTATGGGTGGAGGAATTATCTGATTCATCGAAAATTATTATTGTAAAGTTGTAATTACCAACAGTAAGATCATCCAAATTTAGACTAATTGGGAAACCGTTTAGCCAAACATTAGGTGTTGATTGCTTATCGTTCTTCAAGATAATGTATGTCTTAGGATGATTATCAATTACATTCCATTCAATTTCATTCCCATTTGTTCCATAAATAACTAATTGATCTGGGGATGATGATAAAATATTTGGTTTTGTTTTATCCAATACTGTTACTACGAATGAAATTGAATTATTATTTAAAGACTCATCCCATACAAAAATACTATAATTGTAATCTCCTTCAAGTAAATTCCAGACAGAAAATTCAATAGGAATAGATGAATTCCATGTCCCTTCAGACACCAAATGATCATTTCGGAATAATTGATATTGATTTGGATAATTATCTGTTAAAGTCCAGTTAATTATAATCGGATCTTGGTTTTCTAAAAATAAGAAATCTGATGGGTAATCTATGAAGATTGGTATAGAATTATCATTTACAATAATTTCAATTGAATGTAAAATTTGATTAAATGAGCTATCGTAAAAAATTATTGTTATATTATAGGTACCCTTATTCAACATATCAACTTGATAGGTAATGGGTATACTAGAACTCCAAGTGCTATTTATATCGATAATTCCATTTATGTAGATTTCGTATCTTTCTGCATGCTCGTCAATAGCTATCCATTGAATTGGCCCTATTAGATCGCCTTCTGCAAAATCAAAACCGTTTGGTTGAAGAATGATTAATGGAGCATTCAGATCAAAAACAGTCAAACGGACCGTTTGATTTAGTTCATTACCTGAATCATCATAAATTTTGATTAGGAAATCATAAACACCAATTGTAAGTGAGGGAATAAAATAAATAATTTTAGTATTATTCATCCAAATATCATTTTGAACTGTTTCCCCATTCATTTCAATTATATAATTTAAGGGATGAGTATCAATGAATACCCAACTAATATTAAATCCCAATTGGTTTTCCACTATTGAAAAATCAGATGAACTTTCAATAATTGCTGGGAGGACAATATCTAATACAGTAATTATTGTACTGTTAATAATTGAATTCCCTATTTTATCATAAACAATAATTGTTATGTTATAAACTCCTCTTTCCAAGTAATCTATTGAGTATACGATAGTATCATTCCATTCTCCAACAAAACTTGATTGTTCATTCACCAGAATCTCATAATTGTCAGGATTAGTATCATTAACCTCCCACGTCAACACATTATTTATAGAATCTTCATTGATAATTCTGAATGAATCAGGTGCAGATATGAAATCAGGAGGCATATCGTCAAAAATAGTAATATACACTGAATGTGTTATATTATTCCTTGATGTGTCATATGCAATAATTGTAAAATTATGCACTCCTACTAAAAGAGAGCTTAAATGATAGGAAATCGGGATATTTGATGTCCAATCATCTTCAACTAATAATGTTCCATTTTGGTAGAGTTGGTAATTATCAGCATGATCATCAGTAGCATTCCACCATAAAGTGTAATCTAAATCAACTTCTGATAAGGTTGCATTTGGAGGTAATGAAGTAAATATGGGACTTGTAATTTCGATTACACTAAGTAAAATCGTTTGGGTTATATAATTTGCATATAAATCAAAAATTTGGATGGTTATATTATATTCACCAAGTGGAAAACCATCAAAGTTGATACTTATGGCTGATGAATTACTCCACGAATTAGTATGATTGAAAATCTCATCTATATACAGATCATAATAATTAGGATAAAGATCTACTGGCGTATAAGTAACATTGTTTCCCGTAGAGAATTCAACATAAGAAAAATTGGTCGGAGGATCAATCAAATTTGGACTTGTTTTGTCAATCACTGTTATCCAAAAAGTATGATTTGATAAATTGGAAGACTGATCATCGAAATAGATTGAAATATTGTAAAGGCCTTTTTGTAAGTTGTCCATTAGGATTGTTAATGTTTCTCCATTAGTCCAATTACCTGATTCAATAAATTCGTTATTTCGATATATCGAATAATTAGCAGGATAAGTGTCGTTTAAATTCCAATAAGCGTAATTTTCCACACTCCCTTCAAAATAGGTGAAGTTTCCTACTGAATTAATTAAATTAGGTTTCGTTTCATCATTCACCAATACATTAAATGTATATGTATTATTGTTGTTTGAAGCATCATAGACAATTATAGTAATAGTATAGGAACCTTTACTTAAATTATCAATTGGGATTATTACAGTAGTTTCATTATTCCATCCTCCACTAAGATAGAATGTGCTATCAATTTGAATTTCGTAGCTTGTTGGATATGAATCCGTCGCATTCCAGCTGAAAGTATTTCCAAAGCTTCCTTCAGCATAGTTAATGTCGTCAGGAGTCAAACCCCATTTTGGAATATCCGTCACAGTTACGAATATTGTATCAATTATTAGATTGTATGATGCATCAAAAATTATTATTGTAAAATTGTATAATCCCTCAGATAAACCATCTAAATTGATTGAAATTGTCTCATTACTTACCCAACTTGAAGTGATGTTTTCTACCCCGTTTATCTCTAGTGTGTAATTGAAAGCATGTAAATCAAATGCTTCCCATTGTAATACATTATTAATCGATCCATCTGCATAAGTGTAATTTCCAGGTGATGAATTGAGAATTGGATCTTGTGTGTCGATTATATCTATTGTTATCGAGTATCTGGCTAAATTCAAAGATTCATCATAGACAAATATAGTGATATTGTAGGTACCTGCAACTAAATCATCTATATTCCTCTCTATTGTCGTTGAACTCGACCAAAACCCGTCTAGGATTTCAATGTCATTGATATATAAACTAAAATTTAATGGGTAACTATCAGTAGTATTCCAAATCAACACATTGTCAACTGTTCCCTCAATAATAGTTGCATTACTTGGAGTTAGAACAAATTTTGGGATGGTATTATCAATTACTGTAACCAATACGCTATCCAAGATTGAGTTATCAGTTTCATCGTAAATTATAATTGTAAAATTATACGTTCCTTTGGATAGTCCATCTATTATAACTTCGATAGTACCAGAATTATTCCAATTGCCTGTATCGAATAAAATTTCATCTAGATATACTTCATAATTTCTAGGAAGTGTGTCGGTTGAATTCCAAATAAGTGAATTACCTGGTGATCCCTCACCATATATTAGATTAGAAGGTGCATCAATAATTTCAGGAATATCTGTTACTTGTACAAATAAAGTATTTACAACTATATTATTTTCAGTATCATTAATAGAGATTGTATAATTGTAGATCCCTATTCCTAATCCTGTCACATTTAACTCAATTGGGATCTCATTTGACCAAGTACCGTTTTTAATTAATGTATCCTCAAAATAGATCAAATAATTATCTGGGTCTGTGTCCGATAAAGTCCAACTAACGATATGATCTGTTGTATTTTCTATGTATGTGTAATTACCAGTTGTTTTAGTAAATACAGGCACATCAGCAACAAATACCCATACAGTATCAATATCAAAATTGCCTGAACTATCATAAATTAGAATAGTATAATTATAATTCCCATTACTTAATCCATTTACATCAATAACGATTGAGCCGGAAGATGACCAGGGATTGCTTGAACTGATTAATATTTCATCAATAAAAAGATCATAATAACTTGGATTGTTATCCACAGCAACCCAAGTGATTGTATGACCTGTAGTTCCAGCTGAGTAGGTTAGATCTTCAGGTTCATTAGTGATATTCGGATTTTGAGTATCTGTAACCGTAATAAATACAGAATGAATTTTTTGATTATTATTATCATCTGCTATTGCAATAGTATAATTGTACAACCCAAGCTCCAATGGTCTGATAGTCATAGTAATTGGGGAATTAGATATCCAAGCGCTTGAAAAGTAAAAAGCCCCATTTTCATAAATTATAAAATTAGATAGATCATTGTATGTATCAGTTGCAGTCCAACTCAATGTTTGTCCAGTCGTGCCTTCTTCAAATGTTCTGTCATTAGGATACGAAACCAAATTAGGAGCGGTTAAGTCCCTTACATAAACCCATACCCAATCAGATATCCCATTACCTGCTTCATCGAATATGAAAATCGAAAAATTATAATCTCCAATTGACAATCCGTCCAAAGAAACTTCAATGTCTGTTGCATTTTCCCATGGGCCACTATCAAAATATGAATCATTCTTATTTATGGTGTATATATCGGGTGACAATTCAGATACAATCCAAACCAATGTATTTCCAAGAATTTGATCGTCAACAAAAATATCCTGAGGTGTTTCTATAAATTCTGGATAAGTTGTATCTATAACATGGAAATCAAAGCTCATTTCAACCCATTGTGTAGAGGCATTATTCCTATATTGATTGAAGCTCCATCTGATACTCATGGAATTATTACCTGCTCTTATAGTTCCATTCCAATAAACTAGAACTTCATAAGTCCCATCTGTTGAATTATATGAGGATTCAAAAGGTATATCCATATTAAGTAAAAGATTGGAATTGTTCAAATTAACACCTCCAGTTACATTTAATGGTGTTAGAGTCAAATTAAAATTAGTTCCAAAGCTAATTATTGATGGACTAGTTATACTTGAGGAACCTCGATAAAATATTTCAATTGTGATTGAAATGACTTGTTCATAAATTCCATTGATAAATGATACATTAAATTGATAAGTTGCAGGTTGAATTGGATTACTTGAAATTGATAGATCAATCGAGGCGTTATGAAGAAAATTTACGTTATCAATATATTTTCCTTGAGAAATTAAGTTTTGACTTCCAAACTCCCATGTAATTGTCCCAGGATTTGGCCAATCAGAATTATGACTTTGGTCGTATGTTGCAACCTCAAAAAGTAATAAATCTCCTTCTAGTGCACTATCAATAACATTTGGGGTTAGCAAGCTCATCGAAGTGATTGGTAAAACGTCGATTTCAATTGCAGTGGCACCTGCAGCGGTTCCATTAAACCAATGGAATTCAAATACCCAAACACCAATTTGAATGTCAGGATCCAAATAGGTACTGAATGTTATAGTATCCACAAACGGAATTTCATATGAATCTAACCACTGATCTGTATAACCTGAAATTGAGTTGTTACCATTAATAATCTTATTTGGATCTCGAATCGAACTATTCAGCAGTCCACTCAATAAATCCAAATCACCTAAATTCGTAATTGTTGCATTTATATGATCTCCCACTTCGATAGTTGGATCAAGTACTCCCATATAGCTAGAATTTGCTTGGTTCCAGCCGTTATCAAATATGTAAGTTTCAGAGGTTGCATTGAATAACATATTTGGTGATGTTGCATGAATCGTATAGATTCCATCCCCTGACATAATATTAATTGTACTGTTACCATTAGATGTAACGATTATATAATCTGTATTTTCAATGAGGAGGATTGTATTTTTTGTTATGTTTGTTATGGATAATGTATCTGGTATTTCTATTGTATTGATATCCAGCGATTTCACCGAATTAATGGTCCAGTTTACTACATTACTGGTAGAACTGGTAGAAAATGTTGGATAAAAGATATCTTGTTCAGCTACATATTGATTTAGTGTGATATTAAAATAAGCTGCTGTTGTGGATGGAATCCAGCTTGGAGTGTTAGTGAAATCTAATTTTGTAGAATCATATAAAATTAGATAATCGGTATCCGTAGATCTGCTGTTATTATCGTTAAATGTGCCATCAGTTTTTATTAAAGTCTCAGTTCCACCATTAATCGATACTTTAGTGTCAATTTGGTAAGGATCAAAAGTAACAGCAGCCGTATAGTTGAAAACATAATCAGTTGTATCTTTGAACCAGCTGGCGGAACTTGGTAGGGGGCTGGGGGGTGCTCCAGAACTTGCTGTAAAGTCTGCTGTTGGACCATCATCCACTCCATCCAAGCCATCAGCTCCTATTTTAATACTCCATTGTCCACCAACATTATTTTCATTTGGATAAATCACAAAAAATACATATCCTCCTTCAGGTTCCATCAACACATCGGTTGATTCAATGACAACAGGATCATTGAAAGTAAATTTAAATTCTGTTGAAACGCCCCCTATCATGGTTGTTGTAGTCGTTGCTAAAGGTATATCAGGGATAATTTGGTTACATCCTGATCGGCATGTCGAACTGTAAATTGCACCAACAAATTCTTGATTGTTTGCAGCGGTCACAGCTCCAAACGAAAATTCAGAGAATGAAAAAACTGCATCGTAATTCAGCTGAGGTAAAGCAATTCCCTGACTATGTACATCTCTATCGCCAATTGCGTAACTACTATCCCAATCTTGTTCTCCAATATATTGAGTTTCAGGTGAATAAGCCTCAATATTCAGCGTTAAATTATATTCCTGTCCCTGTAAAGGTGAAGTAGTCCAATTGTAATTATTTGGCTTTTGAAGATGAGTGCTGTTGTCTACAATTGTATTAGTACCCTCATAACTAATTCCTAGTTGAGAAATACGTTGATCACTCGAAAAATTTGCAAAATGTTCGCTAACGTGATTATTAAGATTAAGCGATGGATCATTTGGATTTTGAGAAGAGTTACAGTCTTCACTACCGTCCTTAGATGATATGCATTTCATTTGGTCACTTGACGTGATTTGGTAAGTTTTATCAAGGTTTTCTGAAATTGCTCCACTAATTTCTAGATTAGGTTGCATAGACAAACTTTTTGAAGAATCTATATTTTTGTTTGAGGATTTAGTACTATCTGTATAATTAGAAACCATATTAGGAGGAAATAGTCCTAGAACCAAAATTCCCAATAATATAGAGAAATATGCATATTTTTTAAACTTTAAGTCAAAAATATTTCTGTAAAGTGAGATATTTTGATGACTCAACGTAAACAACTCTCTGATAATATAATATAACATGACATTATATAGTCATATCTGACGATCACTCTACTAGAAATTAAACGTGGAAAAGTGAAAAATTTTTAAATTCTAACAACTAAGATTACTTAATTAGAATTTTCATCCACATGTTTTTTGTAATTAATTCCATATACTGGGTGATGACTTGGATCATTATCCATTATTGCTTCAATTTCTGTAACAACATCTCTGGATAATACAATATCTCCCGCCGCGGCATTCTCTGTAACTTGCGATGCTTTACTTGCCCCTGTAATTAGAGAACTTATTTGAGGACGAGAAAGAGCCCATGAAAGGCTTAATTGAGCCAGCGTCATATCGTTATCCTTTGCAATTTCAGCAAGTTTACGTAATTTAACTAATACTCCCTCGTTTAATTCTCTATCTGCTAATTTCATGTATGTTGCATGCCTACTATTTTCAGGAATCCCATCGTTATATTTCCCAGTAAGAATTCCTTGAGCTAATGGAGACCAGGGTGTCACACCCATGCCTAACCCATCTATAGTATACCACAATAAATTCTCAATATGCCTATCTAATAAATTATATCTTGGTTGTTCTACTACAGGGGGTCTAAGGCCATAATTTCTAGCAATTGCATGTGCTCTTTCTATTTCTGCTGGAAACCAAGTTGAGGTTCCCCAATACATTATTTTTCCTTGATCTATCAATAAATTCATAGCACGTATTGTCTCTTCAAGTGGAGTTGAATAATCATAACGGTGACAATAGTATATATCAAGATAACTTGTTTTGAGTCTATCTAAGGATTTGTCAATTGATTCCAAAATATGTTTGTGTGATAATCCTTTATTATTCACATTATTTGACATCTGGCCATAGACCTTTGATGATATCACTAAATCAGATCTTTCTTGCTGTTTTAGAAATCTTCCAACTGCGGATTCTGATTCACCCTTATTATATGCATCAGCCACATCAATGAAATTTATACCTTGATTTAATGCCTCATCAAGAGCTTTATTAGCATTTTCGTCATTTATATTAAAACCATATGTTAACCATCCACCTAGGGAGATTACTGAAACCTTAATCCCATTTGAACCTAAATTTCTATATTTCATATCAATCTGCAAATTTTAATGATTTAAAATGATTTGATTTAGGATAATTTAGAACTTTTCCTATGAAGTTTTTGGGGTTTTATTTTGGGTCTTATTTCTTCGACCCCTCCTCTTTGATTTTATGACCTGAGCAAAGGCTAATCGACCGATAATTTCAAATTGATCTGCATTTTTCAATTTTATTGCTTGAAAAGGTTTAGAAGTTGGGCCAAAAGGTTCTCCTAAAACACCAATCTCTTCTAAAGTATCAAGTACAACTTTGGATCGAGGACCTCTAAATGGTGTATTTGGTCTAGTAATTGCCTCGCCCTGTATTATATGCAATATTTTACCCAAGGGTCGATCTATCCGTTTTTTCATTTCTTCGGTTTTCCTCTTTTTGCGGATACATTTTTAGTAGTTTTATATTTCCCTAATCCTTTAGATACTGAAACGTCTTTTTTCTTAGAAGTCTGAAATTTTTCTTTCGTTTTCAATTTAAATTTTCTCGATATTTTGGCAATATTTTTTAGAAGTGTCTCTTTTGGTATTTTATTATTTTTGTCAATCGGAATTAATAATCTACCAGATTGTTTCCACCAAAAAGATGGGTGTGCTTTATCAGGTTCTGTTTGGCATTCAATTTCTAATCTTTGACATGCCTTTTCCAATTTTTTTAAATGTGGGTTGGGATCAGCTAAAGAGTTGGGAACTCTTCTTCCTTGAGATCTAGTAATTTTGCTATCAAAATATTCGGGATAAACCACATAAAATTTCTTTCTTCTGAGCAAAGTGCTCACCTTATTCTTCGGCTAAAATTATACCATTGACTAGACCTTCAATACCTGGTCTATTTGTGACTTTAACTAATCCTAAATCAGTTTTTAATATTGCACCTTTTGTGATAATACGTCTTCTACTGTATTGCCTAGATGCAGGGTTTGTATCAACATCTTGAATTTCAACTTGTTTAGCTTTACCAGTAGAAACATCCATTACATTAACTTTGTTAGCTCTTAGTAATCTAATTTTTTGATTTCCTCCATGAGTCCTTACAGATCGTTTTCTTTCCTCAGCAATTGAAGTTTCAGCAGCAGGTCTCCCTAGTTCACGTTTTTTCTTCTCAGAACTTTGACGGAGTCTTCCACCAGAAATTGTCCTTCCAGATCTTCCTTGATACTGTGTCATGTTTTAACCTTATACAATTTGAATTATCTAGATTATAATATAAAATAGGCGATACGAAACATTCTCTATTAGTAATATAGCTGATTTAAGAGTAATATTTTAACGTAAGTTTTTTTTGGATATTATGTTATAATATCTGCATCTACGGCGTGACTTCCCAAATCAACTTCTTGCATAGCTTGTGATATTGGATATCCAAAAATTGTTGGAGTTATTTCTGCAACGGCAGAGACTGACAAAGAACCACCTGTGGCTAGTGTATTTGTATCGGCGGTGGTCATAGTGAAATTGAAATTCAACGTTTTTGAATCACCTAGACTAACTGTTTGAGTTTTCGTTTGAATATTTCCGCTGAAATTCATTATTAATTTAATTTCCGCACCTTTAGGGATAAAACCTGCGGAAGGGAAATCAACAAGAACTGACATAGTAACAATATTAGAATCATCTCCAGATACTTCAAATTGAGGGTCAGATACCATATCGGATGTTTCGTCAGCACTCAAATCATCGAATGCTTTGTATGTTAAATAACCATCAACTGCTACTAATGCAATTAATATCAGCAATATACCAAAAATTGCTAGTATAACTTTTCCAAGTCCCATGAAAAATTATGATAATCAGAAGTTAAAAACTAAATGAACCGTTTTGATCAATTTGCATTTTCATATTTTAATTCTTTCTCAAGCTGAACTATTGATTGGAATTTAAAATGATGTTACTACTTGATAAGTCAATTTGTCTGAGCAAGAGAAGTATTTTATCTAGATTTTTTGACGAAAATAGTAACGAATGAATAGTTTTACTTTATTTTTACTTTGAATTGTTATAGTATGTACTAGAAAACATTTGATTTTGATAAAAATCACAAAAATAACCACGCAAATACAGAATCAAGACCCATCTCGCCGATTGCTAGTCTTTAGAACGCTTACAGCAAAATTATTTTCTATAAATTTTATGATCAAAATTGTTTTTACACTACAATCCTGCTCTGAAAATAACAATTACAAAAAATTATGCGTAAAGTTTTACTAGAATTTGTTTATAAGCAAAGAAACCACATTTATTAAAGTTATATATAAATAATATGGGCACACTGGAAATCAGCGCTTATATCCATCTTATAAGTAATTCGTGAAATATTCTATTCATGCGAACTCAGCATAGATTAATTTTATTTGTACTTACAGTCGTATTAATGTCAGGGACTTTGATGTTCCAGTACACTGATAATAGTGTGAATGAGATTGAACTAACAAGACCTGTAACAGATAATGCAGGATATGAAATGGGGGGATCTAATTCAGATTCTTTTAACAGATGGCTTCCTGAAAGGGCAATTCAGGATTTTATGAAAAAATCAATACCTCAAGTAAGAGATCAAAATGATCTATCACTTAGAGGCTCTTCAGCCTTTAATCAAATAAGTGTAAATCAAATCGTTGATCCTGTTATAGTTGCTTTTGATGCGACTCATCAACCATTGTTTACAGAGGTATTTCAACTCCAAAATCAACTTTCAATGTTTGGTGTTGAATTGTTTATTATGTGGGACGAATTTATAATACCTGAAGGAACAAATGTTCTTCTTTTATCTGCATCCAGTATTGATTATGCTTCAGAAGAATTTGATCAAATTGTGAATTGGTTTAATAATGATGGTCCTCGTTTATTGTGGGTGGCTGGAGACTCTGATTTTCAAGGGGCATTTACTCCAGGGTCTAGTAACTTTCTACTTGAATCCTTAGGATCGAATTTACGTATATCTGGTGATGCGGTTTCTGATGATTTCAATAATGATGGTGCACCACATCGTGTTGCAACTCAATCACCAGCATGTGAGGGTGAAAATAGTTGTATGTTTACAGAAGGTGTTGGTTCGGCAATCTTTCATGGACCCACTTCTGTGCTAGGATATTTAGATGGGAGTTATTTAGATTTGAATTCAGATCCTCTTCCTGATGTCGAAGTTGTAATGAGGGCCAGTTCTGATGCTTATGCAACAGATCAAGATCATTCTGGTAATGAACTTGATTATTTTTCAACAAATGGAATCGTTGGGAATTATCCCATGATGGCTATCCAAGATATGAGTGGGGATAAATACATAATTACTTCAGGTGAAGCAATTTTCTCTGATTATCAAAATATGTACGGGATGGAAACACAACAATTTCTTAATGGTGAACTAGATGTGTGGAATGATGGTTTTCATGAAGGACAACTCCTTGTAGACAATGTTTTCACTTGGTTCGGTGTTGATCGTTCAATGCCTGAATCCGTAATGGTTGCATTTGATGCATCGCATGGACCGCCTTTCACTTCAGTATTTCAATTACAAAATGATCTCTCAATGTTTGGAACTGAATTATTTATCATGTGGGACGAATTCTTTATTCTAGATGGAACTAATGTATTACTTCTTGCGGGATCCACTATGGAGTATTTGCCTGAAGAAATTGACCAGATTGTTAATTGGTTTTACAGTGAAGGTCGGCACCTAATTTGGGTTGCAGGGGATTCTGATTTTAGACTAGATCCGGATCCTCCGTTGTATACACCTGACTCAAGCAATGCAATTCTTGAAATGTTAGGGTCCAATCTTCGTATATCTGCCGACACGGTTGAAGATGCGGTTAATAATGACGCAGCTGTATATAGAGTTGCCGTCTCCGCACCAGCATGCGAAGGTGAGTTAAGCTGCACTTTTACAGAGGGTGTTGGTTCTGCAATATTTCATGGGCCAACGTCAGTCTTAGGTTTTGCTGATGGAGTTGTATTAGATTTGAATACCAATCCATTACCGGGTGTTGAAGTAGTTATGAGAGCAAGTCCTGATGCTAACCCAATAAACTGGGATGCTTCTACAACTGAAATGGATTATTACTCAACTAACGGAATTTTTGGGGATTATCCAATGATGGCAGTCCAAGATATGGGCAATGATAAATTTGTTATTACATCTGGTGAAGCTGTTTTTTCAGATTACAAGAATATGTATGGTTTTGAGACTGAACAAGGGCTCAATGGCAACCCTGATGCCTGGAATGGAGGTTTCCATGAAGGAAAGGAACTGGTTGATAATGTATTGACTTGGTTCGGAGTTAATAGAGATGTTACTTTTGATGAACCAATTTACATTTTTGGAAATGAAGATTTTGTTAATCATGGATTTCCAGGATCTGGAAGTCCTGAAGATCCCTATGTTATCGAAGGATTTAGTCTCACTAACCCAAATGATAATTTGATCAACATTTTTGATACTGATGCATATTTCGTATTACGAGATAATGCGATAAATGGCCTAGGTAGCGATTGGTTATGGGGAATTAACCTTTACAATGTAAAAAATGGATTAATTGAAAATAATTTCATTACAGGAACAGGGACAGGGATTAATCTAGGTCATTCCATGAATAATGTAATTCTAAACAACTTTATCGATGGAAATGGAGGAGGAATTAACCTTTGGGGATCTCGTGAGAATACAATTGAAGGCAACACAATTACAAATAATGGTTGGGCTGCGGTTTCAATTACGAATGAACAACCGATAGTTTTTATGAGGTTTTGGGAAGACGTTACTGCGACAGTTCGTGATTCAATAGCTTGGGAAGCCTCGTTTGTAGATCCTGATGAAGGTCTTGTTTGGTATTATTATGACAATTTAGAAGTATTACTGACTCTCGATGGCGAAGCAGTCCTTGTTGACAGAGGGGAAGTATATTTCGATGATGGATTAGGTCAATTTAGATTTGATATGCCTTATTTCACAGAACCTCTACAGATTGGAGAACATGAATTTGAAGTTCACTTCGTTATTGATGGAGTGGAGGAAGGAGTTGGTTTTGGTCATGTCACAGTGAATGAAAACGCCGTTGTGTCTATGCGATTTTTTGAAGATGCAACAATTACAGAAGGAGATCAGATCGCATGGCAAGCCACGTGGGGAGATACAGATCTAGCTGCATTGGAAGTAGTTGTAGCAGCTGGTGTTGAAGCCTATCTCGAAGTTGATGGTGTACCCGTCGAAATAACATATTCAGATATATATTTTGATGATTCATGGGAATTAGTTGACTTTGATGTATATCGATATGATGCTAATTATCTATCAGATCCCCTCGGAGTAGGAGAACACGTGTTTGATTCTGTGGTCGTTGAATATGGTGTGGTATATACCTTCTCAGCACTTGTCACTGTGTTGCCAATATCTGTTGATGATAACAACGTTATTTCGAATAACTTTATTGGTAATAATGGGCAAGCCATGTGGATGGATAATTCTAATTCAAATTTCGTATTTGGAAATACAATTGAGAGTAACTGGGGAGAAGCTATTAGTACTTGGCAGTCACATCGAAATGTATTCACAGATAATGTAATTCAAACCAATAATGGTTGGGGATTGAATATCGGTGGAAGTGATAATTTTATCTCAAATAACATAGTGAGATGGAATCCGATGGGAATAAGTGTTCATGATGGGTCGAATAATGTAGTTTCAAATAATGACATCTACCAAAATTGGGAAGGCCCAGGAATTGATATTTGGGGTAGTTCTGACACTTACTTGACGGAGAATTTTGTGTATGAAAATGGTATGGGGATAGCTATATCTGAATCATATAATACCCAAGTTCAATTTAACGAAATTCATGATAACTTTGGTGATGGAGTGATGATTAATAATTCTCCATTGACCACCATCACGGATAATGCAATATTTGGAAACTGGGGATCTGGTATTATGGGTAATAGCGATACAACCGTATCATTATTCTTTTTGGATAGTATTACAGTGACAGACAAAGATAGTATCTGGTGGTTTGCAGATTCCTCTAGTGATGATCCAGACTATCTACAATTTGAACATGATAACATCCTAGTTGAATTATTATTGGATGGAGAACCTGTATGGGTAGAACTTTCCGAGATTTGGTTTGACGATGGTGAAGGTATGTTTAGGTATGATATTTTCCATCATTCCCTACCACTATCGGTTGGATCACATGTATTTCAGGTGCATTTCTTCCTAGAAGGTTTCTTTGATCTTCAATTTGAAGCGTTTGTGGAAGTAGTACCTGGTGAGTCATCAAGTGATGATTATCAGATTACCGGCAATTTCCTTGATAATAATGGATGGACTGGAGTTAATTTGTGGGGCATAAATGGAGCCCTTATTGACAACAATGTATTTGAGAATAATGGGGGCTACAGTATGACAATTACGTCGTCATCAAATATTGTTATGAAAAATAATTACATTTCATCATATTCTGCTGATGTGGGTCTTGTACTTGATGATACGTCAAATTCTTTTGTCTCAAATAATGAAATAACAGGCCATTGGGGTTCTGGAATATATATTCAAAATTCTTGGGCCAACATTATTGAAAACAACTTGATTTACAATAATGGTGGAGGAATTAGCCTAGAGATGTCTACTGATAATTTAATCCAGTTCAATGAAATTTATTGGAACTGGGGAGATGGAGTAAATATGCATAATTCTAAGAGAAACCATATTTCAGATAATTCGATCTATGAGAATGGTGGAGCAGGGATATGGGCTAGTTCTGACGGTCTCAACGCATATATGAGATTTTGGGAGTCCTTAACTATTACGGATCAACAAAACCTTAATTGGCAAGCAACTTCGTTATGGGATGATTTTGATATTCTGCTTTATGAGCATGATAATATGGTTGTTTTGCTTACTGTTGATGGTGTACCTGTTGAAGTGGAAAGATCAGATATCTGGTTTGAGGATGAAGACGGATTGTACCGATATAATATCGATTATTTCTCAGGACCTCTACCAATTGGTGATCATGAATTTGAGGTTCACTTCTTCTTAGATGGTGAAGAACTCTTAGCGGCAATTGCTATAGTTACTGTAATTCCTGGTCACTCATCATTAGATGAAAATGTATTTACTGGAAATTATATCAGAAATAATGGTTGGGTTGGTATAGGTTTAGACAATATGAACTCTGCAGTTATAGATTCTAATACAATTGAGAACAATGGTGACCAAGGTATATGGGTTGGTCAATCTACTCAGATAGAAGTCACAAACAATGTACTGTGGTCTAATTGGGGTGACGCAGGTATTAATTTCTGGATGACAACTGATTCTCTTATATCTGGAAATGAAATTTTCGACCATTTCTTGAATGCAATCATATTTGGGCAATCCTCGAATAACCAAGTTCTATCAAATGTACTTTATCGTAATGATGGAGGAATTGTCATATTTGGATCCACTGAGAATGATATTTCATTCAATATGGTTTCTGATGGTGGATTCGGAATTGGGTTCTTTGGAGATTCAAATGCAAATCTCATATCTTACAATACAGTTCATGATATGTGGGATGATGGAATGGGAGGATGGAATTCACACGGGAATCATCTCATTTTCAATGAAGTATACAATGTTGATGATGCTATCATTTTCAGATTTTCAAATGATAATGTAATTGCCAATAATTATCTTCATGATAATAGAAATCGTGGTATATACATTACTACAGAGCCATTTAATCCGGTTGAAATGAGTTTCTTTGAGGATATCACTGTAACTGATGTTGATAGTATATTCTGGCAAGCAACCTCAGTATGGGATGATCCTGAATATTTACAATTTGAACATGACAATATGATTGTTGAGTTGACCGTTGATGGTGAACTAGTTTGGGTTGATAGATCAGAAATTTGGTTTGATGAGGGAGATGGATTGTTCAAATATGATCTTAATTATTTCTCAGATCCTCTACCAATTGGAGATCACGAGTTTAGAGTGGTATTCACATTGAATGAGGGATATAGTGAAGAACTTGGACCTTTCGTGTTTGAAATCACAGCAATTGTTACCGTGGTACCAAATGAAGCCACTTCCTCCGGAAATACGATTCATAATAATGTTATCACTGACAATCAAGGCCCTGGTATTCAGTTAATTCAAGCAGATGGAAATGTCATATCAAAGAATGATATCACCAGAAATCTCGGTGGAATATCTATAATTCAATCAGAGAATAATATTATTATGAAAAATCTGAGCTCGGAAAATGTTTTGAGTGGTGTATTCCTTCTTGGATCCACAGAAAATTGGATTTATAAGAATTGGCTATTCGATAATGGTTTTGCAGGAATAACACTCTCAGGTGATTCCAGACAAAATAGTGTCTTCAAGAATACAATCTTCAATAATCCCTCCGGAATTGTACTTGAATTTTCTTCAGATAATCTTATCTCAAGAAATCAAATTACAAACAATGAATGGGGTATCTACCTTGAATTCTCTAATAATAATAAAGTTTCTAGAAACGATTTTGAGAATAATTATTATGCGATCTATCTCTTGAACTCACATGAGAATAAATTATCGCAAAATGATATTGAAGAAAATTTTGCTGGCATTGTCCTTGAATCATCTAATTATAATACAATTTCGAGAAATGAAATTGAAAATAATGAATATGGATTAGCTCTAATTTTTTCAGATAATAATTCGATCAGAAGAAACGAAATTGAAGAGAATGGAGTTGGAGTTTTCTCTGCTTATTCATACGAAAATACCTTTAAAAAGAATGAAATTGAGGATAATGGAATTAATTTTATTGTTATAGGATAAGATCTAAAAAATTTATTATAATTAATAAAATATAATATTAACTGTGTTTTTCAAATCTCTATTTATATTTGGACATTAATAATTCAATATTTACATTTTATTATAATAATAAACTAAACCCACATTGCTATTAATTACTACTATCTTAGTTTTAGCGGTGATTAGTCAAATAGAAATTATTAGAGATCACATTTATTTGTGTATCCTGCTGAATGTAGCATTAGTTTTTAAGTAAATTACTTATTCATGACTTTTCACGTACTTTGGATCATTTATTTTATTGGAAATACTTGAAAACAGATTTCAACAACTTTGCAAGTGGTTTATCCAACTATTAGGTGACATTTTGATCTAGATACATTTATAAATTCCAACTGGTATCCATAATATAGTAAATTGGGGCGTTTAGTCAATTGAACAAAAATTATTACACATTTGCATTAATTTTTATTCTATTCCTAATCATATATAGTGATAATTCGTCAGAAAATACTGATTTTGTTAATTACAAAAACAATGATCCTATCATATTTCCTTCTTTAAACTCACTTCCAACAATTACGCAAGAAGCAGATCCCATAATTATTACTGATGATGAAGACCTTGTAACTTATGCAGTTAGAGGAGTTGGGACGGAAAATGATCCCTTTATTATAGAAGGATTACAAATAACAACTTCTTCTCAACATGGGATGGATATCTCAGGTACAACAAAATATATGGTCATTCAGAATAATATTATAGATACAAACCTTCAATCTGGAATTTATGGGATATATGTCAATGTTTTAGTCAATAATACTATTTCAGTTTCAGATAACACACTAAATAACAATGAAATCGGTATCTATATAGAATCTGGAACATATTCCAAAATTAACGATAACACCATCACGAATAGTCATATCGCAGGAATTCAGATATCTGAAGGTGCTCAATATTCAGAGGTAAGCTTTAACAATATTATTGCGGGTGGTATTACTGGGATTAATATTGAAGCAAGTAATTCAGTTATAATCAATAATACAGTGTCCATGGTATTTGACGAATTTGTTTATAATTATGGAATTGCTATTCATAGAAACAATGTAATTGTTGAATATAATTTTGTTACAGGTTGTTGGGAAGGAATAAATATTTCTCCTGTTGAAAATGTTCTTATTTCGAGAAACTTGGTTGAAGGTTGTAATAGCGGAATTACTGGTTGGCCCAATACTAGTCTAATTATCCATAATGATTTGAAAAATGGAGTTTCCGCGGGAAGTGGAATTAGATTACAAAGTGAACTTGGTTTAATGATGCCTTCAGATAATAATCAAATTTTATATAATACAATAACTAATTTTGAGGGTTATGGAATTGAAATAGTTGGAATTGGACAGAATAATACTTTTAGACTTAACAAATTAATTGGTAATAGTTACAGCACTTCAGAAAATTCCCAAGCTCTTGACAATGGTTATAATAATACTATACAAGAAAATTATTGGAACGATTGGCTTAGACCTGATCAAAACAATGATGGCTATATCGACATATCTTATCCTATCAGTGGAATTGCTAATAACTACGATAGTCTCCCACTTGCTTCTCTGGATTTAGCTGCTTTTAATGAAAATTTCGATGAGGTTCTAATCCTTACCGATTCGGATCTAATAATTTCTCAAGATTCGGAGCTTGATTACACTCTGAATTCTCAATACATAATTCCCATATTTTTGGTTGTACTTACCAGTTCTTTATTAATTCCTGGTGTAAAAATTTGGAAAACTATATCTAACAATGCAGTGCAAAGATTGTTGCAAAAAACATTAATTAGTATTCTTGGTTACGCACCACCCTTGCTTATAGGAATAATAAATAGTGATACTGATTCATATATTGATCAGGAAACAGAAATTCCAACTGAATTGAAGAAATATAAATTCCTATTGAACCCAATAAGACTATCCATTATCAAATATTTACACAAATATACATCATACCCTGCATACATGATTCGAGACACACTAGAAGTTTCATGGGGTAAATTCTCATCTCATGTGAATTCTTTAATTAATAAAGGCTATATTTCAGTTCAAGAAGAATTTCATGATGAATCACCAACGAGAGTTTTGTATATTGAACATTTGGGTAATAAAGAATATATAGAGCTTCGAAAAGTGCTGAAACGCCTATTTGATTTGGAATAAGTAGGTTTAAATAATTCACAATATTTTATATCGAGTTGAAAAGATGTTTGGGTGATTTCTTAGAATTTTAAATTTCTAGCTTAATAATTAATTTCACTTCCAAACGATTGATACTTTAATTGATGATTACTTCATTCCATTATGTGTTCAAACCAATTAATCTTAAATACTGACATGAAATAGGGCGTTAATAATAATATAAATTCAGATACTAATTGTCTTAATTTGTTTTAATTTCAAGCAGTTTTCAAAGGATTATATATTATTAATTGAGGTATATATAATGCAAGGAAAAATCAAAAAAGTTTTGTCCAATAGAGGATATGGTTTTATTGAGCGAGAAGGTTCTGACGAGGATTTGTTCTTTCACAAGTCAAATTTGGAAGGAACTGATATTTTTACTATTAAGGAAGAAACGGCTGTTGAATTTGAAATTTCAGATGGTCGTAGAGGTCCTGAAGCAATTAATATCAAGGTTCTTACTGGATCTGAAGAATCCGCTGAAGAACCTGCTGAAGAGCCCGCTGAAGAGCCAGCTAGTGAATCAGAGGAATAATAATTCCCATTTTTAGCAAAACAATTTTGCTTAAAAATTATTTTAATTACCGGATTGTGGCTTAATTTTCAAATCATAAACTAAAATCTGATCTATTGATCAAACTTATCATTGATCATCCAATTTGATTACTAAATAAAATTGAAATTGAATTTCATTATTTGATATCATATTTATATTTAATTTCACCATCTACAAGCTCATTAGTATTGACAAAACCTACATTTTCATAAAAATCTCTCGCACCATGATTTTCAGGAATAACAGTTAATGTGACCTTCTTTTTACTAAATTGTGTTGATAATAAATCTATTAGTAACTTAATACTCTGTTTTCCCAGTCCCTTTTTTTGATGATTTCCATCAATCATAAATCTAACAATATGTCCTAGTTTCGGTTCATCTGGTGGGTTATATATTAAAATGAAACCAATCATATCCTCATCTTCATAAATTCCATAATTATAGGCTGTTTCATAAAACCTTGATTCTGCAATGGAATGTATGTTTGAAGAGACAAATCTTCTCTGATCTTCATGTACTTGAAGAGATATTGCTTTTTTCCAGTTATTTAGTACAATTGGTCTAAGAGTGACTTGTTTTGATTTTTCGGTAGTCATAAAATCTCAAAAGATTGTTGATATTAATCAGATTTGAATAGTGTTGTTATTATTATGAACTTTAGTGATCAACATTCAATTTTATAAATACAACAATGAGATTTTAAACACTCAGAGGAATATTGCAATAGTGGGAACTACATTTGCATTAATCTTTCTTTGGTTTTCCTTCATCTTGCAGACTCAGCTACTTCTTTATATGACAAATAAACCATTTCTCATTAGGATAACTAGTTATTCTCCAATATTTGCCCTCGTTGGGTTCTTTATTTGGTTGGCTGATTTGGTTCTCCGCAGTTTTGAAAATTCCTCTTCAGATGTAGTAAAGATAACAATACCTTTGATTCTCTATCTCTTTACCCGTTATGCATTTTTTTATAATGTGATTACTGATAGTTTCAAGCCACTATCAGAAGTCTCTCAAGATTATACAAAATTTATATCTGATGACCCAGAACTGGTCATAGTTCATGTAAATGTTAAGGACAGTCGATTCGGATCTATTGATCTTCCCCATGGAGCTCATGTTATTCCTCTTCGAAATCTAATTGCAGGTGATATGATTTTATCGATCAATTCTACAAAAAAATATTCATTGTCTTTCTGCCTACTATTCAATTCGATACATGCATATTTGCTACCTTTCCTTGATGGAAAGCAAATTGAAATCTCTTCAAATCAAGGGTCAATGTTAAATGGGAATAAAGTTCTAACTGATAAAAGGGGTAAATTCATTTGGCAACAATTTAATGGGAAACTTATTCACAATTCCACAAACAAGAAAGTAAATGATCTTATTGATATTCGAATAACAAGGGCAATATGGTCTCACACAATGGAATTATACAGAGACGCATTATTTTATCATAGAAAGGTTAATTTTTCAATTTATTTCTTTTTTAGGTCCATTGGTAAACTAGTAAAGAATTTTAACCATTTAGGTTTTTCAAGAGGAGGAACTAATACTTCCTTAAAGAAGAAAATTCCAATTATTGGAATTAGTATTATTGGTGAAGGGCAAAAAGCCTACCCCTATGAGATGTTCAATCCAAATGAAATTTCAATTTTGGAGGATAAAATCGGGACAATAGAGTTTTCATTTATTTTCAATGGATTGGGTGCTTATGCCTACAAAATTACAGGCCTTCACTTTGAAGACAACCTATTAAATAAAGAAGAAAAAAGTTGGTCTTTGAATGGAGTGGCAAATGGTGAGTATGAAAATTTAGTTCCACTACACATAACTGAACATGCATATTGGTACCTTTGGAACAAATTTTATCCGAATACCGAAATTTATAAAGTAAACTAGTATCGAGTATTCTATATTCCTCAATAAGCTTAAAACAACTATTTGGTCAATTCTCACATTGAAAATAATTTTTAGTGATAATCAGCTTAAATATGATCCTAAACAGGAATTTTCAGGTCATGATTTTAGAGAGTATCCTGAGAAACCTGACAGGATAAATTGGATAGTATCAGCAATTCAAAAAGAGAATAATGATAATCATGAAATTGCTAACCCACCATTGTGTGAGATATCCAAAATTGCTGAAATACATGATAAAGGCTATATCGAATTTTTAAAATCCCTCCCTACAGATATTGAAGAACAAGTCCCAATGACGATCGCTCCAGAAAATATAAAGATCATTCCAGACTCAGACTCATTGCTTGACGCTCTACTAGGATATTACTTCTTCTCTGTTGATACCCCAATAACACCTTATTCATTTTCTGCAGCTCATCATTCTGCATCTAGTGCGCTTGATTGTGTTTATCACATTATGAGGAATGAAACTATATCAATCGGATTGAGTAGGCCTCCCGGTCACCATGCTATGCAAGCCAAAGGCGGTGGTTATTGTTTTTTCAATAATGTGGCAATAGCTGCTAAAGAAGCAGTGAATAGAGGGAAATCAGTTTCTATACTCGATTTGGATTATCATCATGGTAATGGCACTCAAGAAATTTTTTATGATACATCTAAGGTTCAGTATGTCTCAATACATGCTAAAGATGCCTATCCGTATTACTGGGGGGCAAGAAATGAAATAGGAGAGGGAGATGGAAAGAATTTCAATATTAACTATCCTTTATCAAATACAACAAATTCAGAAAAATATGATGAAACTCTAGTTAAAGCACTCAATGACATCGAAAATTATAGTCCTGACATTGTGTTAGTAAGTATGGGATTTGATGCCTATTATAAAGATCCAATTGCAGGGATGGAACTCACTCAATCTTATTATCAAAAGATTGGGAAGCATTTATCGAATTTTAGCAAATTGGGAATAATATTAGAAGGTGGCTACAGTGAAGAGATTGGCGGCTGTTTTATGAATCTGCTAAACGGGCTTATCTGATATATTTTGTGTCAAGATGGAACATTTTCACAATTTGACCGGAATGGGAAAAGATATAATCATTCTTAATACTACTTTTTCATGAAATTTCGCAAATTAGGAAACAGTGGAATGTATGTTTCAGAAATCAGTTACGGGACAATGTTCCTTGGTGGCGCTCAGTTTCAAGCAACAAATAATCCTGTTACAGCAGAGGAGGGTAAAGTCTGTTTGGAAAAGGCGATTGGAGTTGGGATGAATTATATTGATAGTGCCGATATATATGGTGCATATGGTCCTGCTGAGACAATTGTTGGTAATACGATAAAAGATTATGATAGATCTGAGTTGGTAATTGCAACTAAGGCTTGTATTCCAATGAGTAAACATGCTAATCATAGAGGTTTAAGCCGTAAGCACCTTTTTGATTCAATCCAAGGATCTCTACAAAGATTACAAACAACTTATGTTGATTTATATTACTGCCATCGCCCCGATTATTCAACTCAATTAATTGAGACAGTAAGAACTATGAACTATCTCATTGATAGAGGTCAAATATTACATTGGGGTACTTCCAATTGGCCTTCAGCAGATCTAGAAAGAGCTTTTGGAATTGCAGAAAAGTTAGGATTAGAGGGTCCAGTAGTCGATCAATCAAAGTACAATTTATACACCAGATCTGCAGTTGAGCAAGGATTACCATATACGATAGATGGATGGGATTTAGGTATTGTAGCTTACAAAGTATTATCGGATGGAGTACTCACAGGAATGTATGATGACGTAGAATTTAAAGAATTAAACGAAAAACAGTTAGCGAACTTAACTGGTATGAAACGTAGAGGCATTCCATTTGATAAAGATGATTTATCAAAGTTGAAAAAATTCGGCCAAATTGCAAAAGATCTCGATATCAAACCTTCACAGTTGGCATATGCATGGACTCTATCAAATTCTGATGTTAGTTCTGCAATTATGAGTACCAGGGACCCTAAGAGGATTGAGGAGAATATTGTCGCTCTCGATGTCATATTATCTGTTGATGTTATAGAACAACTTGACGAACTTTTTCCATTAGACAATTATTATGATAAAGCATACAATAGTAATCCATATTATAAAATGAAGAAATACATCAACTCTGAGAGAAATGAAGATGGACTCATTCCCCCAAGTCCTGGAAAGTTCTAGATAAAACTCTAATTAATAATTTTTTTAATTCGTGCAAGCATTTCAGCTCTGCTAAATCTCTTTTTTGCGTATTCTAATGCCTGTAAATAGGTCCAAGTTTGGAGATTGCTAGGGATATCACTTTTTGAAGAGTAAAAATTGATCGTCGGACACTGTACTTTGGCTGCAGAATTACTCCCTTGTAGGTCCTCTGGAGTATTTTGGTAAGCAACAAAAATATCTAGTATTTCTTGATTTTCAGAATGAGGATCTATTATTAATTCCAGATCATTACCTGTTGATTTGTCAATCGTTTTAATTATTGTTTTTCTCATAAACGTGTAAGGAATACCGAGTGCATCAACAGCGCACATACTGAAACCTTCCCCGATACCTTCCAAATTGACACTATAATCTGTTGGCGAAGGGGAAATTGGATAAGCTCCAATCAATTTATTCCCATCATCAAAGCTCAAATGCCCCGAATTTTTTATAATTTCAATGTAGTTTAGATCGTTCATATTTTGTTGGTAATGAATTTTAATCTGATCAAATGGCTCCTGAAGAAGGATTTTTTGTAGGACCTTAATATGAAGGTCTAATAATAGCTGATCATTAGGGTCCACTGATTCTACTTTCATACTAAAGTATGAACTTTAATTATTTTAATTAAATAAATCGATTTGATAACAACAAAATATTGATCGCAATCCTATGCAACGTTAGTCATTTACCTTATTTATGTGGCAACGAAGTGCATCAGCATTCATATTCATTCATTGTCTTTTAACGAATTGACCGGGGTAATTTCCTGTGTGGGTGCCATTATTTAAGACTTGAACCCCATTTACCCAAACATGGATCATTCCTTCTGCGAGTTGATGAGGATTATCGAAAGTAGCCTTATCTTCGATCTTTTCTGGGTTAAAAACTACAATGTCTGCCACCAAATCCTTTTTCAGCAAACCTCGATCTTTTAATCCTAAATTATCTGCGGGAAATGAGGTAAGTCTTCGAATTGCTTCTTTCATTGGTATTACCTTTTCATCTCTAACATATTTACCTAATAATCGGGCGAAATTTCCATATGCTCTTGGGTGTTCATTATTCTCAAGAAAAACACCTTTAGCGGACATGGAGGCTGCATCAGAACAAAATGACATAAATGGCAGTGCAATTTTTTTCTTAACGTTTTCTTCTGACATGAGAAAGTAAACCGTCTCAATTCTGGTTTCATCTTGTATTAGAAGATCAATAATTGTGTCCCTCGGATCCTGGTTTCGTGATTCCGCAATTTCCGATATTCTTTTTCCTATTAGTGGTTTCAATTCATCTTTTCCAACGGAACTAATAAGCATATTTTGAGGTCCTGCATCCGTATAGAAGTTCTCCCACTTTTTGGTTGATTCTAACATTTCTATTTTCAGTTTAGCCCTTGTATCAGGATCTTTAAGACGTGCTAAAAATTTTTCTTGTCCTCCTTCTTGTGCCCAAGGCGGAAGTGTAGAAGAAAGGCCTGTACCTCCGGCAGTATAGAGATACATATCTGCAGTGATCTCAAGGCCTTCAGATCTAGCGTTTTGGATATTTGCAATTGCTGAATCCATTTTAGACCAGTTTTTTTCCCCTGCAGCCTTCAGGTGATAAATCTCTCCTCTCACTTTTGCTTCCCTAACAATGGTGATGAATTCATCTAAAGCTTCTAGAAAATTAGTTCCTTCACTCCTCATGTGACTGATAAACATACCCCCATATTTTGATGCGACTTTACATAGTTCAATCAATTCATTTGTAGAGGCATAAAAAGCGGGAGGATAAATCAGTGCACTTCCTACTCCTAATGCACCTTCACGCATGGCTTGATCGACTAAAGATTTCATCTTTTCCAATTCCTCATCATTTGGTTCTCGGTCTTCATGACCCAAAACGTAAATTCTTACAGTAGTTGCACCAACAAATGATGCCACATTTGTGGAAATACCTTTATTCTCCAAGAATTGAAGATATTCTCCCAGAGTATTCCATGTAATATCATACTTTGTTGAAAAGATTTCACTTAATTCATGTTTAAGCCGTTCATTTAGTGGACCCATTGACATACCTTCCCCCATTACTTCTAACGTTACACCTTGCTTAATTGTCCCAAGTGCTCTTCCATCTTCAATTAAACTTACAACTGACCAACTTAACATATTGATGAATCCGGGGGCAACTGAGAATCCTCCAACATCTATTTCCGTGTCTCCGCTCCCATCTACTTTACCCACTTTTACAATTTTATCACCCGAAATGGCAATATCGCCTATATACGGATCTGATCCTGATCCATCATATATCTGCCCATTTTTCAGTATTGTATCATAATCTGACATTTTTGCAGTTTAAGTCAGATTTAACAGTTTCAATTACTTTGTCTTTATCAATCGGATTTATAATTTAAATTGATTAGGCTTAATTTTTTTTATCGACTTTTGCCTCTAAATCTTGTACTGATGATTTTAACTCGTTTATTTCAGTGAACATTTTTTCAACTTGTTTGAGTAATTTCGGGAGGTCTTTGTCAGATTCAACATCTCTAATCTTGTTTATTGCTTTCTCAAATATTACTCCCTGTTGGTAAGGGTGTCTCTTTTTGAGATCTTCAAGATATGGAATAGCGGAAGTTGCTTTTAGATTACCCAAGGCATTGACTGATGCTAGGCGTATTTGGTCATTTTCATCTCTAAGTAGTTTTGTTAAACTTTCAATTACGTTTAATTTCACTTGTTTATCATCATAGATGGCTAATTTTGCAAGCGCTGAAATAATCGACTTTCTAGCTTCATAAACTTGAGTGTCAAGATCTTCAAGTAATTGTGGAATTATGCTAATATTTCGAAATTCAGCTAATGCTTGATATGCGGATGCACGAGCATGATAATGCCATCCATCATCTTTTGTAAATTTCATTACGAAATCAAGATTATCTTGATTCCTTTGTTTCCCTAATGCAATTAATGCCACAGAAAGGGCTTGTGGTCTTAGCCCTGAATTTATTACCTCTTTTAGAGCTGCTTCGATACGCAAGTCCCTAAATTTCCCTACTTCTGTGAATAAGATGCGAAGTATTTTGGGTTCTTTTTCTCTTTGAATGAAGTCAACAAAGGCTTGAATTGTGTTCTGAGTATTGGTTTTGCTTAAAGCTTTAAATATTTCAGATCTAACCCCAAAGAATTTTTCTTTACTATAGTGCTCAATTACTGCAATTATTGCCTTTCTTTTTCCAATTCTACACAACGCGTGAATCGCTTGTAGTCTACCCATAACAAGAGGGGAATTTAATTGATTAATTAGAAGTTCAACTTCAAAGTTAACTTTCTGCCTTACAAGTAATCGATAATTAGGATCAATTTGAACATAATAAGGCATGGATTTTAGAGACACATAAAATACATGGTTTGTTTCTTTCACATTAAATTTATGTATTTCGAGTATTCCGTTTTCTTCGTGGACAAAACCGATTTCAAGAGCAAATTTGAAAGGTTCTTTTCTAATTGGATCCTTTTTCTTTACTTGGAGCTGTTTAATTGTGAATTTACCTCTATTTTCATCTTTCTGATATTCAAAATCTATTTCTAAATCAGGAAAACCTTTGGCAGTTAATAACCAATCATCAAAAAATTCTGTAAGATTTAATTCCGAATGTTTTTCTAGAGTCCTTTTGAAATCAATGGTTTCTACAAGCTTTCCTGCAAAGGTATCCACGTAATCTTTGATTGCACTAAAGAATTGATTATCTCCAAGCATATTTCTGAGCATGTGAAGTCTCCATGCTCCACCTGGATATAGATGGCTATCAAATAATTGCCATGAATTATTATAATAATTCTGAACTATCGGTCGAATATATTCGTCATCTACCTCTCCAAAATAACCCTGTGCACTTTTGAACATTTCATATTGGAAATAATCAGTACCCTTATTGTCCTCATGCCACAATGCATCTACATAAGTTGCCCATGATTCCTTAAGCCATGCGTGTGAAAAGTGTGACATAACCAATAAATCACCGAAGAAGGTATGAGCTAGTTCATGGATATTTATAGCATCAATTAATTCTCCATATTCCTCGAAAGATTCCTTGTTTAATACAGCCCAATCATCCCATGAAACAAGAGATTGGTTTTCCATAGCACCACCCAAATCTGGAAAAGCAAACTGGTAATACTTATCCCATGGTAATGGGTGGTCAAACTTTTTGACATACCACTCGATCATTTCAGGTGTTCTACCAAAAGATCTCTGCAGATCCTCTGATGAGAATTTATTAATTGCATAGTATGCAATCGGAATAGTTCTGTTATCTGTAATAAGCTCTCTATCTTTGAATTCTGAGAGTTCGCCAATGGCAATGGCTGCAAGATAGCTGGGGCATCTGTGATTATGATCCCAAATTGAAGTTTTTGTACCATCGCCATTATTTGTTTCAGATATAAATTTACCATTTGCAAGAATTGTATAATTTTCAGAAGAGGTTAATTCCCATTTCAATGAGGTTCGGACATTTGGATAATCAATACAAGGGAACCAGTGTCTTGCCCTTTCGGTCTCATGATCACTCCCACACCATTTTATCTTATCATTTGAACCCGAGAAATATAAACCCGCTGTGGGACTAGTAACTTTGTATTCAATTGTTACTTCTTTGGTTTGACCTTTATCTAAGGCTGAATTAAGATTGATATGTATATATTTTTCATCATATCTCCATGTGAGACCTTCTGTTTTGATATCAACGAAATCGTAATCTACAGCATTTAATTTTAGCTCTTTGGCATTATCATTATTTGAAAGTAGAGTTATTGTGTTTGATCCCTCAATTGATTTATTATCTATGCTTATTCGAAGTGATAGGGCCATGTGTGTTGGTTCTAATACCACATCAGGAGCATAATATCTTTTAGCACCATATATTGTAAAATTTGATGAACTGCTACTTTCATTCATAATTTAGGTTAATTGTATGAGAGAATAAATATTTTTATTTTACCAGTGTCAATTCAATTTTTTCGCTATTTTTAATATGTAATCATTAAGTTGCAATCGATAATTATTCATCCTCTAATTCAAATTTATCTGAGTAGTGTTTGTCAACATAATTAAGGTAATTTTCAGGAGAATTAGTTAAAAATTTATGTAAAACTAATTTTAATTCTTCAAAATTTTTATATCCCGAATCAGTAAGTGTTATGATATGTTTGATTGAACCTTCTTGGAACCCTTCTCTCACTGTGATGTAATTATTTTTTTTCATAGCTTTAATGTGAGAGTTGTAATCTCCCCAAGTTAAGCCCAAAGCATTTTTTAATTCTATTGAAGTCAGTTCTATTGTTTCAAATAGCAATTTAGTCATAGCTAATCTTACAGGGTGCATTAAAAATTTATGTCTATATATCGCCTCGGGGATACTTTTAGCTAATTCCTCTTCTGTAGATGTTAATGTTTTATTTTTATGGATTAGAATTAAATAAAAAAAGACCTGTGATTTTGGAATATTGATGAAATTTCGTTTCCTATCTTTTTTGTAATTGAGATAGTCTCTTTCTTCATTCGAGGTGTATACAATTTGTAATAGCTTAAGAAACCAATAGAAATTACTGAAATCAAAATTCCTATAAGAGAACGACCTTGAAAAGGTAATATAAGTAATTCATATATTTCGATTTCTTCTTTATCATCTTCTTTCGTGTCCTCTAGGGCATCATCTATATTCAGAACTGCTATAACGTGATATTTTAGAGTTGAGGGAGATATGTCTTCAATTAAGTTCCAATTGTTATCAATTGTATATGGATCATCTAAAATGTTATCATTATTTGAATCAATTGACAAGGCGGTCCAATCTGACCAGTAACTGCTTTCATATAAATTATAATCAGAGCTATTGTAAGGACCCACTGAATATTTGAAATCACCTGCTTGATTTTTATAGGAAAATGAAGGACTGGAAAGTGAAATTGAATTGGAAATAAAATTATTTTCAAATATTTTATTCCTTTCACCTTCCTGAATTAGAACCCCATATCCATATTTATTGGAAATTGTATTTCGTGTTATTTCATTACCATTTGACAAGATATGGATGTCATGACCCCAACTTCCACCCCATTGGTCAAGGGAAGAGTATGTGATATAATTACTATATATAAAATTGTCATATCCAAATAATATTATTCCTGATCCATATCCATCTATATAATTCCCCCTAATAACATTACCAAAAGAATTATCACCATCCATATCATTAAGATATATTCCAAACGAATTACACGATCCACATAAGAGTTCAATTAAAATTGAATTATCAGATATTTCTGATGATTGTGTAGAATGAAGTGAAATACCATAATACTTAGAAATGATAGAATTGGTTCTGACTATTGCACCAGTAACCTGCGTCAATACTATTTTCGGTAAAACAAAATAGTCAGTTGTGAGATCTGAAATTGTATTGTTTTGAAGAATAAAATATGTATCATTTGTTTTAGAGATCTCAATATAATTGGTGTTGTATCCATCAATAACGAAAGGTGTAGACGATGAGCCATCACCTGGCCAATTATTTTCGCTTGCTTGATTTAGAAAATCCTGTTCACCGTTAATTTGAATTTTATCAATATTTTTTAGTTGGGAGGGAGCCAAAGAGGTTTGTCTTAACTCATTTTCTGATAAAGTTGTTCCATAAACAAAGTCAGTCTGCTGGGTAGAGAATAATATTATAGCTGTTAAACCTACAATAAATATAGTTATTTTTCGCAATGAAAACCCTCAGACAATGATTTAATAATGATAATAAAAATGTTACGGGTTAAGTGAAATACGAGCGGTTTTAACTATATAAGTAATAGAAAATTAATTAATTTAGTATTTTCTTTAATTTAGATTTACGTTTTTTAATTATTATTATTTTTAAAGATCTGAACTCTTCTATTAATGATTATTAATAGAACAGGACTAAACCAATACAAAAGTCGAATAGGACTATTATCCTCTGTTGATGAAGTTTCTGAAGAAGAGCTTGTCAATGATTCAGAAGTTGTAGATGTGGGTGTCGTTGAAGTTTCGTGAGTTGAAGCTGTATCACTAGTGGGTTTTGTAGGGATTTCTACGGTGTCACTGACACGAATATTATCAATTGCTGCACCACCCATCCATGAAGTGACCCTTACCTTTTCTGACGAATTGGATCTCGTATCGGATTCGCTAAATTTCAACTCGAAATCAAAATAAATTTTCATTTCTCCCAGTAGATTCCTAGTAATATCTATATGATGAGAGCCAGTCAAATTTGCCTTTGGCATTGCATATTTCTTAATAATTTGTTGTCCCTGAAATAACGAAGGATCAAATGCTACCATATTCATTCCAGGTCCAATCAAATTATCATTTCGTTCATATGTAAGAAAAACCAATCCATAACCAGTCCAATCATCAGGAACCGGTGTTTCACCGGATAAATTATATTTCCCATCTAATATTGTATACATGAAAGCAACACCAAAATGAGTATCCTCAATTTCATCAATTTTCAAATCAAAGCTCCATGTACCCTTCGCTACAGTGCTATTAATATCCAAGTTACTTTGTGTTGAAAAAATAGTACTTGATGGACCCTTTAAAGCACCATCCACTATAGTAAATCCATGATCAATATCAACATTAAGGCCAGTGGCTGAACTATCCCAACCGTATAACTCCCAATCATCAAGATTGTTATCATTAAAATCTTCAAACCAAACAACAGCCCCAGATACGCTATTAGTTGATCCGAATATCGTTATTAGCATTTAGCTAAGTGAAATCATTTTCATAAATTTAATCGAAATCCTGTCTGTAGATCCCGAAATTTTGTTCCCTGTTTCCATTTTAATTTGTCACCTATATTGGATTTCATGTTTTATTCATACTATCGGTATTCAAGTGTTATTCCAATAGAATCGTGAAATCCATTTTCTTATTCGCTATTTTATAATAAAAGGGTATTGGATTTAGTATTTCACGAGTTTTATTCACATTTACTAGAATTCTCTTTGCAATTATTTCTCATTTAAGTTATATATTCATAAATCCCGTCAAAAGTCAATTTCTTTCCCTATCAAAAAAAATTCTCAATTAAATATATTTCTCTCATAAATTATGATAACACAAACATATTATGATAATAAATTCTAAAGTGAGAACCTCCTAATCAATTGGATTATGGATTAATAAACTTTTTACAGATTTAAAGCCATTATCATTTGAAATAATATCTGTTATTTGATGGGTTTGCATGGTCATAATTATTGAAGAACCTCTACCTCCAATTGTTGAGGAATGTCCATATATATTTAGGATCTCTAATAGGCTTTTAAATGAATAAAGCTTAGAAAAATCATAGATTATTATTAAGAATGGATATTGGTTGGAGAGTAATTCTTTAGCTATTTCATAACCTTTTTTTGATTTTTTTATCAATAAATGCATCAATTCAATAATTACAAATTCGTTTATATAAAATACATTGTCGAGATCTAATATTAACTGATCTAGATAATTTTTCACCTTCTGGTGGTTTTGTGAATTTTCCACTAAATACCACCAAAGCATGTTTGTGTCAATAAAATATTTTGTTATAATTTAATCCTCCACAGAATTTAACCAGATAGATTTTGGATCAATTTCATCACTTTCTGTTGTTAATTGTCCTGAAAATTTACTGATAAATGACTTTCTTAAATCCAAATTATCTTTTTGCAATTTGGTTCTAACTCTCTGTAACAACAGATCATAATCCTCATAATGGATATCAAAAATGAATTCAAGTAATTGTTTTTTACTTATTTTTAATTTAGCATCAAGGTATATTCTTGCTAACAATTCGTCAATTTCAATGTGACGATCAAATTTTACTGACGACATGGTATTCAAGTTACCTAGTGACTTGGTGACTTATATACATTATTGCATTATTATAACTCTTCGCACATATATTAATGGAATAAATAATCAATCGAGTTTACTCTTTGTTTATCACCAATATAGATAAGGAATCTTATAAATTATCCTTGTTCAAGTTTTTTTGACACAGTAGGTTGTATATCAAATCAGTATTATAACTAATCTACTTTGACCATTAGATGTTTGTTTAATCTCACTATATCAATTAATTACATTTAACCAACAAGTGTTAAATCTCATAAATGATATATACAGTTTATGACTCGGCAGAGAGTTCTGTTAGGACTATACCTAATTGGAATTTTTAGAACAACATTATATGCTACCGTAACTACTAAAATTCTACGCACTGTATTCAACAATAACTCGATTTCTGAGGGAATTTATGATATGCAAACATATTTCTCACTATGGTTTATCTCATTCACAATTTCAATGTCAATTATTCTGTATCGGCTATCAAGTATTGAACCTAATGAAAATCTCACAAAATTCCGTGATTCAATATTTTTACAAGAATTATCAATTTATTCTTTAGTGTACATATTAGGACATGTAACTCTAGCAATGATTACACTTCTCATTTATAATATAAGTGGTGATTCATCAGCAATTAACTTCTATACGGATGTAATTACTATAAACGGTTTAGTGGATGGATCATTTAGTTTATTTTTTGATAATCAGGTGAAATATTTTCTCGTGTGGTTCACAGACGGTTTATCTTCAGCCATTTTACCGATATTAATATTAATTATGTCAAATATGATCCATCTACAATCTCAAAAGAATGATGGTGAAATACTTTTTCCAGTGAAATAATTAATTCAATAAAAGTAAAGTTATTCTTTCTTTTCTGCAGCCGCTTTTTTGGCAGCAACGGCTTTGGCACGTTCTGCTTTCTTTTTAGCCTTCTCTTCTGCAGCTTTTCTCTTAGCTTCTTTTTCTTCAGGTGTCTCCAATTGTGGTCTTGTGATACCCCTTTCTTCTATTGGCCATGCATGAATTTTGTCACGGGTTACTCGTTTCTTGTCTGGAACTGACTTGTGAGCAATCGAGGCTTGTATTCTGGGTTCTATATGCTTGTCCCACATGTCCCACATACGTTCTGGGCCATAGTAGAGCTGATCTCTTGAGTAAGCTGCGTCCTCAAATTGATCCGTATGTCGTATCGCCCATTGTCTATCACAAACCTCTTCACAGAGGCCGCAGAGCATACATCTAGCCGCAAAATAGCCAGGGAAGCGATGTTCGTTGCCGTCAACCACTCTAGTCTCCATGATGATACAATTGTTGGGACAGATTCTCTCGCATTTTTTACACCCGGTACAACTGCCCTCAGATAGTGCTAGAAGTCCTCTGTAGCGATGAGCTATAGCTGGGTATTGAGAATGCTTTCTGTGAGCCGGGTGATAAATATCCACCATAGGTACTCGGAACATAGTTCTCAACGTTGTTCGAAACGCGTTAAAGTGTATAATCCTTCTAAATACTCTAAACCAAGTTTTCTTCTTTTCAGGTGTAATAGTAACTGTTCGACTCACAATTTTCCCTACAATATCATTCGATGGTTTTCATTTTTTAATTCATTTGATTATCGAAATTGACAATAGTGATTTCAATGATTTAATTACCTCATTTTGGACATTAACTTGAAGGTCATTCGAAAATATTCTTATTTTTCTCATCAATTTAGAAAATTAATTGGTATATAGTCGAATATTTGACAAAATTCAAAAGATAATTCAAGCATAAGAATTTATCCACAGTTTATTTAACAAAGTAGTTTGAACATAAAATAATAATCTCGAGGATATCAATCCATGATACAAGCCTTCATACTTGATAATATTGAATTTCATAGAACAAGATATTGATTATTTCTGAAATTTCTTAATTTTGTTTGATTTACATTATGTTTTTATGACGAACATTATCTGTTATCTTGTAACTTTTTTAAATTATCATTAAAGTGGTACATTGTTACCTTTTGAGTTTAGACTGCCTGTTAAATTTGGTCGATGCAGGAAAATATAGTGAAGCGTTAATTGAAATTGATTCTCTTGAATATCCAGATACAATGGAAGGAGAGTTTTGGCGGATTAATATTATTTGGTATAAATTTCAATCTGAAGATTCCGTAAAGTTTGCCGAAAAAGCAATCGAGGTCGCTAATTCAAATGGAAATGATGCATGGAAATTAATGTATTATCTATCAGGCACTCTTTCTTTGATTATGCTACGATCCTATGATCAAGTGTTAGATTGGATAGACAAATCTGAAGAATTAAAAGAACTTATTCAAGAAAGTTCTGAATATAAGAAAATGGAACCCGCAATCCTTCAATTATATCTGGCAATAAAAGCCTATATTCACCTAAAAAGTGGCTTGTTGGATGATAGTATATCATTGTACAAAGAAGCGGTTGAAATTGGAGAGGCGGAGCAATCTTGGAAAGGTTTCAATACTATTCTATCTATTGGTTATTCTTCTTTAGGTAATGTATATCTACTCAAGGGTATGTATGATGAAGCTTTAATCATTTTCAAAAAGAGACTTACGTTGGCTTATGAGATGAAAAATTTAATTTTCATTTGGCGAAGTCAGCAACAAATCAGTGAAGTTTATTGGAAAAAAAATCAATATTTTGATGCTTACCACAATTTAAGGATTGTTTTGGCAAAATTTGATGATTTCAAAGATAGAAATGAATTTGTTATGCGTCACAAAGTTCAATCTCTATTCAAATTGGTAATAATTACATTGAAAATGTCAAAATTTGTAGAGGCGAAGGAATATTACGAACAACTAGAATTAATGATCAAAAAAGATTCCAAGCAATTCCCATTTACACTTAAGTTAGCAGAAGCATTGATATTGAAATCAAGTGATGAAATACGAGATAAGATTAAAGCTTTAGATTTATTGATTGAAATAATCAATGAAATTGACAAGTCTAAACTTTATGTGAGTGATGGAATTGTAGATGATAATATTCCTCTAATTACATTATTAAATCTATATGATCTCTATTTATGGGAGTATAAATCTACAGACAACAAAACAGTAATCAAGGAAATTGATGAATTATCATCAAAATTGATTTTTATAGCTTTATCATACAACTCCTATCCAATACTTGGAGAAGCTATATTACTAGATGCTCGTTATAATAAAATCACTGGGAATCTGAAATATGCTAAAGAACTATATGTAAGAGCAATCTCTTTGTCAAAAGAACAGGTTTTAGATGAAATCGCAGAACAAGCTGAGCATGAGTTGGATATTTTAGAAAAGGATATGAATAATTGGACTTCAATTATCAACATCTCTGAATCAACAGATAAAGATGATAATGGTATAGAAGAAACTTCCCAGCAATTAATGAAGTACAAATTTCTTTTAAATCCAGTCAAATTATCAATTGTTAAAATTTTAATTAATCACAATAAGTTTCCTTCAGCTCAGCTTAGAACTATGTTAGGTATCTCATGGGGTAAGTTTTCCACCCATGTAGATTCATTAGTAAAAGAAGGTTTGATTCTTTCAGAAAAGGAATTTATTGATAATAAACCCCGTACATTATTATTTATTGAACAAAAGGGGAGGTTGTATTTCCAAGAGCTTCGTAATGTATTGAAAAGGACAATTTACGCAATTTGAATTAATTCAACCTTTCAATTTCAGACACTGATAATTCGTGTTCATGGGGGCAAGTGCATGCATCGGGTTTAATTCTATGAAAAATTCCTCCAATTATGAATTTTTGATGTGATTCACGTATGTTTAAGCTTCCGTCACATTTCCACAAATCAATATCCAAAGATTCGAAAATATCAAAGCATGAGATGCATAACTCACAGGAGATTATTACATCCAAGTCGAAATCATCTAAATATAATGCTAGTTTACAATTTGAGTCATCATCTGGGAAATTTGGGATTGCTTCAAATGTTTCTTTTCCCGTATCATAAATCAGATATGATTTGGCATTTCCCAATACTCGTTCAAGTTTACTATCTAGTGTAGCTTTAGTTTCAGCTGCAGGAAAACAGATTCTCATTTTTTATTTACCTCTAATTAGAAATCAATGGTATATAGATTCCACCAAGTGAAAGACACTATCATGTTTCTATTAGATCTATTGTTAATACGATGTTATTAACTTACTGTTATGTTATCGGATTTGAGTTATATAGGCTATAATATATTGCAATTATTGAAATTGACAAGAATTTTTTGTATGTTTACACATATTCAAACTTAAGATCTGTCAAATGATTGCTATATAATCCTCATCGATAATCGCTAATAATTTCATATTGAAATAAATTAAAATAAATTAAACTGTAATATCATTTGAGACCTAGTTCAAATATTGATTTTTAGTTCTTTTATTCAATTATCCTATCACGTCATTAAAAACATTTTATTAACACAGCGCTTACGATTGTATCGAGTTGACCCTATGCACTATAAGGCATTTGGGGGATTACCCATTAGGTAAACAATATGGATCCTGCAGAAAATTTAATTTGTGATATCACACATCCAATATTTGACATAATTGAGAATATAACTAGAAGACAAGTTTTACGATTAATCGCTTGTGAACACAATTATGGTAATCGGATTGCCAACATTCTAAACTTATCCACACCCGCTGTACATAGGCATCTTAAGATTCTTCTAGGCAAAAAACAAGAATCAATTAATGTTATTTCAGAAAAAAAGAAAACAAAAGAATCATATTCTGGTAGGAAAGGAGCAGAAGCCACACTTTATGAGATAAAGTCGAAGGCTGGCCTTTTCTTTTCCATTTTCCCTAATTTTGTTCACTCGCAAATATATGTGTTGGATGATAATGGCAAAGGTTCACTTGAATCAAGTAAAAAAGAAAAAAGCGGTGATTTCGAGTTTGTTAAACCCTACAAACCTAAGAAAGAAGGTATGAAGCAGAGAAAGAAATTTTTGAATTTATACAATACAGTACAAGATTACAATAAAAAAATTCTAGAGCTAGAATCTGAATTGATGGATGTCCTTAACAAGAAAAATGATTCAATGGGAGAACTGGATGAAGAAATTCTTCAACAGGAAGATCTAGAATATGAACACAGAGTAATAATGAGGGCTATAACTTGTCTTGGAGAAAAATGTTCTGACGATTTATCACATTTATTGAATATGGATGATAAAATGATTGCTAAATATATAGATGATCTAAAAGAGAAAAAATGGCTTGAAAAATCAGGTTAACATATTGCTATTAAATATCACAGATATCTCATTAACCTATATATTGGTAATACTAAAATAATCTCCTTATTCTTTATTAAAAATCAAATAGATAATAGTAGATCACTTCAAATGGATTGATGAATTTGCAGGAATAAGTTATTTTATAGGATTTTTGAGTGTGATTAGTTATAATTTGTCTTTGTCATTATTATTTTGATTCTATGCTTCCTTACAATCACTAGTACCAATATTTTCATCATAAATTCCGCCAGATACAGAACCATCTTTTAATTATGTTTATAATTAAGTTGTTACATTTATATTAATAATACAATATTAACATAAATGGTGAAAAATTCCAAAAAACTAAAAAATAACGAACTGAGGGTTTTTTCGAACATTATCAAGGTTGGTAAAATTAAAAACATTTATTTATTACAAAGAAGATTATTTAAACAGGATCAACCATGAATACATCAAATACTGAAACAATCGATAATTCGTCAAATTCAATATATTCTAAAATGAAAAATAAATTTAATATTCACAAACCAGGTATTTGGAAAGGTTTCTGCATAACTTGTGCGTCTACTCTGGGAATAGTTATGGCATTAACTGTAGGCACTGTTCTCGTTTACTATACATTATTTTATCTTGATTGGCTTGGCAGATAATAAAAATAAATTTCATAAACCGTGCCAATTGTTTAAACTAATTTACATACGACTAAATTATCTTGATTATTTACAATTTCTTTCGAAAATAAGTATAAATTGATTAGTAAATGGGAGTATTATTGAATAAGTGCATAAGATCAAAATGGATGTTATTCAATTAGGGAAATTCTATGGCATTAAAGGTTGAAAAACAAATTTACATAGATTATGCAATTTGCGATCCTAAGGAATGTGAATTTGAATGTCTCGATGTTTGTCCAGTAACAAAACGAGATATACAGAATCCCGCAATTTGCAATAAAGAGGGAAAACCTGTTATTGTTGAAGAAATATGTACTGAATGCCGAAGATGTCAAAGAAGTTGCCCTCTAGGTGCAATTTTCTTTAATGGTAAACCGTTACTTTCTAAAGTTAAAAAAATAAAAAATGGAAAATTGGTTGATTTAAAAATTTGGAAATCCAAACCATATGTTCTTGATGAAATGAAATTTAACAGATTTAACCGGCAAAACACAATCTTTTCGAGAGTAAGTAATGATCCTCAATTTCCATCATTCAAAAAGGGAATTTATTCATCACATGAAATGATTATTGAACAAAATAAATCTGGATATTCTATAATTGAGGCTGCCCTATCCACTGCTTCGTGGACTGTTCATGATAAATTCGCGGGTGCTTTTTCTTGGGGTAAAATACAAACAACCCCAGATATTAAATTTGACGAGGTTGAAGTTGATATTAAGAAATTTGAAATCGATAATCCAAAAGAAATGAGCAAAGTCATTAAACAGGTAGGAAAAGGCTTTGGTGCTGCCTTGGTGGGAATTACTAAGTTGAATCGGGATTGGATATATACTCACGATCGATCTGGGGAAATAGTCAATATTCCGGATACCATTCAAAACGTCATAGTAATTGCTATTGAAATGGACCTAGAAGCTTTACAAACCTCACCTGCTTTCACCGCTGCCTTTGCTACTGGCAATGGATATTCTAGAATGGCATTCGTACAATCATGCATGGCTGAGTTCATTCGGAATCTAGGTTATGCAGCAATTCCTGCAGGTAATGGAGTAGGGCTTAGTGTTCCTTTAGCAATTGATGCTGGCTTAGGACAATATGGGCGACATGGTCTCTTGATTACTGAAGAATACGGTTCTAATGTTAGATTATGTAAAGTATTTACTGACATGCCTTTAGATTCTGATGAACCCATAGATCTAGGGGTATTAGATTTTTGTAGGACTTGTAAAAGGTGTGCTGAAAGTTGTCCTTCAAATTCAATAAGTACAGAAGTCAACCCAACTTGGGAAGGACCAACAAAATCAAACAATCCAGGTATTTACAAATGGTATGTGAATGTTGAAACATGTTATCAATTTTGGACAAAAAATGGAAATGATTGCAGTAATTGCATCGTGGCTTGTCCTTTTACAAAAAATAAGCATTGGAGTCATAAAATTGCCCGGTTCTTCATCAAAAAATTTCCGAGATTCAATAAATTATGGGTAAAATTGGATCATTTATTTGGATACGGTAAGCAAAGAGATCCCCAAGAGTTTTGGAACGATGACAAAAAATTCATTCATACAAGATCAAATTCGAAAACTTAGTCTTTTTATTAAAATTCGTATTTTAATCCAGTGAGTTCCTCAGATAGATCCCACAAAGTCTTAGCATCTTCTAAACTATAAGATCTTTCACTTGATTTTATTCTTTTCGGGTATCCTCGCATTCCTGAAAAACCTCCTGGCCCAATGTAATCTCCTCCAGTTACATCATCTTCGGTTGCTGCATATAACATAGGCAATATCCCTTTGTCAACACCTTGTGCCATTATTTTATTTGTTACAGTATACAGTCTTGACCAAATTGATTTTCCCCCTAAAGTTGGACCGTTGTGTTGAAGTTTAGTTGCGGTATATCCTGGATGTACACCTACAGCAATTGTATCGGTGGAATTTTCTTTGAATAATCGATCCAGTTCGTTATTGAACAATAAATTAGCTAATTTTGATTGACCATAAGCTCCTAATCTACTATACTTATCTTTACTATTAATATCCTCAAAATTTATTATTCCCCTGCTATGAGCTATGCTACTTTGATTGACAACTCTGGAACCGGGGGAAAATTTTAATTTATCTAATAACAAACCAGTCAAAACATAATGACCAAAATGATTTACACCTATCTGAAGTTCAAATCCATCTTCAGTCACAGTATAAGGAGGTTGCATTATTCCTGCGTTATTTACGAGAACATCAAGCTTGTCAAATTTTTGATTAAAATTTTTAGCAAATTCACGTACCGATGCCAATTTTGACAAGTCTAATTCCATAAGCTCTACTTTAGCATTTGGAATTTCGGTAATTACTTCATCAACTGCATCTTTACCTTTTTCGATATTTCGAGAAGTCATTATTACAGTTGCTCCTTTTCTTACTAGTTCTTTTGTAGCTTCTAGTCCTAATCCACTATTTGCGCCTGTCATAATAATTATCTTTCCAGATTGATCTGGTATATCCTCAGCTTTCCATTTCTTCTTTTTTAGTGATTCAGTACTCATACTCATATTGTTCAATCAACAATTTATATTGGTTTATAAAAACGATTTCACCCGAGAAACAACAGCTAATAGTTGCAAATTAATATATATGATACAACAAAAGAAAGATAAAAGGTCATTTTGTATCAAAATTTAATGGATCAATTAAGGTACTAT
The DNA here is from genome assembly GCA_001940725.1 of Candidatus Heimdallarchaeota archaeon LC_2. The sequence continues at coordinate 25,391 of MDVR01000006.1, read as the reverse complement.
ACTTTCAGGCCATTAGTTTCAAAAAAAATGCATTATCTAACAAATGGATTAATTTGGTTCTTTGCAGGTATTAATTTAGTGCGTATTGCAATTGGGTGGTATAGAGAATCAGATAACCTAGAGGTTCTTTTGGGAGTTGGTTTTACTGTAATTTTTGCAATAATAATCTCCCAAACCCGTTTTAAAATCATTTCAGGGAAATTCAATAAACATATTCAGAGATTACCTGATAAATCTTGGTTTTTCGCTTTTCAACAATTTCGACATTACGTTCTTCTTCTACTAATGATGAATTTAGGAATTTTGCTTAAAGAATATTCAGGATTAAATAACTACACACTTGCTTTGATCTATACGACCATGGGTAGTACTCTTGTCTTAACCAGTTACTTCTTTTTTATCCAAATTATTAATCCCACGCGGACTAAACCATTAGAAACTTTAGAATAGTAATTGAATTATTGTAAAAAAAAAATTAAAGTCAATTATCCACTGCAAAACTTACAATGAGAATATAATAATCAACCATACATAGAGAGTACAATATAAAATGGTTCCAATAAAGTTCTCATTATGAGTTCTGAGAAATCGCCAGATGAAAAACAGATGGATAAACTTGAATCAATATTTACTGATACTACATTAGATATGGATACAAGTTTAATATACAAACCCGTTGATATTGGTGCAGTTTTAATTTTCGTGTTTTTTGTACACCTTTTATTGATTGTTATAAATTTGTTAATCCTCTTGATATTCGATATTTTTGCATTTTATTTTCTTTTCCAAATAATAAGGGCGAACACCGAAAGATTTTATCTAGGGATATCAACTCATAACAGAGAAATTGAAGAATTAAAGAAACAAGTAAAAGAACTCAGTGGTAAATAATACAAATATGATCACATTTACTTATACACTTTCAATCAAGTGGGATAGTTAAATTAATAACTCAAACATTAGTTAATTGTTATAATATGGACTTACAAAATATGATAGATTACCACCTTTGGGCAGATGAAAAAGTGATATCTTCACTTACTGAAATTTCAGAAAAAGATTTTACTAAAACCTCAGATGATGTCCGTTCGATACGTGATCTAGTTGAACACCACATCACAGGCTATGATTATTTAATTATTTCGTCGGATAAATTAGAAAATAGAATTCAATCTCTTACTGAATTAAGTCGGAGAGATTTGTTAGATAACTGGGAGAATAGTCGAAATGAATTTAAGAAAAAAGCGTTAGGTCTTGATGATATGGTGGATTTGCCTATCTCAAAAGACAAATCCTTGACAATGGACAAAGACAATTACGTCTTACTTTACACAGATCATTTGACTTATCATAGGGCACAATTGACACAAACAATAAAAATGAGGGGTTACAAGGGACCAAATACCGATTACTACTCTTTTGTTGCGGAAAATTAAAAATATAAATAATATATTTACGTATAGTGTCGGCTAACCGCAATTTATACTAATTAATTCCTAAATATTATTGAAGTCCTAGATCCAATATTTATTCATTATTATTCAATTCTATAATAGCCTTAATTAGGGCTATAGATTTAAATTTTTAAATGGAGGATAAGTTTTCTATAAATTAATTATAGCATAAAACCAATAGTATTCTAAGGTAAAGGGGACTCTTCAAATGGCCGCAATTATAAATCAAATTTCACCATCCGTATTCGATAATACTGACAGTTTAAACAATCTACGGGCAAATTTAATCAGATCAGGACTTAATAATCTTAATTGGCCGAAGAATAAATCGGCAAAAATTGTGGTATTAGGATTGACTGGAGCCGGAAAAACAACTCTGATTGAATTTATGCAAAAAGGGGCAGTTGAAAATTCACAAAAAAGAAGACCAACTCTAGCCTTCTCATTTCATCAGTGTGATTTTGGGAAATTAAAGGCAATTTTTGTAGATGTACCTGGTCAAGAAGCGTACTGGTCTAATTGGAAATCTTACATGAAAGGAGCAGATGGAGTGATCTTTGTTATTGACTCAACTAAATTGTCTGATATAGCAAAAGCTTATGCTGTTTATTTGAAAACAATGAAAAGCAGTGAGAATGTGCCCGTTGCAATACTTGCAAACAAGCAGGACATAAGAGGATCACTTTCTTCAGATTCGATCCTCAGTATGATGTCAATTTATAATGATTCAAAGATTGTGAAGTCTTTTGATACAATAGCATTAACAGGCAAAGGAATATTTCCCGCTTTACTTTGGTTATTAGAGGTAGCAAAGGAGAAATTCAATGTTTCAGTTGCTAATTAATTTAAAAATGTGGTTTTACCTTTAATTCATGTATTATTTGATCAAAATTAATAAACGAGTATAAATTAGTCTTTCCAGCCCTTTGTAAGAAGTTTTCTAGAGATTTGCTTTTAACAGCATATACGATATCTGAATGGACAGCACCAAAATAATCGGATCCTCCATCACCAATAAAAAGCACCTGATGACCCTGTTTTTTCCATTTTAATACTTCATCCGCTTTGAAATCTTCTGCTTCTTTAGAAACTCGATTGGGAAATGTAAATGATAATTTGTTGTTGAAATGTGAAGTTGGAACAACCACCGGTAAATCTATGTTTAGGTCATTTTGCACTTTGTCAATAACAAAATCTAATCCCGCACTTACAATAATCAGTTCTAATTTTTTTAGAGAACAGAACTCAACGAATTTAGTAAATCCATCTCTTATCTGGATTTTATCGTGGACATATTCAATGATGGTTTTTTTAGAAGTTTTAACCAAATTGAATTGGAGTGTTAAACATTCTTCGATATTGATTATACCATTATCTACAAGATCTTCGTATTGTCTCCAGTCTCTATCCGCAAACTTCTCAAGAACTAACATACTAATATCGTCAATAGCAATTGTGCCATCAAAATCACAAAGAATCTTTAGTTTCAATTTCTCTCCTCTATTTATTTCTCAACAAATATTCAACATGTATTTTTCTCCATGGGAAGAATTGACCAACATTTTTTGCATATTCTGCATACTCAATAAAACCTGTTTTTAATTTATTTTCTTCAAAATAAGATCCCCAAACAAAATATCCTCCACCCCCTATTACCCAGGATAATGAATTTGCAGACCATTCGATAATTAATGTCGATAAGAAAATAAGAATTACTCCAGTATAAACTGGATGTCTGCTGAATGCATAAATTCCTTTTGTAATGAGAGGGTCATCTTCTTTTGTAAGACCAATTAATCCTTTTAGATTCCAGTTTGCAAAACCAATTGTAGCAATTAATGACCCCAAACCTGAGACAAGTAAAAATAAAATAATTTTCAGGATGCTTAGATCTCTTATACCTAGTAGAATTGACGTTATTGAAGGTAGGAAGTAGAGTAATAAGAGAAAAAGAGCACCTTGCAACACGTTGTAAACAATTCTGTAAAGCTGATTACTAAGAGGAAAAATACGTTTAATTGTACTCGAGGCAAATATACTATGGATTATTCCAAATGAACTCCAGAGCGCAATATAGATCAACAATACATACCAATCCACCATAATTCGATTTTACTTCGTATCTAATAAAAAAATTTTGATAAAGAGATTTCTCATTTGAATTGATAAATATTCAAAACAAAGTAGTAGATTGCGGTTTTCTTATTATTCATTTATTACACTCTTCAACAAATCGTCATCTACATTAGATCCGCTAAGTATACAAACAATATTTTGACCGTTTTCAAAGGCAATCTTATCCGATAGTAGTGCAGCAAAACTAGCTGCCCCCGCAGGTTCAGCAACAATTTTCTCTTCTAAAACCAGAGTTTTCATAGCAGCCCTAATTTCATCGTCAGAAACAAGAACAATTCTATCAACAAATTGTTTAGTGTGAGCAAGCGTCTGAATACTGGTAAAGGGGGCAGCTAATCCATCAGCAATTGTATCGAGATAGTCCATGGTTACAACCTTATCTTGATCCAATGATAAACTCATAACATTTGCGCCTTTTGGTTCCACACCAATAACATTGATGTTAGAATTAGTAAGTTTAATTGCTGCAGCAACTCCCGATATTAATCCTCCTCCTCCAATTGGGACAATAACCGTGTCAATAACGGTATCAACATCTTCAATCAATTCTAATCCAACAGTGGCTTGACCAGCCAAGATGTCCAAATCGCCAAAGGGATGAATTAATGTCATCTTTGTCTCTTCAATCATTTGATTTAATTTGTTTAGGAGATTGTTTGATTCAGTTTGAACAACTATTGCCCCATATCCCTGTGTAGATTCAATTTTATTTTTTGGAGCATAATCTGGCATTATCACCATTGCTTTCACACCCTCTAACCAAGCAGCATAAGCAATGGCTTTAGCGTGATTACCTGCAGAAATAGTAATTATTCCTTTCTCTTTTTCCTGCTTTGTTAAATTATGTAATTTGTTGAATACTCCTCTAACTTTGAATGAGCCTGTTTTTTGGTAAAGTTCAGCCTTATAGAACAGATTAATATTTAATTCCTGAGCAATATTAAATGATTTAATCACTGGTGTCCTGTTTATTTTTGATTTGATTACCTCGTGAGCTTGTTTTATTTGTTCTAATGTAATTATTGAATGGGGTTTATTCACTTAAGCTCTATTACTAAAGATTAGATTGTAAATATTCACGCGTGAGCATGTTTTTGTAATTGAAAGATGGAAACTTATTGATAAAATAATCATCATTAATTCAATATCAAATTTTCATTTACTGGATGAATCGTCTTAATTTTATTTATAGTTGAATTATTAATTTGAATTCTATGAGATATTACAAAATTGATCCATATACATTGAGAGACAGAGTGATCTTCTTCATAAGTAACTATGTTGATGTGACTCCAATCAGTATCCGAAAGATAACTAATTACAAATTACTATACCATTTGGAAAGTTCGGTCCCGATTTCGTGGGGGTAATCTTCTTGAATAAAATGAAGTCCTTTTCCAAGGTCTATCATTTTAATTTTCTTGAAGTTCTCTTTTATAAATGCAATATCACTATCTTTTACGGCGACCCCGGGTGAGACATAAAAGCAAAGTTTAGGAATATCTGTTTCCTTAAGCCATTCATGATAATTTGCAACGATTGATGCTACATCTGCAGGTTTGCCTTTTATTGGAATAGATCTAGGCCAAGCTAACAAGGGATTTCTACTCTTAGAATCTGGATAAGGACTTGCATAATATGCCTTTTCCTCTTTTGTAAGTTCCCGTTCAATTAGATCTGGCAGCATTTTCTTTATAAAAATATTAGCTCTTTTTACCATTAATGATCCAAATAAGCGATTTCTCATCATCTTAATCGCAAATTTTACGCTAATCTGCATTTCATCAAAATTCGGAGCTTTATACATAGCCTCCATGAATGCAATAGCCTTTATGTTGTCTCGATGCATATTAGCATAATGAAAACCCAATCCAGACCCCCAGTCATGAATTACAAGAGTAATATTCTCAAGCCCCAACTCCGAGATAAATCCATCTAGGTACTCATAAGAATCATGAAAACCATAATCTATATCTGGCTTATCTGATTGCCCCATTCCAATTAAATCCGGAGCGATACATCTGGCTGAATTTGAAAGGTATGGAATGATGTTCCTCCAAAGATATGATGAGGTGGGGTTCCCATGTATAAATAAAATCGGATCTCCTTCACCCTCATCAATGTAATGAATATTGCTTCCTTTGATTTCTATGAATTTAGATTCAAAAGGAAAATCGGGAGAGATTTCCATTTCAATGTTTTCAGATTTCGTCGACATTTTTTTTCACCATCTGATATTACTCGAAATGGCTCTTTATTTTATAAATTTTTTGGAACGATTGTTCCAAATTCGCATGATATTGAATAAAAATCACCTTCTAAGCTTAACCATCAAAAATATCACTGTAAGCATTTAATATAATAGATTGTTCTAGAATAATCAAATCTTCAATAACAGTTGTAAATTTCGTTTATATCAAGATTTGAAAATAAATTGATACAATGAAATTCCTAGGCTCAAAACGGTTGCTATGGATAATGTGATAACGGTTGTGAAAAGAATTGCATTTGGATCAGGCATTTTTAGGTCACTACCAAATTTGCTCTCCATTAAATAGTATCTATCCCTGTTCTTATTTAAACGAATATGAAACCAACTTTACTAGTAAATAATAACTAGAACTCAAGTTAATTTTCCATATTTTAGGAGATCATCTATTTATTGGTGATACGCATAGATCATCACTCGAATCTTGTATTTGATCAACTAAGGAGACTTCACCCCGAATACCATACGGATCATTTGTTGAATATGCTTCATTTACAGATTCACCATCACTCCAATCACCCATGTTTTCGACCTTGTTACCAAGAAAATAATCAAACACTTCATTCATTTGATCTATTCTACCTTGAGCTGATTCAAACAAATAGAAAGCCATTGCTTTAATTCGCTTTTTGTATCCATATTGATGTAATGAATCGTCTAAGGGATCAATTGGAAGATAATGCGAGGCCAATAATCGTGGAAAACCATGAAAATCTGATGAAATATATATAAAACTCAATTGTTCATCAGATATCTGAGTTCCATTTGAAAGTCGAATCTGTTCATAAAAATTCATCCCTATACATTGAGAGACTTGATGATCGTCTTCATAAGTAGCTATGTTAAGTAGAGTGTGAGAAGGTATTATTTGATAATTAGGTTCATATCCAATCCAAGTAGATGCATACCAAGGTGCCTCCATGTCTAAAATTAATTCATTTGATCCCCAACCCATTTCTAGAATTTTGGATGTAATATAAGGAATCATACCCCCTCCCATGGAGTGACCAATAATCATCAACCTCGAATAATCAATAGTATAATTACTTCCTAAAACATTGAGGAGAGTTTGTGATCCGATAGAGTTAGTTTCGAGATTAAGTGCTTTGACTGTCTGACTAATTCCCGACCATTCCATTGCATACCTAACATAAAGTTCAGGATTTCCAGAAAGATGATCATATTTGACATTTGCCTCATCACCCTGTAAATTAATAAATGTTGCATACTGGGTAAAAATACTAATAATTCCTCGTTGTGCTAGAGTTTTCATACTAGAATGATACAATTTAATATCTATACCCGAAAACCCATGAATGTACAATGCCACCGGAAATTGCAGATTCGACTGTGACTCAATCTTTGGGAGATAGATATAGATGTACCATTTACCATCGGAATTTTCAGGTTCAATTTTCTCACTAATGTTTGTTGGAATAATATGTTCCAGCTTAATTACTTCAAAATCAAATATCTCAGCGTTACTTAGATATGGCTCTTCTGGCTCTTCCGGAGGTGTAGGAAGGGTCCCAATTAATGGTATTATATTTGGGATAATAAGTAAAAAAGCAATTATAAGGAAGAATGTAACTTTACTTAATACACCAATAAATCTCAATTTTGATATTTTTATTGGATTTTCTACCTCAGATGGATTTAGAAGATCAATCACTCTAGGTGTCAATTCTGGGTTACCAAAAATTAAACCTAATACCCCAATAAATAAGGCGGAACCTAGGAGAAAGGGTATCGTTACAAACGCATTTCTGTAAAAAATTGAGTTGAGCAACACATAAAATAGGATTCTACCAATTATATAGCCAATATAAACACCAATGAATACTCGAAAATAGAACCATCTATTAGATGTGAAATTTACTCCTGTATGAGAAATTTTCTTTCTAATTACAATAAAAAGGAATAGAGTGGGGAAAATAATTATTACTAAAGTCAGAAAAACAAATATCTCATGAACTGACCTCAGTACCAGTGCTAATTTAAGAGAGGAAAATGCAATATCAATAAATGTATCTTCTATCACACCTCCATTTATAATGACCCAGATGGTCGGTATTATCGATATAATTAACCCAATAAGCTCTGAAAGTGATATTAGTAATTTTCGTTTGGTAGAAAGTGGATACTCCATTTGGATTTTCAACTTGAATCCCTTAAATTTTACTGAATTCAGATTTCTTTAAGATGACATTAACTTTAACCTATCTTAGTAATTCTATTATTTCTACAATATTAGGGTTAAATATTTATATTGTTGCCATTAGGGAATGGGGAAGGTATTTTATCAATTTATCTTGTAATGATTGATTTGACTGAGATGTCTAACCAAAAGGATCGGTTACATGTCGCTCATCAATGATTTTTAGTTGACTAATAAGATCAAAATTTCTTAATAAAACGATTAATTGAGAGGCATATGTAATTAAGGTTTGATCATCAAAATTTTTATCTGCAACAATTTTCTCTAGATCAGGATTGTTTCTTAAATTCTCTAGAATCTCCAATATATTGAAATAATCCAATTCTGCAGATAATTTACATAATTGATGAATTGTTTTTATTGAGTTTTCTTCCTTGAATTTGGGATTTTTAAGGACCTCACTCAGAATAACTCCAATTGTCTTAGTAAAATCTTTTGCATCCTCAGTTTGCCACCATGGTAGTCCTAATTCTGCATCGTGAAAGTATTTAGCCGTCAAGCAATACACTTTTTCAGTGATTCTACTTCCCACAGTCATTCTTTGACCTGCAACTGATACAATTTCATTCTTTTCTAGCTCGTCAAGATATCTATAGATAGTTTTCAATGTTTTGGAATGCTTGCTTTTATCAGATACGAAATATAAACCATGTAATTCCTTTACTGTTAGATTTTTTCTTCGAAGCCCATTAATAATATTATAATGCTGATTAATTAAATATCGTTGTTCATTGTCTATATCCATAATTAAATGAGGTTTGAAAGTAATTAGATCCTGGTATTTTTGTGTTGTGTCTTTATCTAGATCGACCATAAATTGCCACAATTTTTTTTTAGTATTTATTGAATTTCATTCTCATTGATATATATTACTATCACTTAGCTTGTAAATAGTAATCTGTTTTATGCCATAGTTGATCACATCGCATGATTTTTGTATTATAATTCGGGTCAAATGGGGGACAATTATTACATTTGTGGATTAAATCATAACATTACAATTTTCTTCCCTGTCTTACGGGTAAAATGAGTGGTCTTCAGATTCACGACATATCTTCCACTATGATAATTTCTAACTTTCGGATATCACAATATAACTATTCGTGCTTATCTATTTATAATCATAAAGTAAGTGAAATTATTAGAAATTTGCCAAAACTAATTCCTGGATGAATTTCTAATAGCAAAATCAATTTCCAAATCTTTACGGAAACCAAATATCCAATATATTTTTTCAAACAAGTCTTGAAATTAAATTGAGATTATTTTTCTAATTCTGGTTCTTTTATTATAATATTTTTCTATAATATTTTTTAATCAAAATTGGAAAACCAATAATATTTTAAATGTTTGAGATATTGTTCATATTAGTCAATGGCAACTGAGAATAATCCAACTCGTGTTCGAAAAAGAATTTTCATAGCTGGTGATGGTGAATATAGGGAAGAATTCATTTCAAGAAAAGCAGTTCAAACCCATGAATTAGTAATTCTAGAGCCTATTTATACTAGAGTAGATTACTTCAAAGCATTATTTTTACCGGATAAAGCCGATATATTATTAATTTTTGCAAGTGTCCTATCCTTGTGGATCTTGAAGGATTTTATTCGTATAAGTATGTACAACCCTAGTGCACTGATTTTCACTGGAATATTCGGGATCTTCTTTTACACTACTCGATTTGCATATTTCAGCGTAGGAGACTTAGTTGCAAGGTTACAAAAAACCCAAAATCCGCACAGATTAGTGTCCGATTTGGACTTCGATTTCAACTTCTGGGGATTATTCTTTAACTTGGCATTAATTGCTGTAGGGTCATACTTTATGTGATATAGAAAGTAAATGAAGAAGTCAAATCATATCTAATTATTTTTATTTTAATTCTTTAAATAAAGCCCTAAAGGTTTTTGATTAATATAAAGAAACCTGTCCGCAAGTAGAAAATATTTTTTATGATTGCAATTCAAATAAATATTGTGAGTCATGAGATAGATTGGTTTTTATTAACTGTCGTAATGATTTATACAATTGTTGGTTTAGTAATTTGTATTATTGCCATCCTTGACTTCAGGAAAGGTGTCCGAGCCCTTGATTATATCATCGTTTATTTTGGGTTACTTACATTAACAGGGATAATTCAATTTCTCATACCATTTTTGCATGATGACCTGAGTTTTTTTGGATTATATGAAGGTACTTCCTCACCGTTAGCTTATAATCCAGTAAGGAACATGGGCTTATTATCTATTCTGGCGTTATTTGTATTTGCCGAGCACATATTAAATGATGAAGTCAATAAAGTTAGGTTATCAATAATTTTCTCATCTCTTACGATCTATATTGTCGTACTGTTGAATTTTATGGTCAATCAAGAATTAATCTATGTCAATGATATTTTCCCATTTGCTCAAGAAACAAGATTAGATGAATTTGCTTACGACATAATTTGGTATTTATCATTAATTATGATAACAATAGCCTTCTACAAACAATACAGAAATAGTATAAATTCAGAATATACTAGTAGTATTCTTTTAATTTTCATTGCCCTTTCCATCTTCACAGTATCTTACTTGTACGAATGGATGGAACATTTCTTTCCAATTGTTGATATTGATTTTGTATATTTTTCGATCCCTGTATTCATTGCCCTCGCATATGTGTACACTAAAAACCCACATTTTGTCTATTATACACCACATGATATACATTTCCTTCAAATTACCATGAATACTGGAAGATTAATCTATACAGCTGATGTAAAAAGTAGGACAACTGAAAAAGATTTCTTTTTATCTTTTAGTATCACTGGCATAAACACCTTGCTTACTGAAGTATTGATGTCAAATCTAAGTGATATTAAAATGGAAAAAATAAAATTAAATCATGGAGAAATAATATTTCAGGTAATTGATGATGTGATACTGACGGTCTACACCGATAAATCATCTAGACTTCTCAAAAGATCGATGAAGTATTTCATTAGAGAATTTATTATAGAAAACAACGAAATATTAGAAATGTATCGTAAAAGGACCTTTACTAATATTATTGGTAGTCTAGATGAATTATTGAAAAAATGTATACCTTTACTCTCTTCCAAAGTAATTGAGGCCAAGGCGGTTGATTTATAATTGAAGAGGCTTATATAATATAAAAACACAATTTTAATCAAATCAGCTTTTGAGTTCTAAACAAATTACATCATCAAACTATTTACTAAGTTTTACTAGCGATTCTCATCTAAATATTAAAATAGATATTTTTCTCCAAAAATATGTAGAGGAATCTAATTGGCAAGAAAAAGTCCAAACGGAGAATTTGCTGCAAGAAAATTACAGCGAAAAAGGCAGCATTTTCGATGGAAAAACAGTTACTATAAACGAAGAACCCTTGGATTAGATAGGAAGGCAGATCCATTAGAAGGTGCACCAAGTGCAAGTGCAATTGTGCTTGATAAATATGGTGTCGGTGCCAAACAACCAAATTCCGCTCTTAGAAAATGTGTACGTGTACAACTGAGAAAGAATGGAAAACAGATTGGTGCATTCGTACCTCATGATGGTGGTATGCTCTATATTGACGTTCACGATGAAGTTACCGTCGAAAAAATCGGTGGTCCCAAAGGGGGAGCTAAAGGTGACATTCCTGGAATTAAATGGCGCGTAACCAAGGTTAACGGTGCATCATTACAACAAATGGTCATCGGCAGAAAAGAAAAACCTCAAAGATAAAACAAATTTTTAATGATATTATTCCTTTATATCTTGATATTGTAATAAAGAATCATACAACAAATTAGATTCCGAGTTTAAATAGTCAATTCGATATAATAACTAATGAGAAATTGGTCAAAAAGTGATATCCTGTATTTACAAGAAAACTCTCATCTCTCATATTTTGAACTTGGTAAGGAATTAGGTGTTTCGAAGGAAGCGGTACGGCATCAATTTCGCCAACATTATATTCGAAAAATTAAGGCTTCCCATAAAACTTACTATGTAAATGAAACCTATTTTTCTACATGGAGTTCCGAAATGGCTTACACCCTAGGTTTTATCTTTGCCGATGCAAGCGTACGTACTCAAAAAAAGAGATCGAAGGAACTTCGTATCTTTAATTCTGATAGGAAAATATTGATCGAAATTCGAGAATTGCTCGGAAGTAATCATCCAATTGCACTTGACAAAAGGACAAGTACTGATTATGTGTTAAGCATTCCTAGAATGAGAACCGTCAATGATTTACAAAAACTAGGGATGACAGAAGCGAATTCGAAAACTATGAAATTCCCTAATGTTCCAAACAAATATTTCTTTTCTTTTGTAAGAGGGTACTTTGACGGAGATGGTCACGTTAAAGTAAGTGGTAAAACAGGAAGAAAAATCAGAATAAATTTTGCTTCAGGGAGTAAAGAATTCCTGACGACAATAAAAGCAAAATTCGAAGAAAGAGGAATTTGTTGCTCTATGAGGACACTAAGAGAAGGGTATGAAAATGAAAGTTATCAAATCTCCGTTTTGAAAAAGAGTCGTAAATTGTTTTATCATGGCTTATATAGTGAGAATCCTAAGAAATTCAAGGGGATTAAAATGGAGAGCAAATATCAATTATTTATTGAATATTTTGAGAAAAACATAAAGATAGAATGTCTAGATTGTAGAATAATTATGGATAAAAAAGCTCACAATCATGTTCGCTGTAAAGCATGTTCACATGAACGAGATAAATTTCAGAAACGAGAAAGTCGTAGAAAATTAATGAAAAACTCTGATTGATATTTTTTAAAATTATTACTAAAGAAACATTAATGGGATGTAGATAATGTAGAGAGAGTCAATTAAATGATATCAGAAAGTACAACTTCGAGGTTTTCTAATGTTTTAATGTGAAATGGATCTTTAAACGTGAAATCAGATTGGGAATATCGTGTTTCTTCATTATTTAAATTGAATTGTAACACAACTTCCTCTTCCGGGTCGATGATGATGTATTCTTTCACTTTGTAATTTTTGTAAATCTCTTTTTTCTCAACCAAATCCCGTTTTCTGTTGGTGGAGAGTATTTCAATTATCAATTCAGGAGCTCCCTGTATATTCTGTTTTTTGATAATTTCCTTGCGTTGATTCGAGATGAAGATAATATCTGGAACCACCGTATCTGTCGGAGTAAATACAACATCAATTGGAGCATTGAAAATCGATCCTAAATCATTCGATTTAACATGGGTTCTAATTAAATATGATAATTCAGCTGATATTGTTTGATGGAGAATGCTTGGGGAAGGTACCAAATAGATTTCACCATTAGTTAATTCGATCATTGGGGTTTCAGGCCATTCCGGTAAATATGATAAATCATCATATGTAAAATATACCTTACCGTCATCAGGTTTGAATTTAATACTTCTTTTCTCGAATGAAATTGAAACCATTATCAATCTAAGATTATCAATCACAATAAATATTGTTTGGATTTCGGAATAGATAAATCGTGTAAATCCATAATTTGATATTCATTTTCTATTTTTTCCAATTCACATCATGAAAATGATTAATTCATTCATCACAAATTAAATGGAGGGTTACCATATTTAATGGGACCTCACTACAAATGAGGATAATAGCTAAAAGAGAAAAACCCCAATGATAATCATTTATTCTCTAAATTAGTCTGAAACCGATTGAACGTCCAAGAATTACCTAAAATTAGATCGATCGATATTAATATAAGAAGTCAGAAATGTTCACACAAATGGATTATTTCTGTTATTAAATGGCCCGTAACCAAGGTTAACGGTACATCTTTGAAAATAATAGTAACTGGTAGGAAAAAAAACACAAAGATAAAAATTCAAAAAATTTGATTAATCAACCTTCGTATGATGAATTTACCCTAAAAATCATACTAGATTATTGCTGAAATATCAATAAAATTTATCTAGGGGCAATATGTCTAGAAGAGTATATTTAATAAAGTAAAACACATTAATTTATTCGGGAAACTGTATATGGAGCCTAATACCGAACCTCACCACGATACTCATGAATCTGATAATTCACATGATCACGACCATGAGGACCATGACCATGGAAAAGGGATTATTGGCAGATTAATGCATTTTCTTTCTTTGGGTCATACCCATGAACATCATCATGAATATGATTTGAAGAAAAATTCCAAAGAAGGGATAAAAGCTCTTAAAATATCATTCCTTGGACTGATGATCACAGCAGTGTTCCAATTTTTCATTGTTCTCTACACTGGAAGTGTTGCGTTGCTTGCGGATACAGTCCACAATTTCTCGGATGCTCTTACTGCAATTCCTTTATGGATCGCCTACAGGTTGAACCTGAAACAAAAATCGAAGAAATATCCTTATGGTTATGGAAGGGTTGAGGATATGGCTGGTCTATTTATCATTTTAATGATCGCACTTAGTGCGGTTGTTGTGTTTTGGGAATCAATAAGGAGATTATACAACCCTGTAGAAATAGATCATTTAGGAATTCTCGCCCTATCTGGTATTATTGGTTTCTTAGGAAATGAGATTGTTGCAAAGTACAGAATTGGGGTTGGAAAAAAAATTGGTTCAGAAGCTCTAGTAGCGGATGGAATGCATGCAAGAACTGATGGTTTAACTTCACTTGCTGTTATAGTCGGTGCTTTTGGTGCTTATATTGGCTTCCCAATCCTCGATCCTATTGTTGGAATAATAATCGGTTTCATGATTTTGATGATATTAAAAGATACAACTTCTACATTGTGGTTTAGACTGATGGATAGAGCAGATTTACAGTTGATTGAAAAGATTGAAAAAATTTCAATGAATTACGAAGGAGTTGCTAAAATTCATGATATTAAGACACGATCATCTGGACAATCACTATTCGCAGAATTACATATCATCATGAATCGAGAATACACGATTGAAGAATCACATGAAATCACATCAAATTTACGTGCAGGATTGCAGAGTGAAATTCAAAACCTTGTTGAAGTCACAGTTTATCCAATTCCCTGTGGCCATTAATAGATAGTCGGATCAATATTTCCAAATTATTTTTGTTCAAAATCCAATAACGGTAACACAAGATCCATGATCACATTTTCCCCTCTTCTCAATCGATATTCAATCGCGTATCTTGACAACCCAAAATCTGAAGCAATGTCCAACAATTTAATGGTTCGTGGTATTTTATAATACCCTTCATTATATGTATTAATTAATAACGTTAATTGCGATTTGGTCAAGCTACCTAGAAATTGACTAACACCCAACCCATGAAACCCTAATGGACCATAGAAATTATCATTTTTAATTGACAGTATATCCATTTCATATTCTTCCCTCAAATCTGCTAGAACATTGGAAACAATTTTTTTATCCAAGCAAGATAAATCTGTGGTAATCCCATCCTTTAATGTACTGCACAGGAGAAATAGGTATTCCATAATTTTTCAATAATCCTAATTTGAGCAGATCTAAGAACATGGCCCGCTGGATGAAATGATACATCCACACCATTTATCTGAAATGTTTCAATATAGTCAAACGTTTACAAATTATTATCTAATGTGTTTTTAAGTCTGTGTTTAGTTATTTTCATTCCATTCGTGGTGGTGTAGTATTGCTTACTCCCTGATTTTAGATGATCTGAGTGAGCATGGGTAATAATTGCATTTTTCACAGGTTTCCACGGATCTATGTAAAAATCACCCTGTGGACAGTATAGCCCGTTTTTATCAAGGGTTAATACCCCATCTATCATTTCTGAAAGAAACTGCTTACAATATATAATTTAGTTTATCTCTTAGGGGATATTCGATAGGATGGTAAAACAACAAGAAACCAATAAAATCAAGGTATCTTGAAAATATAGTGAAGAAGTAAATTATTTGTGAAGGAATTTCTTATGTAACAAAGATTTGACATTAACCATTATTCTTTTGATTTTCTCTTTGTTGGTCATTGTAAAACCTTGACAAATTTCTGTGGTAATCAAAGACTTAACCTCTAAAATTGTCATATTTGTTATAATTGATCGATTTCCTTTAGTAATACCAAAGTATTGTTAGCTTGATCTGATTGTCTATTCGAGAAATACAAGAATTGATTGATTTTGGAGAATTGGATAGTGCTTATGAAAAATTAAAAAAATTTCCACAGGAATTTTTGTTCGATAGTAAAATTTATTCTGCCTTAATCCTTATAGAAAAAGGCCAATATCAAAAATCACTTGAAATTTGTATGAATGTTTTTACTGATTCAAATATTGAGAGGATCATACTTCATGAACATGTAGTGGATATCATCAAATCATTTGCTTTGTTGAAGCTTGGAAGGATAGATGATAGTTACGCAATAATTAGTGAAGTTGAAGATTATCTTGAACTTCAAGATCAGGGAACCCTTCATAATTTATTATTTCATCGAAGTTTATTATACAAAACCAAAGGTGCAGTTGAAACCAGGTTAGGCAAAAAAGATGAGGCTTTATCTTCATATCAAAAATCCTTGTTATTAATTAAGGAAATGGGCAATAGGGCACTTTTAGGTACGATCTGCAATAATATTGGACATATTCATACTCAACTAGGAAATGCAGATGAAGCATTTATCAATTTTACAACAAGCCTTGAAATTGCTGAAGAATTTAAAAATGATTTTCAGAGATATTATCCTCTCTCTAACATAGGTATTTACTATTACAATAAAGGTGATTTGGAAAATTCCTTTAAATATCATATTCGCGCCTTAGAAGTTGCTCAGAAAACAGAAAACACTTCTAATATTGCGAGTGAATATCGTGAAATTAGTCAATTATACAGAGCAAGAGGTGATTATTCTCAAGCTTTAGGGTATCTCGAAGATAGCCTTAAATTAAGAATTGATGTTGGGAATCCCATTTGGATAACATTTACATTAATTTATTTAGTGGAATTGTCTCTAGATTTAGAAAATATAGAGATGGCATTGAAATACTCTAATCAATTGAAATCCTTAGCCTCTGAAACCAGAAGTACTTTAGTGGATCAAATAACAAGGACATCAATTGGTTTAATTCATAAGAAAAGTTCTAGATTGAAGGATAAAGCTGCTGCGATTGATATTTTCAGACAAATAGTTGAAGAGGAGATAATTGATTATGACAATACCGTTAATTCTATCCTTCATCTTTGCGAATTATTAATATTCGAGTTAAAACTAACAAATGAGGATGAAGTATTAATCGAACTTCATTTCCTGACAGCAAAATTAATTCAAATGGCTGAAGCCAATAATTCATATTCTTTAATATGTGAAATATTAGGTTTACAGTCAAATATTGCTTTGATAGAAGGTAATGTTCCACACGCTTTGAAATTATTGGATGGAGCAGTAAATTTGGCAGAAACAAACAAGTCCCACATAATTGCAAATAAATTTTCGAAACACAAAAATGCTTTAATAAAGCAAACTGAGGCTTGGAACAAAACAATTGAAAGTAATAATCCTCTGGTTGATCGAATGGACCTGTCAAATATTGAAGAATATCTACAAGAAATCATAAAAATCAAAGATAACATATTCCAAAAATAGCACATGGAACTCTCCATATATGAATATTTTTTGGTTACAAAGGTTTTATTTAAACTGTATAAAAGATATATTAATTATTGACCGAGAAATATACTGATGGAAAGTATCATTTTCTTTTAATATTACGAAAATTAAAAGTGGTCGTTCATAAATGTCAGTTGAGAGAGTTCAAGAAATGTTAAGTATGGGCAATCTAAGTAAAGCTCAAACATATTTAGACGAATTCTCAGAAGACCAGCATTTCGAGAAAAACTTATATCATTCTTTAATTTTAATTTGTAAAGGGGACTATCAGAGAGCAGGTGATTTAGCAGTCGAGGCTCAGGATATTGCCAAACTTACTCAAGATAATATTAAACATGCTTGCGGACACGTAGTATTAGCTTACAGTTTATTGAAATTGGGAAAACTTGATGAAGCTAAATATTACATTGCTAAAACTGAAGAGAAATTAGCCAATTATTCAATGGATGATGATTTGGATATAGGTTATTGGTTCCGATATCTCTATCAAATCAAAGGCAGTATACATGCTAGATTTGGAGAAATTAATGAATCATTAGCCTCCTTTGAAAAATGTTTAGAGATAACCTTGCAGCTAGGGCAAAAAGGCCTACTTCCTGGAATTTATAATAATATTGGCTACAGTTATAACCTAGTGGGTCAATCAACAACAGCATATGAATATTTTCTCAAAAGCCTTGAAGTAGCCGAAGAATTAGATAATAATTTTCTGATGTATTATCCTTTATCCAATCTCGGAAATTACTACTACGGTCAAGGTGATATTGAGAATGCCACAAAATATCACACTAGAGCCCTAAATTTAGCTATTATAATAGATAACAAAGCAAATATTGCAAGTCAATATCGTGATATGAGCCAGATTTATCGATTTAAAGGAGAATTTGAAGAATCACTAAATTATCTTCAAAAAAGTTTAGAATTAAGAAATGAAATTGGGAATCCTATATGGTCTGTTTTCACCCTTATTTACCTGGTAGAGATTTGTACAGATCTTAATAGATTTGATCTTGCGATGGCATATTCAGACCAAATTAAAGAAATTTGCAAATTAAATAAAAACAATAAATTAATTGATCAAATTTATCGTATGGCAGACGGTTTGATATGTAAAGCAAAACCACGTCTCAAATCAAAAAGTGAAGCAATGAAAATTTTTAGGGAAATAATCGAAGAAGAAATGGTTGATTATGATAATACTGTGAATGCTATTCTTCATTTATGTGATTTGCTTTTATTTGAAATTAAATTAACTAATGAAAGTGAGGTCCTATTAGAAATCCATACCCTTACCGCAAAATTAATTCAAATGGCTGAAGCTAATAATTCACACACATTAATAGGTGAAATTTTAGGATTACAAGCAGGTATTGCAATAATTGAAGATAATTTTTCGCACGCACTTAATCTTTATGATAAAGCTCTTCAGTTGGCTAAAACTCATAAATCCCTCACTTTAGAAAAAAAGATTAAGCAACTTCGTGAAAATTTTATTAATGAAAGTGAGAATTGGAGAACCTTGCATGAAAAGAATAATGGAATAATACAAAAAATTGAGAAATCAAATGTAGAATCCTATTTAAAAGAAATAATTAAACTAAAAGATAATTTATTTCAGAAATAATATGAATAAAGACACAAACTAGTAATTTTCAATTTGATCAAATAAACGATGTATCAATGATGTGACTGCTGAAAATATATTAGCTTTGCTTTCATCTTGAAATTCAATCTGCAAAGGGCCCAATTGATATATTCTCAGCTAATCACTAGTTTATGCCAATTTTTGCACGTTCTCATCATCCTTCTCAGTCTGAGAAGTCCTCGAATTGGCATAAGTGCTTGGTTATTCCTTTATATACCTTTTATCTTTATGTACTCTCCTAAATGTAAAATCAATTAATCTAAATGTGGAAATGTTGAATTATTTTTTAGCTAACACTATATTTCGAATGTTTAGGTTTTTAATAATGATTAAGTAATAATATCAATGTACAATGGTTAATGATGAGATTTTAAGTCGAGAGGCTTCCTTAATATATCAAAATGTTTTTGGCTTTGAACCAGTTGAAGGTGACTTGACAAAATGGTTTGGGATAATTAATGATAAAACACACAGACCGGTGGGGGTTACAATCTCTCTTCCTAACAACTTCCCAAGTGCTTCTCCAGATGTTAAACTTCAAGAAGGAATTATGCATCCAAATATTTCGAAGGGAAAATTTGTAACAAGATCAATTGCTCGTTGGAAAACAAGTTACCATATTCACCAAATTATTAGAGAAGTAAGACAAGTAATTTCTTCTTCTGCCATACAATTTGGTAGTTCTCAAGTTCCTAAAGTTACTGCCGCTACTGCAGATAACACTTTAAATAATCAACTTAGCATGTTAAAACAACAATTGAATTCAAAACAACAAGAATTTGAAACAGTTCAATCCCAATCAATTGATCAATCAATGATGAATAATACATTAACTGAGCTGACTGAGGATGCTCTAGTTGATATTCAAAATGATTTGTTTGCCTTGGAGGATGCATATGACCGAGCAGATCTCAATGGTATTGAATTCTCCAAAAAATTCCTAGCATTGCAAAAGCGGTATTTCATGATTGAAAAAACAAAATAATTTAGTTATTTTAATTTCTTTAAATTAATTCAATTTTTCGAGATTACTATATTCTCTATAGTTGGGATTTATTGTTAAATCAACAATTCCAGTTCCAAGAGCTATCTCTTGACCAACCATTACATTTTCTATAATTCCAACTAAATTATCTGCTTCCCCTCTAATTGCAGCATCAAGGAGGTGTTTAACCGTTACTTCGAAAGCAGCTCGAACTAAGATGGAAGAATTTTCTCCTGAAATACCATGGCGACCAATTTGTCTTATTTCACCAGTATATGTCATTAAATCTGCTACTAAACTAATATGGCGGGGATCAACTTCTAATCCTTGCTTATCCATAACTTCTAAGGCTTCATTTAAAATTGAATTTCTAGCAGCCTCGATACCCAAAGTTTCAGATATTTCATGAATATGATTCGTCATCGTTCTTTGAGGGTCAACTCCAGGTATTCTTAGAGTATCCATGAAATTAGATCCTTCTGAAATAACTTCATATTCAGGTTTATCACTAGTTTGCACTTTTCTCTTCCTGATTAATACTCGTTTGACTCCCTTTAATCCTTTGATTGGTATTTGTCTAATTTTTTCAGATAATTTTTGTAGTTCTGAAAGAGGTGGATTTTCTTTATCTAAAGTCACATGAATTAAATTATTTTCGAGTTCTACTCTCAGAGTCGATCTTCTGTATTCAGTCTTAATTTTTACTTCTTCTGCAGTAATTCCTTTGTCTTCTAGTAAATTGGTATCCAATACAATTGTGACCCTCTGATTAACTTGATCTAGATCTACAGATTTGGCAATATTACTAATAGTAGTTAGTTCTATATTCCTTGCAATCTCTTTTGATTTTTCAGGATTAAATGCAAAATCTGGTTCTAATGCGACTGTCATTGTAGGTGTTGAGGGGTTTCTTCTAGCATCTACGATTTCTATTAATCTAGGAAGACCCAGTGTAACGTTCATTTCTCTTACTCCTGCAAAATGGAAGGTACGTAAGGTCATTTGAGTTCCAGGTTCACCAATTGATTGAGCTGCTACCATTCCAACAGCAGAACCAGGGTCAATTTGAGCAAATTGAAAAGATTTTATAATTTCATTAATTAAAGTTCTTAACTGATCTTTGGTAATATATGATTTACCTGATGGATTTATATTAAGCGATTTAGCAATTTTATTAGCTCGGTTGAAAATTTTCTCTTCCAATTGTTCTAGAATATCAATTGGAATAGGTTTGTTTTCATGTTCACCAAGCTTAGTGATTGTTGCTCTGACTTCTTTTGGAGTAAGATATTTAGATTTTACCATTTTTGTAAGGACCCTCGGATTGCAAAACGCTTGAGATTCAGGGACTCAATTTGTTAAGATAACAAACAAAGTATAGGTTAACCTACCCATATTGCTATGAAATAATTATTCATAAAAGAGTTACTTTAGTTCTACCTCTTTAACTGACAATGTAAAATTCTTCATTGGATTTTTTTAAAATCAATAAGCAAATATTAGTGATACTTTTCTTTTTTCGAGATAAATTAAACATATATTAAAGAAATACAAGTACAATTTGAGATTGATATGCAGGAGGATTTTGACCGATTAGAAGATACCTCCGATAATATATCATATTTTGAAGATGAAGATCTAAAGGATTTAACTAAATTTGCATTGCGTATACAATTAGCAGCTGCTGGTATTGCAAGCTCATTTTTATTATTGTTTGTGCCAAATGTGGAGACTATAACTTTTCTAGCTTTCTTCGTAGGTTTTGTATTCCCACTATCCTACGCATTAACAGTTACAATAACTATGGTTATTGGATGGGAATTTCTTCTTACCATGATAATTTCATTTTCAGGCATCACTTTTTTCTTTAAATTGATAGCATGGATTATTATTACTATTTTGGGGAGTTTTGCAAGGAAGATAAAAATAACTAGGCCATATGAATTTGGTATTTTTGGGTTTATTTCTTCATTGATATTCGATATAATAGTAACCATATCAATTCCGTTAATTTTCATAACTGATGAAGGAGGGTTCACATCAGTATTAATTGCGGCTTTTATATTCGGTATTCCATTTACTATAGCTCATGTCATATCAAATTCAACTTTATTTTCGTTTTTCCCTAAACTACTTCACAGTATTTTACCTGTTTTGGAGAGCAAGTTTTCTCAATTAAATCAAATAAAAACGAATTATTTTGAAAGACAAAAAAGGCATATTCTAGTATTAATTCTTCTTACAATTTTGTTTGTTTCAGGACTTGGAATCGCAAGTTACGAATATTGGCAAAGAAATTACAATGCAGAAGATATAGGTGAAATTACCTTAAATGTGAGTATTTCATATGATAATTTTATTCCTGATGAATATTATAGAATAAACGTTACAGGTAAAATGAGTATTTTAACAATTACTCAAATGGTTGCGTTAGTCAATGTGACATTTGATTCAGGATTACCATATATAGAAGCTATAAATGATGTATGGGAAAAACAAGAACTTGGTAATCATTTTTGGGTGTATTATATTGACGGTAGGTTTGCAACATTTCACGTTGGTGTATCACTGAATGTAGCTGAAGTAAAGGATAATAGTACAATATTGTGGAATTATGAGTCATCAAGTTGAAAATTTTGTTAATTAGAGTCTTATTCTACAGATTCCTTACATAGAAAAACAATAATGAACTCATCCATTCAGTTTTAGTCGGCCAATTAATGAATTTTTTAGTCTCTATCATTATAAATTGGAACAGGGCGAATCAAAAAAGCTGTAATTGTCTCCCCTTCTAAATATTCTGTTCGTATAGAATTTGGAATCAGAATTGCATCTGCTTTACACGTAGCAATAAAGTCTCCAGATCCTTTTATACCAATGATTTTACCTACCAATTGTTGTTTGTTGTAATTCAACTTTACTCTTAAGAACTCAGATCTGCCCGAATTTACCTTAACAGAGTTCTCCAATACAATATCTATATGACCTCCTATCTCGAGGAATCTGTTACCTACAGTACAAATTTGAAGAAATGGTTCGATAAACACTTTAGTAGTAAGAAAACTAGCATATGGTGGTCCTGGTGAAAGGAATATCAGTTTTTGGTTATTAATTTTCCAAACACCAAAAGGTTTGCCAGGTTTAATTTTCACACCATGAAATATTTTTTCGCTATTGTCAATTTTATCTAAAGAATCGGGAACTAAATCTTTAGTCCCTTTAGATGTACCCCCGATAATAATTGTTACATGTGAATCTAAAATAGATTCCTTAACTTCATTTATAATTTGATCAACTTTATCCTCAACGATTCCACGACTTTGAACTTCACACCTTGAATTAGTTATTATTTGTTTAATCATGAGACTGTTTGTTTCAACAATTTTTCCATGATCTGGAACAAATATTGGTATTAGTTCATTACCTGAGGCTATTATTGATACTACAATTTTTTCAGATACTTTAATTTTAAAAATCCCTTGAGATTTTAGAAAGGCAATATCTTGTGCACATATAATTTGACCGCTTTTTATAACAATTTCACCAATATTTCCATAATCTCCCTTTCTAATAATGTTCAAATCTGAATACACAGGTGCCGTACATAAAATTTCACCGTTAATTAGACTGACATCCTCAACTTTTACAACTGCATCTGCACCTTTAGGGATTGGTGCTCCTGTATTAATCTGAAAACATTCCTCTGTATTTTGCAATATTTTAATTTTATCCCCAGCGGTGATTAAACCAATTAATTTAATTTTAATTGGATTTGAATTTGATGCAAACTTAGTATACAAGGAGTTGACTGCAAAACCATCCATTGCGGAGGTGTTCCATTGTGGTGATTCAATTTGAGTAGATATATCCTCTTGAATAACTCGTCCCAAACTCTCCTCAACTGAAACCATTTCATGTTGTAAATTCAACTTGATTTGCGATATTATATCAACCGCATTGAAATATGCAAGGAGTTCTTGATCCATGAAATAACCCCTTCCCAACATATTTTATTCATTTGCATTTTAACATATAATGCTATATAATTTATAGAATTATACTATCTAATTTTCTTTGTCATTATTTATGTTTTTACCTGTTTATTTTATCGTCCTACTGATAGTTCTAGATAATATTTATCCTTAGTTCCAATTTGATTATACCATGGATGATTCATCAATACCAGAAAGATATTTAGAAGTGAAAAAACAATATCCGGATTTATTTTCACATTACGAACAACTTGGGGAGTCAACTGTTACTGCAGGTCCCTTAAATAAAAAATCAGTTTATCTTGTAAAATTAGCTTTTGCAGCCGCAGCGGGTATTCAAGGTGCTACCCACGCTCATACTAGGAAATGTTTGTCAAGTGGTTATACACCAGAAGAAATTCGACATGCAGTTATCTGTGGTGTTACAACTTTAGGTATGCCTACAATGATGCGAGCCTTATCTTGGGTAGATGATGAAATAAAAAAAATTGAATGAAGTATTATTTTAATTGCTGTCTTATTACTCTAATCAGTTCATCAAAATCTTCATAATTCATCATATTAAGAACTGGGCTAAATTGAATTTCTGAATTCAGATCAAATTTAGTTCTACAAACAATTGCAATTACATTTAGATGAGCTAACTGATCCTTGTAATAGCCAAAATCATTAGGATTTTTAAGGATTAAAATTATAGTAGATCCTTTCGGAGGATGATTCAAACCTTCAACTAGTACGAGGTCCACAGGGGGTAATTTATTATAAAGCTCATCGAAATCTAACATTGTACCTCGTTTTTCTTCATTGATTAATAGAATTGTCTCGTTTGGTGCATAACAAACCGTATAAACAGATCCTGAATTTCTATGACGACGAGTATCTTTGTAAGATGGGTCAACGGTGAATTCAGCGTGGTGCATGAATTTAATCGTGAAAATTGAAATTTCGCTAATTTCAGGGATAATTTTTTCAATTAATGTTGTTTTCCCACTTCCTGAGAGCCCCATGAAAAATATTTGATTAATATTATTTTTCATAAAATCTATTCTCAGTTATAATTAAATGTATAAATTTTGTTTGTTATG
>MDVR01000005.1 GCA_001940725.1 Candidatus Heimdallarchaeota archaeon LC_2 | reverse complement strand
ATTGTATATGTTTCAATTAGATTATAACTTTTTAATTTAACAAATATTAAAATCAGAGTTATTTTCTATTTTTTATCCTCTTGTGGATCTTACAATTGTAAGTACATCATCATTTGCTAATTCGTGCCTTAATGAAACTTTTTGTCCGGAGTGTCGTGCAGATAGCCCCCATACCCTTGCAAATTTGAATTCTTCTCTAAATTTTCTATGTAATTTATCACAAATTTCTCCAACTGTACATCCTTCTCTCACAATAAGTGGTTCTTCAAAATCTGTTTCTTCACCTTGGGGACGTAAAAATATTTTTATCAGATTCAAGGTGTTAAAGATCAAATCCTTTAATTCATCAATAAAATATCCTGATTCCGCTGATACTAAAGTTGCTTCGGGGAATTTCTTGCTAAGGTTTTCCAACTTTTCTTGATCAGCTAAATCGATTTTATTTATCAAAACAATCGCTGGTATATAAACCCGATTTGCTTCAAGTGCATCAATTAATTGTTCAACTGTAATATCATTTCTAATCGTAATATCAGCATTGATTAGTCTATATTCTTGTAATATGTTTTTAATGGTTTTTTCAGTTATTTTTGTTAAAATTTTTAAAGTTGATATTGCGATCCCGCCTCTCATAGTCTTTGTGATGACGATATCAGGTTTAGATTGATTCAATCTAATACCAACATAAAATAGCTCATTTAAAATAATTTCAAGATGTCTGACAGTATCAAAAACGTCAAGAACCACTAATAATAAATCTGCACTTCTCGCTACAGATAACACTCTCTTTCCTCTGCCTTTTCCATTTGATGCACCTGAAATTATTCCAGGTAAATCAATTACTTGAATATTTGCACCTTGATGATTCATAATTCCGGGGATAGCTTCCAAGGTGGTAAATTCATATGCAGCAATTGCTGAAAGTTCTTGCCCTATTAATTGATTCATAAGTGTGGACTTTCCAACTGATGGTAAACCTATGAATGCAACACTACTATCCCCAGATCTCTTTACGTCATACCCAGGACCACCACTTGTTGAGGAACTGAAAATGCGATCTTGTTGTTCTCTTTTTAACCTAGCAATTTTTGCTTTAAGTCTTCCAACATGTGTTTCTGTCGCTTTATTAATTTTTGTCTTTCGAATCTCATCTTCAATTTCTTTGATTCTTTCTGCAAAAGTGGCCATACATTTATCCTACAAGTCAATGAAATTCGAAAATCAATCTAGATTAATTGACTAATTTATCTAAATATTTGAGAGATTTATTCCTATCGATTTTTACCCAACGTAAATTTTCAAAGGAATTCAACAATTGATTATTATTTCAAAATAAATACTAAAAACTTCAGAAATTAATTATTAATTATTGTCTAAAGAGAGAAAGGTGATTGAGTATTACAATTCATTTTCAAATAAATATGATGGATTCTATGATAAAATACAATTTCAGAAATATGAAGCTGTGAATATAAAACAATTAAGAATTAATGAATGGACCATCGACCATGGTGGAGGTACTGGATTATTATCTAAATGGTTGAAATATCCCTTGATAACTTTTGATATTTCTGATCAGATGTTGAGAGTTGGAAAACTAGAAAATAAAGAATTGCAATGTATAGTTGGGGATATGAATAAACTCCCTTTTCGCAGTGCTAGTATTAAACAAATCCTATCTTTTACTGCTTTGCAAAATAGCTCTGATCCATTTATTGCACTAAGTGAAATTTGGCGTACAAGTGAAAATAATGGAATCCATCTAATTACATTGCTTGAAAAAAAATATAATGAGACAATTTTCAGCAATCAATTGTCTAAAACACCAATTACATATAAAATTTCAAAATTAAGCATAGAAGATATCCTGTTAACCATCATAGTAAAAAAAACTTGAATATTAATCAACTGGAGCTCGTTCTTCATCTTCAGAAATTTCGTAATTATCGTAATTGACTGTATCACCAATTAATTGTTTTTCGCGATCATAGTGATAATTTTTAATTGCTAAATTTATTTTTCTTGACCTTCTTTTATCCTTCATTTGCCGAAATTCTTTATCAAAATTAATTAAAGCTTTCGTAAGTTCTTTTTCCGATATAATTGCATATTGATTTACCCTTTTCACAATGTAATCTTTTGAAGAAACAATTGGTATACCCTTATCTAATAGAATATCAACTGCTTCATCTGGAAGTTTCTTATTTTCTACAAATATCATTTTGAATTTTGTTTTTGCTAATTGATAGGCGGTTTGATGACTTCCACCTGTTGGATCTACAATAAGTAATATGTCATCATGGTGAATATTCATCTCTCTTTCTAATCGATATATTGCTTCCTTGGAAAACCGAGGTAAAACTTTTATTGGATAATTATCATCATCAAGAGTTGACCAGAGTAACCATTCAAGATCCCGAATTCTTTCAATTAATTTTTTGTTAGTTGTTAATTCTTTCTGGAATCTAGTTGTTAAGTGTTTAATGCGGTTTTCCTTTTCTTCAATAATTTCAGATTTTAAAAGATTGAGAGTCAATTTATCATCGGAATTTGATATTTTCTTCTTTAGCTTCTTAAGCTGATTTTTTTGGTTTTGTATAATTAATTCAAGATTACTAGTGTGGGCTCTAATGTTTGATATAGTTTCTTCGCTATGTGCAAAGTCCCCTAATAAATTATATAATCTACCAATAATGCTTTCATGATTTTCTGTTTGTTCTTTAACAAACTCTTCTTTGTGATGTTTTGGTTTTCTCAATATTTCAATTGCAGTACATGAATCACTAATCGAAAGACCTCGTATTATCAGAGTTTTTGCTAACTCTTTTTCAGAAAAAGTAAAATCTTTTTTATCAATCTTAACAAACAATGGATCAAATCTATTATATGTATTTATTACTGCGGATAGTGCATCTCTTTCATGAGAATTCATCTTTTGAGTAGGTACCCATTTTCTTACAAGTTCTCTTTTATCAAATTGACTTAATTGTGATTTTGGTGAAAATATTTGAGCATTATAAGTTGCGGCGATCTTACTCACAAATTGAGGTGGAGGTGAAACATCAGCGCATATAGCTACTGGACTTCCAAATTTTCCTAGATTTGCGACGAAATCACCCTTGGAAAGATTTTTTCTACTATAAATTGATAGAATTTTACCTTGTAAATTCACAATCGCGATTCCAGTTGTGATTCCAGGATCAATTCCTATTATCAATCTTTTATGGTTTGAGTAAATATTATCGAAAATTTCTTTTTTACGTTTTTTTATAGAGCGATAAGTTACAACAGATTTTCGGGGACTCCAAATTTTTATTTTTGCAGGGTATAAAGATGAAACCTTTATGTTAGAAAGAATATTCTCTTTGCTATCAAATAAATGAAATTTCGCTTGTTTTGCTCCATATTTTGTTTCTTTAATCATTAAATCAAATTTTAAATTATTCCTATTCAGAATTTCTTGTAAATTATTACTTGCCCGATAGACGATTTCTTCTCCCTGCCTTTCATAACGACTTTGAGACCAACCCCCTTTTCCTCTTCTTCGAGGTCTTCCAATCTCAATAAAAGTTTCATTTTCAAATGGTTCTAAAACCATTCCAATCCCTTGTTCCATCAATTTAATTAAATAAAGAGCTGTTTCCTCAGGGTTAATTTTTTTCTTTTGTTTTATTATATTATTATTATATAGCAAATCGATTAAAGGTGTCGCATTACCATGTTCTGTCAAATTAACGTGAACAAAATCAGTAGTATCAGGAAGCCTCGAACAGAAAGAACTAATAGATTCTTTTGGATTAAGTACTTCAGTTGGATTATCGGTACCTACATATTTGGGTGATAGTTTTCTGATAATTAACAGAAGCTTCTTTCTAGAGACATTAGTCCATTCTCTTGTTTCACCATTTTGATCGATCATAGCAACTGCCAATTTAACTCCTTCAAACCTTGACGGAGAGGACATTGGATGAATATCAAAAGCTAAATATGAGTATGTATTTGGATTACTTTTATAATCTACCAACTAAACATCTCTTCACTTGTATCTTATTTGAAATGTAAACAAGGTAAATTATAAAATGAATCATAAAATCTCATTTAATAAATATTTCAAGTGAATGTGAATGTAAAACTGAAATTCTACGAATAAAACATAAAATTATCAAATTTAAATTGACCAAATAAGAGAAGTTAATTAGATTTAGAGTTTAATTTTCAAATAAGATGACTTTGCAAGGTGCCAATGCTCTAAAAAATTTGTCTTCTAGGGAATTGAGAGCCCTTATTGGTATTGAAGTTGGCATGAAAAATAGCCAATTTGTAGAAATTGAAGAAATAGCTCGATACGCTGGATATTCTGCCAAACAAACAAGCCAAAATCTAAAAAAATGCCACAAACTGAATTTAGTAAGAAGGTGGACGGGGCATTTCACTGGATACGAACTTACTATACATGGATATGATACATTGGCATTAAATGCTTTGTATGAACGTGGGGATATAATTAGTATAGGACGGCAAACTGGGGTAGGAAAAGAATCTATTGTATATTTCGGATTAACTCCAAAAGACGAAGAGGTAATTCTAAAATTCCACAGGGTTGGTTTTACTTCTTTTCTACATGTAAAGAA
The DNA here is from genome assembly GCA_001940725.1 of Candidatus Heimdallarchaeota archaeon LC_2. Next base: position 35,641 of record MDVR01000005.1, on the reverse strand, counting down.
AAAAAGAAGATATACTGCAAATAAACATCACATATCTGAATTATATTCATCGAGACTATCTGCCGAAACAGAGTATAAATGGTTAAAAGTCGCTAATGATTCCAAATTGAGTGTTCCAAAAGTCTACGGTAAAAACCGTCATGTAATAGTTATGGAATTAATTGACGGTGTTGATTTAAATAAATTATCCAAAATCCCAGATCCTGGAGAGACATTTGAAACAATTCTTGATTTCATAGACGATGCTTGGAATATTGGTAAATTTGTACATGGGGACTTGTCAGAACATAATATTATTATGACCCACGACGCAATACCAATTATAATTGATTTTCCACAATCAGTTAGTATTGAAATGGTAGAAGCTAAAGTTTTACTTCAACGAGATATCAAAAACGTGTTGACATATTTTGATCGAAAATTTGGGATTAAAATTGATGAAAAGAACGTGTTATCTAAAGTAATTAGAGAATAGTTATATTTTATCGGGGGACCCCATCTATTTTCCAAGCATTAATTAATTTAATTAATTCGTCTTTCTTCGAGACACCTTGGGAAGCAAAACTATAAAGTTGTGAAAGACCAATTCCTCCTAAATGTTCATATGCTTCATCCATATCACAAACAGTTTCAACTCTATTTCTAAAATCTTTGTCATTTTTTGCTTCACCAACAAAATCTAAAAAGAGATTTAGTACTTGTAAAACTTGTTGAGAAAGATTTACAGTAGCTTTTTTAACAGGGGTTGTTGTTGTAATAGTTGCACTTGATTTTACAACAGGTGAAGGTCTTTGTTCTTGGGTTTTTATTGTTTCTGTGGGAGTAAGTGTATCTTTTTTGACAGTTAATTGACTTAGGTATTTGTTTTGGTTGAATTCATATTTTTCCGGATCATTAATCAAAGAATCCAACACATTAGAAATGGGTCCAATATAATTTTGCAATTCTGATTTTGTTCTCATTAATTCTTGAAGATCTATTTGAAATCTGGCAACACCTTCAATTAACTTATTATCTGTTTTATCCGGTGATGGGGGTTGATCCAATTCTACTTGTTCTTCTTGCATATCTTGTAATAAACTTAACTGGTTCCTCAGTTCTTCTCTTTCACTATCAAATAAATCTGATAAATTTTCCAATTTATCTTTCTGATTTTCTATAGAATTTTTTTCTTCCTTAATTTCTTCAATTTCAAGTTCTCTCTCACTTAATTTTTGTTGAAATTCAGTTTCTTTTTCTTCCAATTGACCTTTTAATTCAGTGATTGCTTCCTGATCACTGGTGTCATCTAATTTTGATTGAAGAGCTTGAAAGGATTTTATACGCCTCATGGCTAATTGAGCACTAATATTTTCATTTGTTAAATATCGTACAATATATTCCAAGTCGGCAACGGTCATATTGTGTGTCTTAAGTAATTCGTTCAAATTCTCGAATGAAGTACTCATCAAATTTACCTAATGTATTAATAAATAAAGTGTTTTGGAAAATATCCCATTTATGAGTTACAATTTACTTTATTTTTGTGGGAATTATAATATCTTATATTATAAATTAAATAAACAATTTCTAAGAGAGATAAAGGGATTTCAAATCAAATGGTAAATCTTCCTTGGGTAGAAAAATATAGACCAATTTCAAAAACGGAATTAGTTGGTAATGTAGATGTAATCAATCAATTATATAATTTTTTAAACAATTGGAAGTATAAAAAATCTCAAACCGCAATTTTGTTATTAGGACCCCCAGGTTGTGGTAAAACCTCAGCAACATACGCAATTGCAAAAGATCTAAATTATATAATTACTGAAGTCAATGCCTCCGATGCACGATCGAAGAATAAGATTAAAGAAAATCTATCAATTACTTCAGAATTTAAGAGATTAGATTTTGAAGATAAACGTCAACTAATACTAATGGATGAGATTGATGGATTGTCTGGACGATATGATCGTGGTGGTCTAAACGAGTTTATTAATATCATCAAAGTTTCTAGATTTCCAATTGTTTGTACAGCAAATGATCCTGATTCTGATAAAATTCAGATCTTAATAAGGCGCATGAAAATTAAAACTCTGATATTTCACAGATTGGATGAATTTGAAGTCATGGAGCTTTTACAGAAAATTGCGAAAAAAGAAAATTTCAAAATTGATGAGAATACACTTGAGTTAATTGCAGAAAGTTCTGCTGGGGATTTAAGGGCATCAATAAATGAATTAGAATCACATTATTATGGTAGTAAATCTGTAAATTTGGAAAAACGAGATAAAGCGCAAGTACTAACTGAAAATTTTAACAATTTATTTAAAGCAAAAAATTTTTTTGAAGCAAATGCAGTATGGAAAAATGCACCAAGCACTTACCTACCCTTGTTATTACATCTTTTTGATCAAGCGAGTAAACAATGTAAAACCCCTAAAGAGGTGTATGATACGTATTCCAATATTGCGAATGCTGACTTAATACTGTCAAGAATAATGACTACACAGAATTGGGGGTTACTTAAATATTTTTTTACTTTCATTGGGCCAGGAATTGCTCTTTCAAAAGATCCAAAATACTATAATCGAATTATTAAATTGAACAAACTCCCAAATCAATTTAAACTTCGAGGCATGGCCAAAAATAAACATCTGAAAGCGAATAAAATCGGGATTGTTGTAACACCCAAACTACACATATCAAAACGAAAATTTGTGTATGAAGAATTTGATATATTTACCAAAATTGTAACTGGTATTAATGGGGCTCAGATTGCCGCGTGGTTAGATCTAGACGATGAGGATTTATTATTATTGCAAAAAATACATCCTGATTCTAATTTGCTAGAAGAAATTGAAGAGGCGAGGTTGTTTGTTGGAGAAATACGAAGAAAACAAGGATTAAATGTTGAAAGTGATATCTTGACAGATCATTTTGTCAATTTTAAGAAAGCAAACGAAAATAAAAATGTTGAAACAAAAAACAATGAAGATGAAGAGGTAATTATAAACCAAAAGCAAGAAGAAACTAATTTTCAAAAATCATTAGATGATTTCTTTTAAATTTATTTTTGCAATAAACCATTTTCTTTTCGGTAATTTCTATATTCGAGTATTGGTTTCAAATTGATTTCAAAAGAAACAGATTTATTAGTACTCACATTGACAAAATCTTCTATAGATGAAATACTTGAGTCTTTAAAAGAAGGATCAATAATGCAACTTACGCCCCCTACATCATATTCTTGTGTACCTTCTAAATGATCCGAAATCAGAATTGGAACTACAAATTCTCTGCTTCTTGTAATTGCAAGGGAAAGCCACTGATATTTTGCATACTGATGTAATCCTCTGGGTACAACAGTAAAAGCAGGAATAATTAGCATCTGTGCACCTTCTTCTACAACCAATCGATGTACTAGTTTCCAATTCCACAAATCTGCACATATCAAGATCCCAATTTTTAGTTTGTTTAAATCTACAACACCAATATTATTACCTGCTTTAACCTGCTGCCTCATTTGTTCACCCATCATTGGCACTGTTTTTGCTGAATACGTGATCTTTTTATCATGAAACGCAATTATTGCATTATTGGTAATATTGCCAAAACCATTGTCAAAAGCAAAAGTACCAAAAATGAAGTTCATCTTATATTCATTTCTAATTTGAAGAATGCTATTATTAACTTCACTTAAACTAGAATTTCCCCAACAATATTCAGGTAATACGACTAATAATGATTCAGAAGGTACTTTATTTAATTCTGTGAGAATTCTTTGAGTAAAAGATTCAATATCTTCCGTCTGTGTTCGTGTGATTGAAACACTACTAATTACAAATTTGTTCATAAATATTGATATTATGAGATATTATAAATTGAAATCATGATACGTATTGAAATGATTAAATTTAATTCTTACATTTTAGAACAATCGTTTAAAGAATCTTCCAACCATACGTAATGGATCATAATATCTATCAGCAACTCTTTCTTTCAAAGCTATGATTGCTTCATCAGTAATAGGAATTGATTCTGGACATACTTCAGTACAACATTTTGTTATATTGCAATATCCAACATTAAACTCGTTTTTTATTTCTGGCAATCTGTCGGCAGTGTCAAGTGGATGCATCTCAAGACCGGCCAATCGAACCAAGAAACGAGGACCTGCAAAAGTATCATGTCTAGAATGGGATCTTAATACATGACAAACATCTTGACAAAGGAAACATTCAATGCATTTCCTAAATTCTTGTACTCTATCTACATCAACTTGATCCATTCTAGGATTAATTAACCCTTCTGGATGAGCATATGGCTTGATCCGTTTGTTCACCTCATAATTCCAAGAGACATCTGTGACTAAATCTTTAATTAACGGAAATGACTTCATCGGTTGAACCATCATTGGTTTAGTTAGATCATAATCAGATAATTTACTCATACACAAGAGTTTTGGATTTCCATTAACTTCAGCACCGCAAGATCCGCATTTACCGGCTTTACAATTCCACCGTACAGCTAATTCAAGATTATCAGTAGCTTGAATTTTATGAATAACATCCAATACTACCATTGAAGGATCCACGACTACATCATATTCTTCAAATCTTGATCCAGTTTTGGGATCACCAAGTTCAACCACAACTTTCAGATTTGTGGTTTGCTCATTTTGTTGACTCATGAAGTAACCCCCTCAATAATATCTTGAAGATCATTTGGCATATCGGGCATAATTTCTTTTTCCACTAAAATTTCGCCATTTTCATCTTTTTTCAAGACATAATAAATATTAACCAAATCGGGATTTGATTCAGGAAAATCAAGTCTAGTATGACCCCCTCTACTTTCGTTTCGTGATAATGCAGATATAGCCAATAATTTCCCAGTAACTATCATATTTTGCAAATCCAATGCTTGATGCCAGCTCGGGTTATATATTCTTCCAGGCTTAGCACCAACTTTTTTTGCTTTATCAGAAATCTCCTTCAATTTTTGAATTCCAATTTCTAAATCTTCTTTTTTCCTAATTATTCCCACATGAGTACCCATGATCTTCTTTAATTCTTCATGTATTTCGTAGGGATTCAGATTATTTTCTTCATTAAAGGGTTCCAATAATTCCTCTAGAATTTCAATTAGTGAACTATCAGGGATTTTCGGTGAATCACTTTGTGATTTTGCAAACTTCGATGCATATTCACCTGCAAGTTTACCAAAAACTACTAAATCAGATAATGAATTACCTCCTAACCGATTAGCTCCATGTAAGCCTGCTGCAACCTCACCTGATGCAAACAATCCTTTTACCGTTGTTTCTTGAGTTTCAGGATCGACACGGATACCACCCATAACGTAATGAGTAGTTGGCCCAACTTCCATTGGATCTTTTGTAATATCAAGATCAGCCAAAGTAATAAATTGATGATACATTGATGGAAGTTTCTTCTTAATTTCCTCAGGAGTTCTTTGGGATGCGATATCTAAGTATGCACCTCCATTAGGAGTACCCCTTCCAGCTTCAACTTCCGCTAAAATAGCTTTTGCGACAACATCACGAGTTAATAATTCAGGTGGTCTTCGTGCAGTTTTATCTCCATTCACCCACCTTTGAGCCTCCTCTTCTGTTTCCGCGTATTCTCCCTGAAACATGTCTGGAATGTAATTGAACATAAATCGTTTACCTTCACTATTAAGAAGGATACCTCCTTCACCCCTAACACTCTCAGTTACTAGGACACCCTTAACGCTGCTCGGATATACCATTCCTGTTGGATGAAATTGAACAAACTCCATGTCAATCAATTCAGCACCAGCATCGAAAGCCAAACTATGCCCATCACCGGTATATTCCCAGGAATTCGAAGTTATTACATATGATTTTCCAATTCCTCCCGTGGCAATTATTAAAGACTTGCAACTTATTTTTAACAATTTCCCATTGTCTCTCCGATAAGCAATCACACCGAGAACTTGATTGTTCTGAGTTAGGATTTTTGTCATAGTAACTTCCATTAAAATAGAAACTCCATCAGTTTGGACAGCCTTATCTTGTAAAGTTCGAATCATCTCTAAACCAGTTCTATCACCCACATGTGCGAGTCTTGGATAGAGATGCCCACCAAAGTTTCTTTGATTTATTTTCCCATCAGGTGTCCTATCAAAAACAGCACCCCACTTTTCTAATTCTAAAATGCGTTCTGGAGATTGTTGAGCATGAATTTGGGCCATTTTCCAGTTTCCATGAAATTTTCCCCCTCTCATGGTATCACGAAAATGGACTTTCCAATTATCTCTTGGATCAGCTGTACCCAATGCTGCAGCAGCTCCACCTTCAGCCATTACTGTATGAGCCTTTCCTAGTAATGATTTTGTAATAATTCCAACACTTGATCCAGATTCTGCCGCTGCGATTGCGGCTCTTAATCCAGCACCACCAGCACCAACTATTAATACATCAAAGTCCATTAATTCTAACTGGCTAAGTTCATTTTGCATATCAACTTTTCCCATTAGATTAACCTCCAATCTGATTCTATGATTCCCATTGCCAAAAGTCTAATATATAAATCACCAAGAAGGACTGTGATCATGCTTAACCAAAAATATGTTCCATGTCTAACATTCAATTTTTTAATAAATTTCCAGCTTCTAAAACGTGCACGTCGAGTTTTTGTTTTTGATACAGAATTCAACCCTCCACCAATCGCATGTTTACAAGAATGACATGATAAAACATAAAGTGAAAGAAATATGGAATCAAATAATAATATTATTCCACCCAAACCTACTCGAAATTCCCCATCAACTCGTAATGTATGGAAAAATGAAAACCAATGAAAAAAGGTAAGTATGAAAGCAAGATAGAAAAAGTACCTATGCAAATTATTAAGGATGAAAGGCCATTTATTTTCCCCTTTATATTTTTGATCAACAGCTCTTAATTCGCCAATTGAACAACCAGGTGGATCCATAAAAAATGCTCTGTAATAAACTTGCCTTCCATAATAACAAGTAGCTCTAAAACCTACTGGAGCCCAAATGAGAATAAAACCTGGAGACACATTATCTGGCCAGCCGGATATTTCCACCTCTGGGTCAAAAATTGGACTCAAATAGTGATATTCATCTACTTTAAAATTGTCACCTCCAAACAATAAAACAATTATTGTATAGATTGCGAATCCTCCAAAAAATCCACCTTGAATTAATGGTTTAACCCACCATTTATCCTTCCTAGAAGTAATGAAACCTGTTTCATTGATTGTTGTTAAAATGACCATATCAGACAATTGTAATCAGCTCTTCAATCATCCATCACATCTTAAAAGTCATGTAATGAAAATATAAATAATACAAATTGGGTAAAATCCAATTCATATCATCTAATCTCGAAATATTGCACTTCATTAAAATATATTTACTCATTTGATTACATATTTGTATAGTAATTCACACAATTTGTATAATTGAATAATTTCCGCATTCCACAGAGACTTAATCGCACATTTTAAATTAAAGGAATTTTACACAAGTATTGTAAAAAGTAGGTAATTTTATGGTACAAAGAGCTCGTATACGTTTATTAAGTACTACTGTCGATTCTTTAACTAAAATTTGTGATCAGCTAACTAAAATTGCTGAACAGGCAAGTGTAAGGATGAAAGGTCCAATTCCATTTCCAACAAGAAAAGTAATAATCCCGGTAAGAAAATCACCATGTGGTAATGGAACTCAGACTTGGGAACATTATGAAATGAAAATTCATAAGAGATTAATTGATTTAGATGCAGATGAAAAAGCAATGCACTTACTTATGCGATTAAATGTCCCTGATGATATTAGAATAGAAGTAGAACTTGCCTAAATAATCTAATAATTTTGTCAACCCTCATTCTTAAAGAAGCACAATCATCAATTTCTTATAGATATATATTAACTGAAAATTAATTCATCGCTAATTAACATTTAATTAGGGCGAGAATGATGAGGAAAAATCAATGTCAGCAATATCCGTTGGAAGAATTGTAACAAAAATTATGGGCCGAGAAGCAGGTCGTAGAGCAGTAGTAACACAAATAATAGATCAAAATTTTGTGGAAGTAACAGGACCTCAAGAATTCACAGGAGTTCGAAGAAGAAGAGTAAATATTACCCATATTGAACCGACAGAATATTCTGTTGATATATCTATTGGGGATAATTTGGATGCAACTGTAATGACAGCAATTGATGGCGATGCTAAACTTAAGAAGTTTATGGAAACCAAATTAAATTGATTACATAAGAATGAAACAATTCGAAAATTTATATATTATAGATCAAGAGGCAATAAAAGAAGGACAAGAATCAAAATTTGGTTACTTTCCCGATGAGAGAAAAATATTGGATCATATTAAATATGGTCTCATCGTCCTCGACAAACATAGTGGACCTACTTCACATGAAATTGTTTCAATTGTTAAAAAAATATTAAAGCTCAATAAAGCTGGTCATTCAGGAACATTGGATCCTAATGTTACTGGAATACTTCCAATTGCCTTAGCCAAGGCAACAAAAGTACTATCTATATTATTGGAATCATCGAAAACTTATATTTGTAATCTGCATAGTGCCGAAAGTAAAGATATCACTGAATGGGAAAAAATTTTAAAAGAATATATTGATGAGATATATCAAGTTCCGCCATTAAAGTCGAACGTTGTTAAAAAACTTAGAAAGAGGAGAATTTATAATATTGAAATATTGGACGTAATTGATAAACAAATCTTGTTGAAAATAGATTGTGAATCGGGAACATATATTCGAACTTTATGTGTAGATTTAGGGAAATCTATTGGTAGTGCTTCGTATATGAGAGAATTAAGAAGAATTAAAACCGGTCCATTTCATGAAAACCAAGGTGTAACATTACATCAATTGTTTGATGCTTATGAAAGTTATAAGGAAGTTGGGGATGAGGAAGGGCTGAGAAAAATTATTCAACCTATGGAAAATGCAATTACTAACGTCCCAAAAGTAGTTATAAGATTGAATGCAATTGATCCAATTAGTCATGGTACTGATTTATTTGTTGCAGGTGTAATAGCTTATTCAGATTTTAACACTGGAGAAAAAATTGCAATATTAAGTCCAAAAGGTGAATTAATTGGATTAGGGACAAGTTTTAGATCAAGTAAGGCTTTTATAAATGGAGATACAGGTAAAATTGTCCATCCAGAAAAGATATTTGTTGAACGTAACCAATTTCCAAAATATCAAAAATAAAAAGATTATTCCTTCATCCCAATTGATTCAGAAGGTTCAAAGGGATAAGGGAAAATATCTTGGAATTGTAATATTTTAAACTCAGATTTGTTATTTACTAGTATTATTTCAAAATCAGATTTTACAAATTCAGCCATGACCTGTCTACATACTCCACAAGGGGGGCTAAATTTAATATCATCTGTAGCAATGGCGATCGCTCGAAATTTTCTGTCACCAGAAATAATTGATGTAAAGAAAGCTGATCTCTCAGCACATACTGTAGGAGTAAATGAAATATTTTCTATATTGCAACCTTGAATAATATTATTATTTTCGGTCAATAACGCTGCCCCTACACGAAAATTCGAATATGGGGAATAGGATTTGTCTTTTGCTTCAATTGCACTTTTGACTAATTTATCAATCTCTTTTTCAGACATTGCACAATTCAAAAATTACAATCAAATTAGTACTTATTTATTATTTTTATCAATTTAATCCAAATTAAATCAATTAATTATAGTCGTTGAAATTATAAGATTTGAAAAAAAATAAAATTCATTCATACCCAATTGAAAATAAGGAAGAAGTTTTGTATTAGTTTAAAATGATTGATATGAAGATGTCATTAAGAAAACCAAAGAGCAAAAAAGATAATGCACCCATGCCATCGACTGGTGCAGGTTTGATGAGATATTTTGATGAAGAATTACCGGGATTTAAAATAAGTCCGAGAGGTGTTGGATTCCTTACATCTGCATTAATCTTTACTGTATTATTATTGAACTCTACTGTTAATCCTTTTGCATAAAAATATTAAGTCAATCTTTTCATCTACTGGCCTGATAGTGAAGTCTGGTATCATGATGCGTTCGGGATGCATTGAACGGGGGTTCGAATCCCTCTCAGGCCATTTTTAACAGTAAACCAAATTAACTATGGATCTATTGATTTTGTTTCATGTGGTTTTAATTTTTAAAGTAAGAAGATTATTTTCTTCGATAATTGATTATTTTAATATCTTGTGAAAAAATTAGAGGTAATTAACTTCATACTTAAAAACAAAAACATTAAAGAGAATGACGTAGTTTAACGGATTAACAATCCATACCAGTTATTCCAAATAAATATACGGTGTTTACATGAGTGAAGCGGAATTAATAACAGTTAACGGGAAGACATTAGATGAAGTAATATTAGAATTACAAGACCATTACAGTCTTGTTGGGAGAGAAAATGAACTAAAGATGTGTCTTGCAGGAAAACTTGCTGAAAAGCATCTCCTGTTAGAAGGTGATGTGGGTGTTGGTAAAACAACTATTGCTCATTCTATTGCAAACTATTTTTCACAGAACTTAGAAAGGGTTGATGGAGATGACCGATATAGTGCAGCGCGGTTAGTAGGGCATTTCGATCCACCAATGGTAGTTCAGAAAGGATACAATTGGGAATCATTTGTTTCAGGTCCATTAGTTAGTGCAATGAGAAACGGTTCGATTCTATTTTTAAATGAATTAAATCGTATGCCAGAAGGAACACAAAATGTTTTACTAGTAGCAATGGATGAAGGTATGATAATGGTGCCAAAATTAGGACGTATCGACGCGAAAGATGGATTCTTAATAATTGCAGCAATGAATCCTCAAGAATTTGTTGCAACTACCCCACTCTCAGAAGCTTTGAAAGACCGATTCGCTTGGATTAGATTAGAATACCAAACAGAAGAGGAAGAACGCGAGATTGTTAAAATCAGATCTAAGATTGATGATGATCAAGTAGTAAATGTGACAGTTGCAGTTACGAGAAGATCGAGGGATTGGAATGATTTAAGAAGAGGTAGTTCAATTAGAGGAGCAATAGATTTCGCTAGCATAATTCAATACTTGGATAAAACAGTTCCAGAATCATGGGTAGAAGCTGGTATAATGGCTCTCGCTACGAAAGTAGAAGTAGAAGATGGTGTTGATAGACGTGTGGAAGAAGTACTCACAGAAATCATTAACCAGGTATTGTCCGAGCAGGATTTTTTCTAGGAAAGGAGATCTCAGGATCTTCCAAAATACCGGATGATCTCCTAAATCAACTATCCTCAATGCGAGGAAAATTTGATAAAGACAAGATACTTGATGCTGAAATTATAACAGGAAGAAGAACCTCGAATAAATATCATAATTTATCCAAGGGAATGGATTTCATGCAAATCAAAAAACACACTGAAACTGCAATTCAAGTAGAAAATATGCCTGCAATACAAGGATTAGCAATGAATAATCAAATGGCGGTATCAGAGGCATTATCTAGCCAAGAAGGATATCAAATGCTAGCAAGAAAAGCAGCATCAGGAGATAATAATGCACCAAATTTATTTTTTATGTTACGAGGGAATTTATCAGAACATACAAGACCCATTTTTCAAAGATTAGCTCGAAGAAGTATTTTAAAAATTTCTAGAGGAATTACAGGAAGTGGATTGCGAGGAAATATTTATGTTCAAACAGAATATACCCCGGATGCCTTTGACTTTGATGATGAAGCAACTTTAGAAAATTACCTTGAAAAAAGGATTCTTACTTATGAAGATGTAGTTGCTATTGAAAAGAGAGAAAAAAATAAATCGGGTGTACTTATTTTTGATACTTCAGGTTCTTTATACGGTGGAAAATTTGTGACAGCAGCACTAGCTGTTGCGGTTATGGCATATCATTTAGAACATGACAACTATGCAATAATTTTATTCAATACTAAGGCGTACATTGTTAAAAGGGCTAATGAAAAAGTGGATATCAACGAATTAGTAAATCGGATACTTGATGCGGAAAGTGCAGGATATACGAACATAAGTGAAGCATTGAATTTAGCAGGTATCGAATTGAAAAAGATGAGAGGACATAATAAATTTGCAATTCTCATAAGTGATGGTGTATTTAACAAAGGAGGAGACCCTAGGAAGGAATTATTTAGATTTCCTAAATTACATATTCTAGGATTACCATCTAATCATGATTGGGGAAGAAGACTATCAATGGATATGGCACGAAAAACTGGTGGGAGATTCGCGATGGTAAGTTCACATGAAGATGTCCCCAAAGCATTAATCAATCTTCTTAGACGCACGTAATAATCATATATTATTTTTGTAAAATAAAAGAATTTGATCTAACCATATAAATAGTTAGCTAAGAAGAAAAAAATAATTTCGATGAATTCAATTGGTATTATAGGGATGGCAGTTATGGGGCAGAATTTAGCCCTTAATATAGCAGATAATGAATATAAAGTAGCAATATATAACAGATCTCGTGAGAAAACTGAGGAATTCGTTAATGTTAATCCTCACCAAAATATTTCTCCTTATTATGATTTGAATGATTTTGTTCAATCATTAGATATTCCACGGAAAATATTACTTATGATAAAATCAGGAAAGCCTGTTGATGATCAAATTAGAGATTTAACTAGTATTCTAGATGAAAATGATTTAATTATTGATGGTGGAAATTCACACTATAAAGACACTGAAAGAAGATATTTAGAATTAAGCAAAAAGAAAATTCATTTTATTGGGGCAGGGATTTCAGGAGGTGAAGATGGAGCTAGATATGGACCATCTATAATGCCAGGAGGATCGATATTAGGATGGGCTACAATTGAAAAATTATTTCTAAAAACTGCTGCTAAGGCGGATGATGGTACTGCATGTTGTACATGGTTGGGTCCAGGTGGTGCTGGTCATTTCGTAAAAATGGTTCATAATGGCATTGAGTATGGAGATATGCAATTAATTAGTGAAATTTATCAAATTATGAGAGACGTCTTGAAAATAAGTTACTCAAAGATGGCGGACATATTTAGAAATTGGAATAAAACGAAATTAAACTCATATTTAATTGAAATTACTGGATATATTTTACAAAAAAAAGATGATAAAACAGGAAAATACTTGGTTTCTCAAGTTTTAGATGTTGCTAAACAAAAGGGAACAGGAAGATGGACTGTCGAAGCAGGTTTGGATTATTCTGAAACACTATCATTAATTGCTCAGGCTGTTTTCCAAAGAACATTATCTTCAAATAAAGAAATAAGAAAAAATGCAAGTAGAAAATTCATAACTAAGATCAAAAATATCAAACTAGATAACGAAGAAGTTATTCTTAAACTAGAAAATGCGTTATACTTATCTAAAATTTTATCTTATGCTCAAGGTTTTCAATTATTAAAAAAGGCATCAGAGGTAAATACATGGGGATATCAACTATCAAGCATCGCATCAATATGGCAGAATGGATGTATAATAAGATCAAGCTTTTTAGGAGAAATAACTCAGGCTTATAAAAACAATATTGAATTGGAAAATTTAATTTTCGCACCTTATTTTAACAAAGAAATTGAAAAATACATCGATGATCTCAGAGAGATTGCAATATTAGGCATTAATAATGAAATTTCAGTACCTGGATTGAGTTCCGCCCTGACGTATTTTGATGGTTTAAAAACAATTAATCTTCCAACAAATTTAATTCAAGCCCAACGGGACTTTTTTGGTGCTCACGGATACCAGAGAATTGATGATATTAATCACTCTTTTCATAGTAATTGGAAATAATCTATAATCTACTCCACTTGTTCGAATCTTTTTCAATCAAAATATTAGCTTCTCTAGGCCCCCAAGTTCCTGCTGGGTAATAATATAAATTTTCCACTAGTTTTCCATTTTCTATTTTTTTATTATCTAGATACCAATTTTGTACAATAGGATCAACAATTTTCCACATTTCTATGATCTCCTCATAATTTATGAATAGAGTTGAATCACCATTCATCGAATCTACTAATAATCTTTCATATGCTTTTGGTTCCTTGATATCTGGTTTAATTCCAAATTGAAGGTTAGTTGGTTCTACATCGGTTATTAGACCGATGGGTTTCCATCCGATTGTTAATTCAACACTTGCTCTTGGTTGAATTACTAATCTGATTGTATTAGCAATGGGAGTTTGTTTTTTCATATTTGTTGGAATTGTGCTACCTTCTGTTCTTTTCAATTGTATAAATATCTCACTAGTCCGTCTTGACATTCTCTTACCGGTTCTAAGATAAATAGGAACCCCTTCCCAACGTTCATTATCAATAAATAATTTTATTGCAGCATATGTCTCTACTCTTGATTTTTCATTGATACCGATCTCATCAGTATATTTACATTCTAACTCAGAATTTACCACTCCTTCCTTATATTGTCCCCGAATGGAATACTCTCCTGCTTCGTGAATTGAATATTTCCTAATAGATCGTAGGAGTTTTAATTTCTCTTTTCGAATGTCTTCTGCTTCCAAAGAGGCAGGATGTTCCATGGTTAGTAAGGCTAAAATTTGGATCAGATGTGATTGTATCATATCACGAACTGCACCTGTTTGTTCAAAAAAACCAACTCTACCCTCTACTCCGATGGTTTCTGCAGAAATTATTTGAATTTGTTCGATATAATTTTTGTTCCATAAAGGCTGAAACATTATATTCGACATTCGAAATGTCAATATATTTTGAACCGCTTCCTTTCCTAAGAAATGATCAATATTAAAAATCTGAGATGTATTAAAATATTTCGAAATTTGTTCGTGAAGTGCCTTTGCTGATATTGAATCCAATCCAAATGGTTTTTCAACAATAATCCTTGTCCACTTAGATTTATTTTGTACATTTAAATTATGATCAGCTAATTGTTTAATTATGGACAGAAAATGTGATGGTGATGTTGCTAAATAAAAAAGAATGTTAGCTGAATTTTTCCATTCTTTTTCGAGTTCTCCTATTATATTTAAGATCGAGGTATAGGTATCAATATTTTTAAAATCATTTTTTATTGACATCATTTTTCTAGCAAGAGGTTTCCAATATCTTTGCTCCATATTATGTGAACAATATTGTCGAACTCTATGTTGCATTTGTTGAATGAATTCTTGTCCTTCATGTATCCTTCTTCCTATTCCAATTACTTGAAAGTTATTAGGTAATAATGATTCTCTTGATAAATGATACAAAGCTGGCATCAATTTTCTTCTTGTAAGATCACCTGATGCACCAAAAATTATCAAAACTGTATTATTAGGAATNTNATNAATTNNAGTATCTACGGTATCCANNANTNTNNGNNNATCNTTTTTAGTGTATTTGTAAATTAAATATTGAATTTTTCAAATATTCTGTTGAAAGTTACTGAAATGATAATTTTATTCGAACTTCATTTTCATTACTTTAATTGTGCAAGTATTAATGATTGTTAATGGATGAACGAGAGATTTTTCCAGAAATCTCATTGTTTTTTACACAAATACTTGATATCACAATACCTAAAGGAATTATTCTAAGTTATCAAATAATGCGGAAAATAAATAAAAACGATGTACAAAAAATGTTGGATACCGTAGATATACAATTAATTAAATTCGAAGAAAACGATCAAATGCAGTTATATGTGCTAAGTCGGTTTGAAGATGATCAAATTTGGATAATTAAATATCATAACATGATAATTTTGATGTTTTCTTCCGATTACTGAATAACATTAATTCCAAAATTATTTGTATCATTCTAGAGGCAAAGTCATAATCATTAAAATATAGGGGAAAATATTTGATTGAGTACAATTGAGCTTTGATGAAGATAGCCCTACTACACCTTCGAGTAAGCCGGACGATGATCTTGCATTTTCAAGAATTAAAGAAGAAATCGAAGTGAAAGCTAAGACGTTAGCAGAGAATGTTATAACACAAGCTAAGTTAGATGTTGCAAAAGTATTGGATACAGCAAAAGGAGAGGCACAAAAAGTAAAAAATGAAGTTTTGATTAAAGCTGAACGAGATTCAAACAACATCAAGGTTCAAGATATATCCAGAAAAAAACTAGCCCTAAAAATGGATTATTTGGATACAAGAGAACAATTATTTGATGAGATTTTTGTTGAGGCAAGGTCCAAAATCCAATCCTATACTACTAGTGATGATTATAAAAAGTATTTACAAAGTTTGTTAGAAATCAGTGGAAATAGTATTGGTGGTGGTGATCTAATTTTATATGTTAGAAAGGAAGATATGTCTATTTTTTCGAAATCAACTATTACAGATATAGAAAGTAAAATTAATAATTATTGCAAACAAAAAACTGAAATTAAATTATCTGATGATGATTTAAAATCATTGGGAGGCCTTAAACTTGTGAGAAAGGATACAAAGGTTTTTGTTGATAATACTTTTGAAAAGAGATTAGAGAGAGCAGGCGATGAAATTCGCATTGAACTATCAGAATTAATAAGTGAATAATTATGAAATTAAATTCGTTGCTAAGAGGAATTACTATTGGATTCCTTATATTCATCATATTAAATGTTGGAATTAATACAAATGCACAGTTATCACAAGTAGATGCTTATGTGGGTTCTGTTGAAAACGATAGGATAAAAGAAGGGGAATCAATTGAATTTACTGGTTCAATTTATAATTTGGGAAATACAACGATTTGGGTTTTCTCAATGAATGTGACATTTATCGAGCTATTAGGTCAATCAAGTATTAGAGATCCCAAATTATTTGACTATAGTAGAAGTTACCCTCGTGATAGCGTAATTTTAAATAAAAATGATATTTACAGTGATAGCTTTAGAGAAAATATAGATCTAAATCCAGGGAAATATAATGTTTCGATTGGATTTGCAGTATTTAACACATCTATAGCTGATGGAACATCTTGGGAAAACAGATATGCTTTGGAAAATCAGACAGTTGAAGTAACTGGTACAACTCAATCTGTTAATATTGCAAGGGCCATAGGGTATTTCTTATTGGGGACCGTAGGTTTGCTAATTGTGTATTATATTTATAGTAAATTCCGGAAATAAATAAATAATTATATTTCAAAAGCATTAGCTCTTATTGAATATTCATCTCTATGTTCATTAAATGAGACTGAAGCCTTTATAGTAATTGTTTTATTTATTATTTGGCTTTTGTTAATTGGAGCTTCTTGCTCACCAAGTCTATCAATCATATCTTTGGCATCTTTAGAATTAAATCCAAATAGGTTTTCTGTTTGCGCATTAAAGAATGTGACACGGGCAGATCCATTATCATCTGTTATTATTAATGTTAAAACCATCTTAGGAGTAATTTGTACCTCTCCATGATATTCACATACACCAACATCTTCTAATTCAGAATTTCTAATAACTTTCTTTGCACATTCAGAGCAGCTATCATAAATTCGAAAACTGTCTACTTCACTAATTTTACCTGAGAATTGAATTTTTGCATTTTCAGTAGTCATTTTTTCCTGATTGTCAAGACTAATTTCATCATAAGACACGTCAGAAGCACTTGTACCGGATTTTTCGAATACGATATCAGCAGGTAGTTTTTCAATTTTAGTTTCCTTCTGAATTATTATTTCGGGTCCATAATTGCCGGAACCTGGTTTAACTTTGACGAAATTCAACTGAACACCATCTCCAGTCATTAAACTTTGGATAGTTTTAATATTATCATCCCAAGCAGCAACTCTACCATAAATACCATCTAAATCTACAACTGAAAGATTCTGCACACGAGATGTTGTTCCATCATCCCTTGCAATTTCTTTTGCATCATAACTACCTGTAATTGAAACTTGGATATTCACGCCTAATTTCGCTGTGGTCACATCAATAAATTTTATGGTTGTAAGCTCGGAATCAAAAAGATCTGTGTCTACCTCATCATTAGATATATCAATAAGTGATTTTTCACTAACTGAAAGTTCTATTTCTCCACTATAATCACTCAAAGAAGCTCGTGCGTTGTGTACTCTAACAAGACAACCTTCATCCATTGATTCAAGATAATTTGTTGCCTCCCCCCAAAGATTAACTTTCATAGATTGAGAATTATCTCTAATTATTATTGACCCTACTTTTCCGGTTTGATTGTTTCTCTCAAATGTTCTAATTTCCCCCTTGCTTAGAAGTTTACCTGTTATTGTTAATTCATTCATACCGGCTTTTATATCGGAGAGTGACTGTATTACAATTTCTTGAGCTATTTCGACTTTATTAAATTCATCTATGTTTTGACTTTTAGAAATTTCAGAATAGTTGTTAAAGGTTAATTCCACATCATTGTATTTATTTAATCCAACTCGTAAATCTGTAACTTTTATTACATCGCCTTTATCGAAGGTAAGAGCCATATCAACCATTTCATTCCAAAAGATTAGCCTTAATTTCTTTGTACCATCATCTACAAAAAGATTTGTTACTTTGCCCTTTTTATCATTCTTATCAAATTCAACTACTCCTTGTTTATCCACAATTTTAGCAATAATAGAAATATTTTTGGTGGATTCTGATATATCCTCTAGCCTTGAAAATGGAGCACTTTCAACAGTTGGAAAAGCATTTTCACTAGATTCTGTTTCAATCTCAATTAATCCTCTTTGGCTTAATGTAATTTCTATTTCATTCTTGTATCCCATTTTAGTACTTCCTCCAGAAATTTTGACAATTTGGTTAATTTTCAATTGCTTTTCCTCAACGATACCTGTCTTTGCATCCCATAATGAAATTCGGGCGTTACCCGTACTATCAATAATTTCCAAATTTCTTACTTTTCCGGTAGTGTTATCTTTCCTATTGAATTCACGAACTGAATATATCCTATTCAGTCTACCAATTACAGTAATATTTGATTGTCCAGGAACTAATTGATTTATCTTTAATGCTTCTGTAATTTTCTTAGGGTTAATAGATACTCCTAAATTATTTGCCACTACAAATGCAGCTCCTTCTTCATTGACCATGTTATCCATGGTTTCAATTGTCTCATTAATCATCTTGATGACATCATCTTTAGTATAATCTGTTTCTTTGATTATTATTTCAACAACTTCATCTTTTGAAAGCATTTTACTCATAATTATACCTGCCTCTCATACAAAAGAGAATTAACCTCTCTTGTTGATATTTTGATAGGAGTAAATTAAGTGTCAGATGATTCTTATCAAAATTTTCCAATCTATTAAACTTAATAGAATTTAAATTAGAGGAATTTAAATAGATCATATTTTGTAACTCTTTATATAGGATAGTACTGCATTTCTTCATTTAAATAGAAGAGGACACTGTCATCTAAGTGGAATTAAATATTTGATATTCTTTAAATCATTAAATAAACTATTTTTTCTTTCTAATTTAAAATAAGAAAATCTGAGATAACCTTAGAAAGTGGTGTTTCACTTTGTTCAGCACCATAGTTGTAACAAAGTCCATTATATATCGATGTTTCAAGGGTCCAAATGTCCCTTGGGTTGGTGATTTCAAGTGAATTATTAATTTCATCAACACTAGAAAATTTGTTTGTATACCCATCAATGAATAAGTCCATTTTGTTAACTAATATTAGAAATGGTACAAGACGTTCACTTCTATAATCAATGGCTAATGAGAGTGAATCTGCTATTTCTTCATAGTTAAATGCAGTTCCATCAAAAATAAATATAATTTTATCTGATTCGCGAATTGATTCCTCCCAACCACCCCAGAAATCTTTTTGCCCACCCATATCTAGTATTTTCAAATTAATATTCCCGATTTTCATTCTTTTAACTGATTTCCCCATAGTTGCTGAGTGATCTATCCTCTGAGAATGCCGTTCAGGGATTCCTGTCTCCAAATAATATGTTAATGATGTTTTACCAACTAAAGAAGGCCCTATAATACTTATGGTTTGACTTGTGCTTAGAAATTGAGACATCATTTTTCGAATAAAAGTATAAGCGACCCCTTTTTTAACTTTTGGGAATATAGGAATTGATCCATTTATATGAGTTGTAATATCATCTCTTAAATTTAAAGAAATTGTGTCCCCAAGATATTTTCCATCCAAATCAAAATAAACCACACGAACGTGATCATTGTGATTCAAATAATAACTTCCGATTTGTAATTTATTTCTGCTAATTCGTTCAAACATTTCTCTTTTTGTAATCATTATTGAATCGAATCTTTGACACAAATCACATTCTAGAGTTCTAATAACAAACACTTCACTTTCTTCATATTTTTGAGCCATGATTAATTTAGGAGATTATCCTTCTTAAACAGCTTAATTAATAGCTAAATATCAAATATTTCGAAATTACTGTATTCTTATACTAAAATCGATCAATTTTATCAGTTACAAATGATTTCAAATTTACAGTTAATATATTATACTGAGGTAAGTAGGAGCTTAATAGGATTTGGACTTTTAATTCCAGAATTGATTCGACTAAAATCTTCAATTAAACAGAAACCAACAATTTCTATGATAGGCATTTTAATTTTTTATAATCTTATATTTTTAACTCGGGCGTTAGGTATTAAATATCAAAATAGTAATTTTAGACAATTTGCCCCTGCCTTGAGTGCATTATTTTCCGCAATATTTTTAGTGACATGGGGGGCACTTGTTATCAATTTAGATACTGATAAACACAGAACAGCTGTTGTTTCAACAGCCTCAGGAATACTTTTATTCATTGTTGGCGCAATAATAGAAAATTCTTATTTGAGTATAATAGGGATTTTTGTTTTTAGTTTAACAATGATAATTATTATCACTCAAATGTTTTTGTTTGTCTTTCGACAGTCACCATATCTTCTAGCAAGGTACAGAATTTTTCTTATGACATTAGCAACAATAATGATGATCCTATTCGAAGGGATTGGTGTTATAGCAATGAGATCTGAGAATTTTTATGTTGCCGCTACTTTTTTTGCCATCGAAGTAGTTGGACGAATAATAATGACCTTGAGTATCTTTCTCCCAAACAAAGTAAAAAACACATTATCACTTTTTATTAAATAATGAAACATAATTATTTTAATATAAACAAATACAAACCATCGGCTAAATATAATATCGAATATTATTAGTATAACAATTGAGAGTATCATAATCGATAGTTATTGTTTGAAATTAAAACCTAAAGCTATGATGCTAAGGAATTAAAGGGAGGTATAATCTAATTTTGGGAAATAGTGAAAATTTGCGCATAAAAAAAACTCCTTAACTATCGGGGTTCGGATGTTTCCCGGTGTCACACTCGCTCTATGGCCGCAATTAAATGCAACGTGGCAGCCTTCCCAAATGCTCGCGCAAATTAGTACAAACAGAGCCCGATGCGAGGCTTAACTTTCCCGGTTAAGGAGCCTACTTTGATATTAATCAACTTATTGATTATATCTCTTGAACCGATCTTGGAAGATCAGTCAACAATTTAGTGTCAAAAATTAGAGTATATAAAATTATATTCAATGAACAAGAAAACCATCTAGAAATACTTTAATTTCCATTGAGGTCATTTTATTGGTGAAATAATTTGACTAATAACATATCAAATTAATCATTTTTTAAATTGAAGAATAATATTAGTGCACTAAATAACTGTTAAACTAGGAATGTAGATATTGGTTAAGCATTAAAACTAAAGATATACAAAATTAAATTAAGTATTATGAGGTGATATAATATCAGAAATGATATAAAACTATTCAAGAAAGCTGTATTGGGCGGGACATTTGATAATTTCCATTCTGGACATGCTTTGTTAATTTCAACTGCTTGCAATTTAGCAAAGGATGCTTTCATAGGTGTAATTTCTGATCAATTTGGAAAAACATTATTTGAAGGAAAATTGTTTAATGACAAAATCCAAAAACTCGATGTAAGAATTAAATCTGTAAATGATTTTCTCTTAGAAAACAAATTTATTGCTACTGTTGGAATTCTAGATAACCCGTATGGACCATCTATTACCGACAAAAAAGCAGATTTAATTGTGGTTTCGTATGAAACAAGAAGGACTGCTGATTCAATAAATGTAATTAGAATAAACAATGGGTTAAATATTCTAGATATTGTAACAATTCCTTGGGAATATGATGGAAATGGGGAGGTAATTTCATCATCAAGGATTAGAACTAAAAGATATTCAAATCATGGTGAATAATTAAAATTATATCTAAAACAATTCATCAAATAATCAAAACAATATGAGGAGTTATATTTTGAACAATTTAATTTAGTTCATGAATAATCCCTCCTTTCCAATTATAGTTTTACATAATGTTACTTCTCCCAAAAGTTGTACAGATTTTATAAAAATTGCATCAGGTATGGGTTTTAAAACACTTATCATAACCCATGCACAAGGATCAGCTGCTCAGCGAGGTCTACCAGCTGCTCAAAAAATGGCTATCAAACAAAATGTAAACTTCATGTCATTGTTGGATATTGAAGATGTAAAGGAACTTTTTCAACCAGAAGTGATTATTGTAATTGCACCACCACCATATGGTGACAAGAATTTGACAAAAGAATTCCTTAATGATTTAAGAAACAAACGCTATGCAATTGTATTTGGAGGAAATGAACCAGGATTATCTCGAAAGGATCTTGAGAAAGGTGATGAGATAATTCAGATCCCTGCGGGTGATTTAGGGAGTACAGGAACATTAACTTTGGGATTGGCTCTATTTACGGGTAAGTTTACTTTTAGTAAGTAGGAACAAACAAAATGGTGCATAAAAAATATGTTGCTTCAGCAATCATACTAACTATTATTATCGGATTCAACTTGTATATCGCAAACCAAACACAAAAGGATGTGATTGTCTTAGCCACAACGACAAGTGTTGAAAATTCAGGACTTTTAGATATTTTAATCCCAGTTTTCGAAAATCAATATGGTGTTAATGTAAAAGTTATCGCAAGAGGGTCAGGTGTAGCAGCAGATTTAGCAAAAAATGGTGAGGTTGATGCAATTTTAATTCATGCACCATCACTTGAAGATGAATTAATTAACAGTGGATATGGGGTCAATAAAACAACCTTGTGGTTCAATTTCTTTGTAATTGTAGGTCCTTCAAAAGACCCTGCTAATGTCAGCATGTCTTCATCAGCAAGGGAAGCATTCGTGAGAATATATACCGCAGGTGAAAACAAGAAAATCGAATTTTATAGTCGGGGGGATTTATCAGGGACCCATATTAAAGAAATGGAGATTTGGGAAAATTCCAGTTTGCGTGTTTCTGCTGAAGATAGTGATTGGTATCTTGAAACTGGAACAGGAATGGCTTCTACTTTAACAATTTCTGCTGAAAATAATGGATATACATTATCAGATATGGGGACTTATTTACAGTTAAAAGAAAATGCGAATATAAAATCCGATATTATTTTTGATGGTGATCAAATTTTATATAATCCGTATAGCTACCTAATAGTATCACCAATAAAATTTCCAGATCGCAATAAGGAATTTGCATTACTATTTCTAGAATTTCTATTAAAAAATTCAACCATGGAATTAGTTAGTAATTATAAAATTGCAGGAAAGGTATTATTTACCCCTATTTCAAGTAAGTGAGGAAAAATGGCATTTATTGATGTAATATTATTATTAATCAATTCCAGAGAAATTTGGGAAATTGCTGGTCTGTCAGTATTCATTTCAATTACAGCAGTCCTAATTTCAATTTTAATTGGTATTCCAGTAGGTGTTTATTTAGGCCTTAGACGAGATAAAAATTCCATGTTATTGACTGCAATTTTGAATACAGCAATGGGTTTACCTCCTGTTCTTGTTGGGTTAGTTGTATATATAATGATCTCAAGGAATGGCCCTTTAGGATCATTACAAATTTTATTTACTCCAATAGCCATGATCCTTGCTCAAGCAATCCTGACAATGCCAATTATTATTGGAGTTACTAGATCCTCAATTCGAGCATTGCCATCGGATTTTTCAGAAACAGTACTTTCGTTTGGAGCTACTAAAAGGCAGCTATTTTTTATCACTATTGATGAATCACGATATGATATCATGATTGCAATAATTTTAGCTTTTGGAAGAGCAGTGTCTGAGGTTGGTGCCATCCTAATAGTCGGAGGTAATATCAGATTCCATACAAGGGTATTAACAACAGCAATTATAACAGAAATTTCAAAAGGGAGAAACGATATCGCACTTGCTCTAGGTTTGATTCTACTTTCAATTAGTTATAGTGTGACCTTACTGATGACTAGAATACAAATGAAAACAAATCAAGAATAATATATCAAGTTCGGAATCCAATACGATTGATTTAAATTCTTTAGAATAGTATAACTATACAATGAGTTACAAAAAAGATATTGAAATTGCTCGAACTCAAAAAGATCAATTTTTTAAAAAGAGTCACCAATCGCCAATTCCTCATCATGACAGAAACAAATTCGTATCTTTGGATTACTACCCAATTAATGAAAATTATGTCTTCATACTTCAGTTAGAAAGATATGATAATCCAGAAACAATCCAAATGGAAACTTCAGATGGTATGATAAGGGATTATTTCAGAATTGGATTCTTGAAATTTGTACTTGACGCAGATGAAGTTCCTATTCATATATATCAACAAGCAGATAATCCAGACTATTATTTTATTCCATTTAGAGATGTTACTTCTGGGAATGAAACATATGGTGCTGGAAGATACCTGGACATAGAGAAAGAGGGAGAAAAATTTATTCTTGATTTTAATAAAGCGTATTCACCTTATTGTGCATATAATGAAAATTATTCTTGTCCACTTCCCCCTTTTGAAAACCATTTGAAAGTATCAATATTAGCTGGAGAGAAAAATACAACTTATTAATTGTTGAACATTCTTAAAATCGCAATTCACCTGATAGATATTTTTTAACTTGCGAATTATCTGGATTTGCCATCTTATCTACAAGTCCGCTCTCCACAACTGTTCCTCTGATGATGAAACTGATATTATGAGCGATTCTTTTTACTTGAAATTGATCATGACTCGTTATTACTACTAATTGTGTTTTATAATCAATATTATTTTTCATGTAGTCTTCGAACCAAAGGGTATTAGCTGGATCCAGTGATGATGTTGGCTCATCAAGAATTAATATCTGTGGATCTGATATAATGGTTCTAAGAAATGAAGCCCTTTGCTGTTCTCCTAAAGATAATTTTTGAGGTGACCGATTTTGAAATTCTAATAAGTTAAACTCTTTTAATCCCTCATCAACAATCAAACGACGTTTTTCTTTTGTATAACCTCTGAATATTAAGGGTAATTCAACATTTTCACGTAATGATTTTTTTAGAAACAGGGGTTTTTGTGACATGTATCCAATTTTTCTTCTAAGATGAACTAAATCATTAATATCCTTTTGATCATCAATTTGAATACCATTCCAACTTATTCTACCCTTATTTGGTTTAATAAGAAGAGAGAGAATTTTATTTGTTAATGTTTTTCCTGATCCGTTTGGACCTAAAATACAATTAATCCCAGTTTTATCTAGTTTTAAGTTTAAATTTGAAAGAATTATTACGCCATTAAATGATAATTCAATTGATTCAAGCTGTATGGAATTAATTGAAGAAAATTCTTTCACGATTGATGATTTTTCTAATTAAATAAATTAATTCAGATATTTACTGAAGTTAATGTTTTGAATTTGTTCAATCAATTTTGCAATTTAATGGGTTCTTATAGAAGGACAAATTAACTTTTTCAGATAAATCAATTGCATGGCAAAGAAAAAAACAAGTGCAACAACTGTTTCAACCGATGAAGGATTGCAATATCACATCAAAGCAAAACCGGGGGATTTACCTAATGTTGTTATTATGCCTGGAGATCCTAAACGTGTTGTAAAAATTGCGAAGAATTGGGATAAAAGGGAAAAATTTGCCGAATATAGACAGTTTGTAACTTATAAGGGACAATTCAAAGGTGAAGAAATAGCTGCCATTTCAAGTGGAATTGGGCCTTCCGCATGTGAAATTGTACTAGCTGAGTTAAACAACGTCGGAGTTAGTAATATAATTAGAGTCGGGTCATGTGGAACGATAAAAAAAGATATTGAAATAGGTGAATTAATAATTTCAGAAGCAGCTGTCAGACTTGAAGACACTAGTAATCATTATGTAATGAAAGAATTTCCCGCTTTCGCATCCAGAATGGTGACCTCATCATTAATTCAAGCATGCGAAGAAAACAATTTACCTTATCATGTTGGAATAACAGCTAGTTCTTCGTCGTTTTATGTCGGTCAAGGACGAGAATATATGAATTATTTACCCAGTCATAGATCTAATTTGGTTGAAGATCTTCAAAAAGCAAATGTGTTGAACTTTGAAATGGAATCTAGTTTGATGTTTGTTCTTGGATCTTTATTTAACTTAAATGTAGGTGCGATTTGTGCAGTCTATGCAAATCGAGTAACTGATGAATTTGAGGTCAAAGGGGAAAAAATTGCCATAAAAGCAGCAAATGAAGCAGCGAAAATAATCTATGATGAATTGAAAGAAAAGAAAAATTGGAAATATTGGTATTAAATAATATTGAATTCTTTCCCGACAGTTTCAATTTTTGAAAGTGCCATTTCTAAGTCATCTTGGGAATGAGCTGCTGATAACATCGCCCTTATTCTAGCTTTACCTTTTGGAACTGTTGGGAATCCAATGCTCATTGCAAAAATACCTTCGTCAAGTAGTTTTTTAGAGAAATCTGAACTTATCTTTGCGTCTCCTATCATAATAGGAGTAATGGGTGTCTGAGTTTTTCCCGTATCAAATCCGAGATCCTGCAATCCTTTTTGAAAAAATGCAGCATTTTTCCACAGTTTCCGAACCAATGAATCATCTTGTATCAGAATTTTTATTGCAGCAATAGATGCAGCAACGTCTGGAGGAGTTAATGCTGAAGAAAATAGGAATGGCCGTGCTTTTTGTTCTAGATATTCGATCAACAATTTACTCCCTGAAACAAAACCCCCAACTACACCTACTGCCTTACTCAGGGTCCCAATCTCAATATCGATCTCTCCTTTATGTAGACCAAAATGATCAGCTATACCACGCCCATTTTGACCTAAAACACCTTCGCCGTGAGCATCATCAATCATCACTAACGCATCATATTCAGCTGCAATTTTTACAATTTCATCAACAGGAGCAATATCTCCATCCATAGAAAAAACTCCATCGCTGATTATTAATTTTCGTTGATGTTCTTTTCCTTCTTCTAATTTTACTGCCAAATCTTCTGCAGAATTGTGGTCATAAATGAATCGAGCAGCTTTTGTTAACCTAACACCGTCAATAATTGAGGCATGGTTTAATGAGTCTGTGAATATAGCATCTGCATATAGTGATGGAATAACAGCTTGGTTCGCAACAAATCCGGATTGAAGTGCCATTGAAGCTTCAACCTGTTTGAATTCACTTAATATATTTTCTAAATCTCGGTGTAGCCTCATTGTACCAGCAATTGATCTAACTGCCCCGGGTCCAACGCCAAATTTATCTAAAATCTTCTTTGCTTCATCAATTAATTGAGGATGATTCGCTAGTCCTAGATAGTTGTTAGAACATAAATTCAAAACTTTATTCCCATCGATTGTTAACCAAGCACCTTGAGGTGAGTCAATAACAGGAATCTTGTTGTATAGACCTTCTTTTTTTAGTCTCTGGATTTCATCATACATAAACTTTTGAGAGAGTTTTGTCATCAATATAATATCCGGAAATAATGGGCTGAAATAATTTACTTCTATAGAAGAGAATTTTGATAAATAATACTGCTTATAATCAATGAAATAAATCAAAAAGACGATCATTTGTCAAGAATTAACCTTAAGGAAGTTATAATCGAAAATGCAAAGATTCAAGACATATATGAATTAGTAGAAATTAACAAAGAAGAATATTGGGAAAATAAAGATCAAATAAATCTAGAGGAATTATTTAAATTAGGAAAATGGTGGGTAATTCCTGACTTATTAAAATGGCATAGACAAATTATTGATAACTGTGATGGCAAAATTTTAATCGCTAAATACAATAACGAAATAATTTCTGAATTGGATTATGTCATATCTCCAGATTTTACATCTCGCAAAATTAAACGGATACACATCATTTGGCTAATTGTAAGACGAGATTATAGGAATATAGGAATAGCAAAATTATTACTTGAAAATTTAAAAACTAATTTTCCCAACATCGAAATTTGGGTTGAAGCGGAGGATGTAAGGAGTTTAGCGCTATATTCATCCTTAGGAGAGAAGAGAAGAAATATTACAAATTGGACATTAAAATTTGAAAATTTTAAGATGAATAAAATAATTCACAAAGACGTCAAGCGAATTGAAGTTATAAATTACAATGATTTAATGATTGATGTACAAAATTCAAAGCTTTACCCGGTTATTGGAAGATATTACGCACCAATTTTTGACCTTGAGCAATTAAGATCCAGTGATGAAGTGAATCAATATATATGGGGAAATACAGACAAATCCATTATTCAAGTTTATCAATATAAATCATTGAAGATAGTAGTGATTCTGACTCAATACTTGAGAATATATGTACCAGATTCTAATTTCTCTAGGTTTGGATTCCGACTTATTCTAAGTCAAATTATGAAGGATATTTTTGAATCTGGGTTTGATGAGATTTATGCACAAACTTATTCAGAAGATAACGTCCAAGACCCATTGAGAGAAATTGGTTTCTCATTGGATGATAATACTGATTATGTTTTTAGGTTGTAACTTTTTTCGATGAATCAACTATATTTTTGCTTAAAATCGCGGTTTTAATAATATCATCCATTGTATTAATCAATCTACCTATGCTCATATTTCCTTCAATAGTAGATACAAATACATTATCGATAATTGAACTTTTTACAAATCCACTCTCCTTTGGCATCGTCGCATTTTCAGGAGAAATTGTACTATTTAAGATGTGAACGTCAATTTCATCATATATTTTTATTACTGCTCTAATATCTAAATTCATGAAATCAAACTCATTAAGTAGGCATTGATTTGCAACAATACAGCATCTACATCCTTTTTTAATAAAGAAAACTGAACATCTAAATTCGATCCGTAAGTATCCGATTGTATTGTCAATTTTTCAAGTACATGATTGACTACATTTGTAATTGATTCTGTAATCATATTTTTTGAGGCTCTCACTCCGATAGTGACTAAGTTATCTGGACCGGGGGCAGTAACTGCAAATGGATAATCAGAAGCCACTAAACCGTTAGATAATGCCATTCCAGCAATTAATGATGTGTTATACCAGTTTATTTTTCGATCTGCATTAAAATATCGAAAAACACTGAGATCAACAATATCTTGTCTTTTATCAATTATTAACTGATAAGACAGTGATACTGCCTTTCTTTCTTCAATGAAAAGTCTTGTTAATTTTGTTAAGTGATTGGTTCTATTTCCCATTAAAACCGCAACCGCGGAAGTCATTTGCATACGGTTAATAGAATCGTTGATGGCTGTTGAAAAATCCCATACATTATTAGTAATAGAATCCTCAGATTCCTTATTTATTATTGTTATTTCCTTGATAAATACAAGGTTCTCTTCTTGATGCCCTTCTTGGGTACTCAAATGAATTATCAAAAGATTATTTAAATCTGTAATTTCATCTTTTGTTAAATCAATTAATTTTCTTGAGGTAGAGGTAGTCATGCTTTCAATATTAGCCTTTGCGAACAATTTGTCGACTTCATTTGAATTACCACTAAGTCCCGGTAAAAAAGGATTATTACTAAAAATTATTCCATCTTGAGGGGAAAATACACTAGAACCAAGAATAGCTAAATGTTTTCGAGACTTTGTAATGTTCCCAGTATTAGCATCTTGAGCAATAAAGGAGTTAAGTCCCTCGAATTTTGAAAATAAATTATTGGCATGTGAGGCAATTAGAGGCAACCTTACAATATAATCCAAATTATTCACAATAAAGCTACAAATAAAATATGTACATGCAGATAAACTAGTTTCACGATTTTTAAAATTATAAATATGCGAATTTAGAACATTGAATTTATTATCATATTCTTTTTTATTTTCGATGGTTTCTTCATTGTTAATGATCAATAATGGTTGTTCAATCTTTCCTAGATTATTAAATATAATTGAGGAATTGATACCAATTAATATTGTTGGACACTTTCTTCTTCTCTCCAACTTATTAATCAGATTATCCTCAACCACATCAAAGATCACACAAGGCTTGTCAATTTCATAAAATGATTTTCCAATAATTGCAGCGGAAATCATGGCATCACTTGTTCTCGTGTATCCAATTTGGATGACCTCATTCCAAGATAAAATTAAGTTTGAGATTTTTTCTGCATGATCTAAAAATTCTTGAAAAGTCAGTATCCTCGCCTATATTATTTTTATTCTGTCAAATTAAAAATCTTTTCAGAAATATGATTATCATCTTAATAATACTGAGGCTGATTCGGGCTTATATTTCCAATTTTCCGGAAGCACTTCTGTTTTTACATAATGAGCGGCCAATCTATATATTTTTGATTCGATTCTCCTTAATCCATGTTTTGAGCTAAGATCTTTTTTATTTTCGGTCATATGGTTACGTAAGCTCATTGCTCTTCGAATTAGAGAAATTAAATCCTCAGGGTATCTAGGGGCTACATCATTTTCTTTCAAAATTGTAAGTAATTTTTTCCCAGTAACTAATTTTATGGATGGAATTCCGTGTTGGTCTCTGAGAATATTTCCAATTGTAGCTTGACTATTACCTTGTTTATACAATTGAATGATTTGTGACTCAATTTTAGAAGGTTCCATTTGTATCCAATTTTGGGGTTCTGTTAAATATGGGTGGGTTGATCCTGATTTTCCTTTTCCACGACTATGCATTCTTGCCATAGGTTTACACCGACTGACCGAAAGATTCGATCACAAATGACTCTAAGTTTCTTAATCACCTAAAGTCTCTAATCTGAACAATGATTTCCTAATTAAGAGTAGTTTGGTATAATACAAGTTTTGAGTCAATTGTTATTTGAATATCCAATTTCGAAAAACATAGTTTCTAAAGAAAAAATAATTATTAAGTTTGTGAAAGCTATTTTACTTGCGGCGGGGAAAGGGACAAGATTGTCTCCATTGACCGCTTACCGTCCAAAACATCTTCTTGAAATTGCAGGTAAATCGATATTAAAAAGATTAATTGATAGTTTACTTGAAATTGAAATGATAGACGAAATTATTGTTGTTGTTCATTTTCAAGCAGATTTGATCTCTGATACCATTCAAAAGTGGTATAGAGATAAAAATTTGGAAAAAATAAATATTATTACGCAAAAAGAACCGAATGGAACAGGAGATGCCGTTTCTACCGCAATCAAGATGGGTGAGATAAATAATGATTTTATTGTCGTTTATGGAGATTTACTTGTAGGTAGTTCTCTGATCAATATATTGGCGAGTTATAGTGAAAATCCAAATAGAGGTTATATTCTAGGAACTTCGGTTGACAATCCTGAAAAATACGGGATCTTAGATTTACAAAATGGGAAGCTAAAATCGATAATAGAAAAACCACTTAATGCCCCAGATGATACTCTAATAAATGCTGGAATTTATATATTTCCTAAAATTGCAGTTGATCTAATTAATAAGATAAAACCAAGTTCAAGAAATGAAATAGAATTAACTGATTTAATTCAACTAATTGTTAATTCTGGAATCGACATCAAAGTTATTGTAAATAAAGATGAATGGTTTGATATAGGATACCCATGGGAGTTACTTAACGCAAATGAAACTTTAATGATGAAGGAAATGGGAAAATTTACATCTAAAGGTGAAGTTGAAGAAAACGTTACGCTAATAGGAAAAGTTCACATTGCTAAAAATGCTAGGGTCAGAAGTGGATCTTATATTGAAGGACCTGTTTTTATAGATGAAGGAGCTGATATAGGTCCAAATTGTTATATCAGAGGCACATCATATATTGGAAAAAATGTACGTATTGGAAATGCTTGTGAAATAAAAAATTCAATAATTTACTCAAACACCCATGCAGCTCACCTTTCATATGTTGGTGACAGCATTATAGGAGAAAATTGCAATTTAGGAGCTGGTACAATTACTGCGAACTTGAGACACGATAAAAAAGGAGTCAAAGTCATTGTAAAATCTTCACGAATTGATACAGGAAGAAGGAAACTTGGAGCAATTATTGGAGATAACGTAAAGATAGGAATTTCAGTCAATATTCTACCTGGAATAAAAATCGATTCTGATCTTTGGATTAATGCAGGTGTAACGCTATCAAGAGATCAGAAAAAATAATATTTGTAATTTTTTTTATTCTTCTTCATTTTGTTGTTCATTAAATGAAATATCATCTTCAAATAGATCTGCCACATATCTAGCTACTTTTTCATCTCTTGTAAGTTCATGATCGTTTGTTGTACTAAATTCTCGAGATAATTTTATCATAGTTCTTAATTCTAGTCCTGCAATAAAGAAACCCAAAAAAAAGCTAATTAATATTATTGGTAATCTATAATTTTCATTCTTGTTTACACCGACTGCCAAAATAATACCTAATGTAATTATCACGATGAATGTTACAACCGGTTGAGCTGAACCGTTTTGTCTAGTTTGAAAAGCCACTTTAACAATCAATATTTTTATCATATTATATTTTTAGATTAGAAAATAGAAATACCATCGTTCAAATTACTAAATTTATCGTAAATCGGATTAATATATTAAGAACTTGTAATTCCAATTTTGGAAGAATCAATTCAAAGATCAATTACTTTTCTCGTGTTCAAACAAAATCTTTTAAGAAACTTCTCTGAGTGAGAACTTGGATTGAGATAATGGCTCAAAGCAGTGAAAAAACTAAATTTCTATATCCCCAATCTCTTTCGATTGTAAAAGTTATAGCACCACTAAAACACAAACGTTCAATTGTTCGAGCCATTGAAGATAATGGTGAGATCGAACCTATTACAGTTGATCCACGAACAGGTACAGATCAATTACTAATTGAAGATCGTCGAAATAAATTGGAATTACTGAGAAATAAGTTAACCCCATTGGTTGCTTCTTTTCCTAAATCAACAATTATTAAACACAATCCTCTTAAGACAGGGACTTCAGAGGAGGAATTAATCAAATTTGTTGAAAATATTTATGAAACTAAGGGAAAGCAACTCGAACAAATAGTTGGTCGTGGTGAGGAAATTGAGAGAAGAATCACAGAACTAATTGGATTATCAAAAACATTAGCAGAGTTGAGAACAGTTGGTATTGAAACTACTGAACAAACCTCAACATTACAAGATACAAGACATACAACTACTTTTGTAGGATCACTTCTTCCAAGTCAGATCAATTTGCTTTATTGGTATATTTCAGAAGTTACTGATAATAAATATTACATAAAAGAAGCTCAACTTGCTGAAAATGAAGAAATTGCCATTGTGACAGTACTCAAGGACGATGCTGAAGCTGCAAACGTTAAACTGAAATCAATGAATTTTATTAATATCGAAATTCCCTCTGATGGTGATTTTGAGGGATTGTCAGTAGCTGATTGTGATGCTGAGATTGAAAAACTAAAAACAGAAAATGATGGAATCGATGCATCAATTAGTGATTTCGGGATGAATAATGGTTTCGATTTGATTGCAGCTCTAGAAGCATGTGAAATTGAATTAGCTCGTGTAGCGGTGGAGTTCAAAATGAAAAGAACTCGAGATACTTGTATTCTATGGGCTTGGCTACCGGATAATAGGAAAGATGAATTTAAAACATCTATGCATTCTATTACAGATGGATCAGCAATTGTAGATTTCAAGAGTGGTCAATTTGACCCTTCTATTACACCAACATATACAAAAAATAATGAATTCATGCAACCGATGAGAGGTTTAGTTTCAGCTTTTGGTACACCATCGCAAAAAGAAATTGATCCTTACCCTTTTGTCAGATTCCTCTTTCCCGTATTATTTGGGATAATGTTTGCTGATGTCGGACATGGTTTCTTACTGTTTTTAATAGGCATATGGGCTTACAAAAAGAAACAAAAAATGGATGAAATCCCACAAGGAATAAGTGGTTATCTATTCGGAGGAGCTGAATTACTAATTATTTTGGGGGCAACGTCTTTTATTATTGGCTTCCCGATGAATTCCGTGTTTGGCGATGAAACTTTACTCTGGAGTGTAGAGCCTATTAGGAATATGTTTGAAGGCAATACTTGGCAATTCTTTTTTAAATTTGTAAATGATCATACTGAAGCTGAATATTCAACTATTCAAGCATGTGATGCTGAAGCAGTTTCTGGTGAACACTGTGGAATAGCAAGAAATTATGTTAACTTTTTGGTATTTTCCTTCATTGTGGGAGCTATGGTCATTTTATTAGGCTTATTTCTGAATCTATACCAACTTCGGAACTACCGACATAGCAATTCAGATTTATATGCTGCATTGACTTTGACAGGTATCTACGTATCTGCAATCCTTACTGCAGTGTTTGCAGTATTGGAAATATCATCATTACAACTTGTTTTTCTGCTGTTAATTGTTGTAAATCTATTTGCTACTTTATATATTGAAAAGAAAGCCCATGGGGTAGATGGATTGATGTTAGGTGTTGATCATATTATCAGTTTATTATCTAACACTTTCAGTTTTGGTCGGTTACTCGCAATGAACACTATCCATTTCGTCTTAGCCTTTTTACCATATCTCTTTTTAGATATGGCATTTGAAGGACTTCTTAATCATGACGTTAATCATATTAGTTGGATGGATTCAACTCAACTCATAATTCTCTGGATAATCTCTGCAGCTTTAGGAGCAATGATTGTGCTTCCAGTCGAGACAACGTTCAGCACACTCCAATCATTACGGTTGAACTGGGTAGAATTTTTTGGTAAATTCTTTAAAGGTGAGGGTGTAGCATTTAAACCTGTAAAGGTAAATAGAATCTACACCACAGATACTTAGGTGATTACAATTTTCACAAGTACAATTCCATTTTTAATTTCAAAAGCACACGCTTATCATTCTCAAGCACCGACGCTCGGAATGATAACAAATATGGTTCAAGCCCAAACTGTAAGTGAAATTGAAAACATTCTTCAACAAACTCATTATGCTGATGTTGTTAATGAACATCGACCTAGCGTAAATCTGTCAGAGTTTGAAATTGCGTTAAGAAGACAATATGCTAAACTGTTGACGACTTTCACCAAGGCTGCATCACCAGATGTGGCTAAATTACTACAAGCGTATTCTTTATTAATAGAAGCAGATAATATGCGAATGATTCTTCAAGCAGTGCTTAAAGAAAGCGTCACAGATGAAATTAAACAAAGTATAATTCCAATTGGTAAATATGGAATGGAGTATTATGAAAGAATGATGGGGACTACCACTGTAGAAGCAGCCCTTGATTTTATAAGTCACCCTGCATTAAACAAGGCAGCTCGAGAAGCCTTAAAA
>MDVR01000004.1 GCA_001940725.1 Candidatus Heimdallarchaeota archaeon LC_2 | reverse complement strand
ATCAATTTCTATTGGAATGCCAGAATTCCAAGTACCACTTGTATTATAAACACCATCCTTCTCAATAATATACTTGTGAGGATTAGTATCTGTCCCAGTCCATAAAATTTTATTACCTGTTAATCCTATAGAATATGATGCGTCACTCGGGTCAGAAATTATAGGATTTGAATCATCAAATACTATCAAAACAACCTGATTTGTTATCTCATTATTTGATGTGTCATTTAATGTAATTATTATTATATGTGTTCCTTTGATTAAATCATCAATATCTACACCAATAATTGAATCATTTATCCACAAGCCTGAATCAATTATTGTTCCATTTGCTGTCACCACGTATTTATGAGGATTTGTATCAATTCCAACCCATGTGATATTATTATTAGGGGATCCTTCTGAATATGATGTGTCATCGGGATTATTAATCTGTGGATTAGTTGTATCTACGACAGTGATCGTAACAGAATCAACAAGAAAATTGTTTGATGTATCATTGATTGTAATTGTAAATATATATTCTCCAATTGTTAATCCGTCTATATTAACAATTATTGCAACACCATCATTCCAATTTCCGTGTTGATAGTAAACACCATCCTTCTCCACAACATACATATCAGGATTCTTATCATTTCCAGTCCACGATATTACATTGGATGATGAACCCTCAACATAACTATCATCGATGGGCTCCGATATTCCTGGATTTACTGTATCTGTAACAGTAACAAAAACAATATCGACAATAATATTATTCGAGGTATCATTTAAGGTGATTGTAAATATGTAAACTCCCGGTGTCAAACCATCAATATCAACATTTATTGATTCTGTTGATATCCATATTCCATTAGAATAAAAAACTCCATCTATTTCAACTACGTATTTATCTGGATAATTATCAATACCAATCCAAGAAATAATATTTGAACTAGACTCTTCTTCATATGATAAATCATCAGGAGTAGATATCGTGGGAGATAAGGAATCTGCAACTATAACTAAAGCAATATCACTAATTACATTGTTTGAAGTATCATTTAAATAAATAATAAATACATAAGTTCCTATTCCCAAATCATCAACGTTAATTGTAATAGATCCACCATCTGACCAAATGCCAGAAGCAAATGGTAATCCGTCTTTTGTAACATTGTACATATGAGGATGTAAATCATTTCCTACCCAAATAATTTCATTATTTGGATCCCCTTCATCATAGATTACATTTGGAGGTGTACTTATTGTTGGTTTGGTTATATCACTCACTGTTATTATAACAGTATTTGGAATATGATTACCAGATTCATCTATGAACACAATTGTATAATTGTATACTCCCTTGGCCAATCCATCAACATTTATGATGATGTTGTCAACATTCGTCCAAATACCCGTTGAATTAAAAATTTCATCTATATAAAGAGTATAGTTATCAGGTAGTGTGTCTGTGGCATTCCAGGTAATGCTAAATCCAGATCCCCCTTCATCATAGGAAATATCATTCGGAGGGGTACTAACTAAAGGATTGTCTGTGACAAATACTTTTACTTGATCAATTAAAATATTACCATCAGTATCATTCACCCATATAGTGAAATTATGATATCCTATATCTAAATTATCAATATTAATGATGACAGGAATACCACTTGTCCAAGTATCAGATATAATTTCAGTTTCATTTCTGTATATTTTATATGAATCAGGACTTGAATCTTCCATAATCCAACTGAGTATATTTCCTGAAGTATCGTTTATATAAGAAACATCTCTAGGCACAGATGTAAATACTGCTTCAGATGTTACGGTGACGGTTACCTCATTTGAAATTGAATTACCATAAGAATCTGACATAAGAATTGTATAATTATATACTCCATTTGCCAACCCATCTATATTTATCAAGATAATTCCTGAAGAAACCCAAGATCCTGATTCTATTGAGACACTTTCCCTATATAGAATGTAGGTGTCAGGATCAAGATCTGTAGCAATCCAAATTAAAGTATTGCCGATTGTTCCGTTAGAATATGAGACATCTTCAGGTATTGTAGTAAAAACTGGTGGAGTTGTATCGATTACTGAAAGTATTACTATATGAGATTTAGAATTCGAGGCTGTGTCGTAAAGCACAATTGTGTAATTATAGATTCCTGGATCTAGATTATCAATATTGATTTCAATTGGGATATTGGTACTCCATCCACCAGATTGAGTCAAACTACTATTCACAAATATATTATACGATAATGGGCTTAAATCAGAACCATTCCATGATATTTTGTTCTCTGTTGAACCAAATTCATACTGAATATCATTTGGTTGAGTTATATCAGGAGCTACTGTATCTTGAACAGTTACTATTACTACATCAAAAGCCTGATTATTGGCAGCATCAAATAATGTAATTGTATAATTATATACACCAGGTAATAACCCATCAATTCCAACTAAAATTGCATTTCCTGAACTCCAAGCTGCAACTGACAGAAGGCTACCATTTCGAGTCAGGCTATATATATCTGCGTCGTCATCAGTTCCTATCCATATAATTTGATTTAATGTGCTACCATATTCATATATTATATCTGTTGGTTTGTTGATTGAAGGATCAAATGAATCTACAGCGGTTACAAGTACCGTGTCTGTTATGAAATTTCCTGAGGCATCATAAGCTTGGATTACAAAAGAATGAACTCCTAAACCAAGACCATCCACATTGATGGTAACATCCAAACCTGAAGACCATAATCCTGATGAATACTCCGAGCCATTTAGATATACAATGTAGTTCATCGGATCGAAATCAGAAATTGTCCAATCGATTGTATTAGATGTAGATCCAATTTCCAATGTTTGATTTGATGGTTGATTACTTACTGGATTAGTTGTATCCTCGACAGTAACAAATAATGTGTTTGTTCTCAAGTTAGATGAGCTATCAAATAATATAATTGTTAAATTATAATCCCCAACACTTAGATTATCAATATTTATTTCAAAAAATACATCTGATTCCCAACTGCCAAAATCGTAATTAGATCCATTAATCTGTAAGATATATGTGTCAGGGTGATTATCGGTTACAGTCCATCCTAACATATTCCCACTAGATTCAAGTTCATATGTTAAATCTCCTGGTTCCGATTGAATGATAGGGTTAACAGAATCTTCAACAAGTACAAATAACGTGTCAATAACACTTGAGCCAGATGTATCAAAAAATCTTACCGTAAAATTATAAGTTCCCAAATTGAGACCGTCGACATCCAAGGATAAGTCTACACCATCAAACCAAAGACCAACGTTGAATTCAACCTCATTTATGAAAAGCTGATAAAAATATGGAAAGTTGTCTGTCGCTCTCCATTTTAATGTATTCCCAATTTCTCCCTCTTCATATATAAGGTTCCCTGGAGTTGATGTAAAAGATGGTGGAGTCGAATCGTCTTCAACCGTGATAAGAACAGTATTGATTGCTACATTTTCGGCTAAATCTAATACGAATACGGTGACATTGTGGGGCCCAGTAGAGAGATGGTCAATATTATAGACAATTAGTTGATTATTGCTCCATGGTCCAAAATCAACAAGAACATTATCTTCGTATAATAAGTAGACATCCGGATTTTCATCATCTGTTACATTCCACTCTAACTCATTATCCCAAGAGGCAGTTGCAATGGTTAAGTCTGTAGGGTTAGATTGAAAGATTGGTTTTGTACCGTCTCTAACAGTTAAAAATAATGTATCAATAGTTTGATGCCCACTTAGATCCTCAACAATTAAAGTAATATTGTAAATACCTAATCCAAGTGAGTCATTTATGTAACTAATTGGGTTGTCAGATATCCAAGTCAAATTGTCTTTCTCTATAGTTCCATCGATATAAATTGAGTAATTTTTGGGGTTTGAATCATGAACATCCCATTGAAGTATATTCCCAATTGTAAACTCATTATAAGTAAGATTACCTGGACTTTCTACAACGATAGGTACTTGATTTTGATAAGAAGTATAATTCATATATTGAATATAGTTATTGGCAACAAACGTTTTTCCTAGACCCCATCCTCCATTTAATGATGATAAACTATCAACAATTACATGCCCTAATCCATAATCATATTCAAACATCGTAGGATAATCAGTTCCTACATCTTTATTTTGAAGAATTTCTGTATATCCCGGTTGAGATTTAGGTGTATTTGCAAATGTACCAACATCTGTATAACTCCATGCGTTAAAATCTGCTGCTATTAAGCCGAAACCACTCCATGGACTTGCTGTTATAAATGGATGGTCTGCGGCAACGAAATTTTCCCCATCATGCCAATTCGTATCATCATAATCTGTACCCAATAAATCAATATCAACTTTCGCTCCTAGATTTTCGTTTCCAATTCTAAGTGCCACAACTAAACAGGAAGATTGATTCAATGCTTGTTTGACACTTCCTATTCCACTCCGAAGTGCAGTATAATTAACCCAATTAGGTTCCATTAACAACATTCTATATTCCATTATCTCTTCTGCAGTTATCGCCCCAAAATCTTCTTCCGAAATTGTTTGATAGGTAAAATTATTTGTAAAAATATGACTTTTAACCTGGCCATGATCCACAATTAAGAAATCAGCTGTCGGATTTATACACCCATTTGGTGTTGTAACAGTTTCAGATACAGCAGGTATAATTGTTCCACCTGAAACACCGTAATTTATTAGAGAACTTTCTGAATCTAATTCATTATTATCGCCAACTGGTAAAAATGGAGGTTTGATTAATTTTTGACCGGTAAGATCTTCCTCTCTCAATATAGAACTTTTTTCAATAATAATATTATTAGTGGATATATCATTACCAGCCCTACTTGCAATTGATAAATCGTTAACTTGAATATTTTGTATCGAAGTAGACTCATTGTTATTATGCGTCTGACTTAGTCCTGAATTCCCAATAATGAAAGCTGGTGAAATCAAAATAAAAAATAGCACCCCTAATAACAATAGTCGGAATTTGTTTTTAGAAAACCTAATTAATGTGATATGTTGTGAAATCACATTATTCCTACTTACAGACCTTGTTTGGGGATTTATCCACTTTTTCATCTGTAACCTGCGGTTACTTAATGATGAATACGTGGATTTCACATATAAATTTAGATGTCAAAAATATATAAACCTAATCGGAGAATAATTCACTAGAAGACTAGAGCGCTGAACTAAAATCTGCTAGATCAGAACTCAGTTAATCAAAATAATGTACAAGATCAGGTTTTTCATGGATAATAATGGTCAAATTGACTTGGTTTTACCATATAATGAGATTTTGAGCGAATATGATTAATATTGTATAATAATTTTGAGTGCAATAATTTATTTTTGTTCATCTTAGTATATCTTAAATCGGCAAGAATGTATTTAATAGTCATTTGATGGTTTGTGAATATACGGTATAATTGTTCTAGAATTAATTTCCGCGTTTAGGTTTAAATATTACGCTGTCAAATATTATATGTTACAATGAAATCCAATAAAATAAAAGTGATAACCTTTATGTTATTAATGACCTTGATGATGACATCAATGGTGAATACAACACAGGCATTTCATGAAGATGATCCTAATGAAAAGTGCCCTTCTGAAAAAATTCCTGATCATGCTTATGAAAAAATAAAATCTAATCCTGGATACGGTCACTTTATTCGTGGCATCGCTCATAGCCCTAATTGTTAATAACCTAAAAACTAATACCTAAATTAAAGTAATATCACTTTTATTCTATTCCAATTAATTTTCCTCGAAGATAATCTGCGTACCTTCTTTTGCAAATTCAACAATTAAATTCGAATTCAATTTTTTAGCAAAATCAATAGCATTTTGGTAGATTATTTCCAATTCGTCATCTTGCATTAAATTATGATGGGTTATAATTAATCGTTTTACGTTCGCTTTGTTTGCAAGCTCAATAACTTGTTCTGGATAAGAATGACCAAAACCTCTCATAGAATCATAATTCCCTTTTTGATATTGAGCCTCAGCAATTAAAATATCAGCTGTTTGAACAAATTTTATGTATTTTGATTTGAATTTATCTTTCTCTAGATTTACAACCCCATTGAATATGTGGTCAAACTCATTATCAGTGGCATATACAATTTTTACAATATTTCCTAAATCCTGCATTTCGATTTTGAATAAAACAACTCCGTGCTTGACTGGATGATTACCCTGCATGAGAGTTATTTTGGTTTTTGAGTCAATCTGTATTTCTTGATTATCTTCACTAAATTCAATGATATTTTCATAATCAATACCATTCATAGTTTTCATTTGTTCATTTGATTGATCAAATTTTACTGGCCAAATTATATCCCCATCATAATATTTTGATAATGATCTACGAATTTCATTCGGACCGATTATTTGCAATTTCTTCTTTTCATATCCTTTCTGTAAATTTAATTTAGACAACTTTGACATTCCAAAACCGGCAATATGGTCTGCATGAGTGTGACTGATTAAAAGAAATACTTTATCGGCAATCTCATCAAGTTGAGTCTCTGCAAGCTTTAATCCTGTTCCCGCATCAAGGAAAATTAAAGAATTTTCCAAGGTCCGAATTGTAAGTGATGCTGTATTTCCCCCGAATTTCATATAATTTTCATGAGATATTGGTGCAGAACCTCGAACACCATAAATATTAATTTTGATATCCACTTTCCTAATAACCTCGAATTAAATCAATCTTCTGTGGGTTGCCCTCATACAGTGATCCATAACTACTTTTAGACCATTATCCAAGGCCAATTCTGCAGCATCTTCATTGATAATACCTTCTTGCATCCAAATTGACGATGTTTGTTTCTTTATGGCATCTTTTACAATATCATTTACTTTAGATGATGGCTCAAAAATCAAAACAAGATCTATTGGAATAGGTATATCTTCTAAAGTTGAGTA
Source organism: Candidatus Heimdallarchaeota archaeon LC_2 (assembly GCA_001940725.1). The sequence goes on along the minus strand of MDVR01000004.1, from coordinate 71,375 downwards.
AGTTTTTTCTTCAAGAAATGTATCGTGATCTGAACTTATCCCAATTATAAGATAACCTTGAGATTTTAAATAAGCTGGAACATTATTTGCAGGGTTTTCAACCTGAGAAGAACTCTTCACAACTGCGATGTTTTTTGTTTCTTGAAGTATAATAAGTAAATCTTCATCATCAGGAATAATAAAATCCTCAATAGGTGATCTTCCATGCACATTTTCAATATTTAAAGGTAAAAAGACCTTAAAACTTGTACTACCTTCTTTACTGTAGGCTTTTATGTGACCTTTATGTTTTTCTACAATTATTTGATATGAAATATCCAATCCTAATCCTGTACCTTTTCCTGGGGCTTTTGTCGTAAAAAATGGATTGAAAATTTTCTCTTTTATTTCAGCAGGTATTCCCGATCCATTATCCTCAATTTCTATTAATAACCAATCCAAATGAAGAGAAGTTTTTATAGTGATTTCAGCCTCATTTAAGCCTCTCTTATTCTCTACAGCATCGATTGCATTATCAATCAAATTGGTCCAAACCTGATTCAAATCACCACCATATGCTTTTATTAATGGTAAGTTTTCGTTATATGATTTTATGACAGTTATACCCGATTTTAACTTGCTTTGTAAAATTAATAATGTATTATTCAAACCTTTGTGAATATCAATTGACTGGAGAGGAGCTTGATCCAAATATGAATATTCCTTTAAAGCATTAACAATCGCAGAACTGCGCTCAGCAGCAGTGGCAACATCCACTTGAAGACTAAATATAGTGAATACTTTATCAACCCAATTGAAAATTACTGTAATATTTTCAACTGAGAATTTATCTGTTAAAATTACAAGTTCCTCAATGGAAAAATCTAAACTAGCTAATGACGAAGCTAAAAGCCAAGAATTATCAATATTTTTTTCTTCCAAAAATTCTTCAATTTCATATTCTATATCACTACGTTCAATAGAAGTAAATTCGGGAGGTTGATGTGCTTTCAATTTAGCTCTCTCTTTTAGTTCAACAAAAAGATCTAAATTATTTACGACCAAATCAAGTTTATCAATTTGAAATTGTAAATCTAAGAATTGGTCCATAATTTTCCCTAAGCTTGAACTTGCATTTGCAATTGCGGATATTGGATTATTTAACTCATGAGCTAATCCTGCGCTTAGTGTTCCAAGTTGAGCCATTTTGTCTGTTTGTTTCAATAATGCTTCAGTTGAATGCCACCTTGCAAGAATCGTGTAAAACATCGATTTCGCTGCTGATGGACTAATACTAATTAGATTATTCATTACTTCTTTTTTAACACAAATAACACTTACATCAGTTCTTGCTTTAACAGTCGCTGTACGTTGAGATTCTTGAAATAATGAAACCTCACCTATGAAATCGCCTTTTTCCCTTATTGCTAGCAAAATTGGAGATCCTTTGGAACTTTTTAATATTTCCAACTGACCGGATTTGATTATATAAGCTGTGTCTGAACCATCTCCTTCATTGAAAATAGTCGTTCCCTTTTTATAATGTTCTTCATGAACCATATTACACAATTTGACTAAATCTTCTTCAGCCAATCCTTTAAATAACGATACATCACGCAAAAAAGAGAGAATATTTTCAGAGCTCAATTATTTTCTCAATAGTAACTCCGTTCTAAATAAATATCTATTTTTTATTTAAATTTGACATTAAAGTTAAATAAAATTTGACTTCAATCGATTTTGTTTCAATCTTATTATCAAATATATATTAATTTTCGGAATTAAATTGTAAATTTTTTAATTTGGATTTGTCATCAATACAGTATATTTGTTAAAGGAATCTATGACTTTAGGATCATTCATATTGATTTTAATGAAGTCAAGAGTTATATTCGCATTTTTTTCTTTTAATGCTGCCTTCTCTGAATCCCCTTCTTCTATTAGGATATTTGAATATTCCCTTTGAATTTTCCAAAGTATTGACTTAAGTCCAATTTTTTCTGCTAGTGATTCAGCTTCTTCTATCAACTTAGTTTTTAGTTCGCCTGATGCTTGGATACTTTTCAAATATAGTAATTGGGGTTTTAAGATCTTGAAGCCTTTTTCCTTTATTATTTTCTCAACCATAATCGTAACCTCCAAGGCTTCTTTCCTCCTATCTAATGAAATTAATGCCCATATTTTCCCAAGTAATGCATAGGGTTCATACAGATGCATTAAGGTATTAGGAACCGTATTAACTTTATCGAAAGATTTGATTGCCTCTTCATATTTGCCCTTATTATTCAAAAACATGCCATAGATTGTCCAAGTCTTTCCTCCAAGAAAGGCACCCCAAGGATGATCTAATAAGCTTAAAATTTGATTGAAATCTTCTTCTACTTCATTATTGAAATTTCCTAATTCCAATTCAATATGTAATTGGCAGGATCTTACATAGGTCATATATGCTGGAACCCCAATTATCTTTGCATGCTCATTTGCTAGTTTAGTGTGACGAATCGCTTTTTCATAATTCCCAGTAAGTATAGAAATCTCTGCTAATGTCATATTACCATGCATTTGGTTTGCTGGTGTTCCAATTTCATCAGCAAGTGACAGTCCTTCAGCAGCTACATTTCCAGCTTCTATCAGATCCCCTTTGAGTAGTAAAACAAATGGTAATGAGAAGGTTAATAGTTCAGATAGATAGATTTTATCACCAATTTTTCTTGCAAGTGCTATTGTCTTTACTGCTTGATTGCTCGCTTCTTCAAAATTAGCCATGTAAACATAGGTATTTGCCATATGAGTCATTCCGTATAATTGAGTATTAGTTTCTTCTAATCTCTCTCCAATAAGAGCTGCTTCAGATAGATGTTCAGTTGCATCATCAAATTTAGCAGTGGCTGTGTCTATATTGCATCTTATCATAAAATTCTCTGCCAGTCCAAAATCGATTGAGAATGATTTAGCAAGTTCTTCAGATTCATCAAGATAGGTCAAGGAATTATGAATATCACCTTTAAACAACGCAGTAAGATATCCTAATTGATTCAGTGCTCCAACTTGACAATCATAATCCTTGGCTTTCTTTGCGAGATCTAACATTTCGTCATACGTTTCTACAGCTTTGTCAATTTCTCCAATTAGCATTAACGTTTGACCTAATCCTCCATATAACTCATTTGTTAATTGGATAGAAGCGTTCTCATCTCGGATCTCTTTTGCTGTATTGAATAAGGAAATTGCCTCTTGATTTGAGAATGCTTTTGCGGATTGGGAAGCAGCTTTAACCAAATATGGAAGAGCTTTTTGGGAATCATTTGCTTCATAATAGTGTCTTGAGATTTCTAACACATTGTTTGGTTCAATCTTTTCAAAACACATTGCAATTTTATGATGTAATTCTCTTCGTGTTTTGATTAACAATGAATTATAAGCAATTTCATGAGTTAATGCATGTTTAAAGGAAAATATATGCAATGGTTTTTTAGATTTTTCAATCACCATCTCACGTTGTTGGAGTTTGAATAATGTGTCAAGTACTGAAATAGTTCCTTCATATATATCCTCTAAAATATCTAATCGAAAATCTCTTCCTATAACTGATGAAATTTGAGAAATATGTTTTGAGTCATCGTCTAACCCATCTAATTTTGCAGTTAACACGCCTGATAATGTATCAGGGATCGATAAGTTTGAGAAATCTGTACTTACCAGCCAACCCGAATTTTCAAATTTTATTAATTCTTTGTCAATTAGAGAACCAACTACTTCCTCAAGGAATAAAGGATTACCATCCGATTTTTCAAATATTAAATTTATAACAGCTTCCCCTAATCCTTCGATTTCTAGAAGATTATTGATTAATACCTCTGCGTCTTGGTAATTTAAAGATTCTAATTCAATATTGGTATAGATGTGCTTGTATTCTCTTTGTCCATGTTCATGAATTTCCCATGATATAGCCTCCTTATTAGGCCTGAATAACATAATTATGCAAATCATTTCAGATTGACAGAGTTTCAACATTGATTTCAAAAGCTCAATTGTCGATGCATCAGCCCAATGTAGATCGTCTAAAATTATAGCTATAGGTTTATGTTTTGAAAGAAGTTGAAAAAATTCTAAAATAGCGCTGAATATTTTTACTCTCAATAATGGGGGATCTAAATATTTGACTCGATCGAGGTCTTCCCCAAGGGGTTCTATATTAAATAAACTGGCAATAAAAGGTGCGATATCCGGTGATCCAGCATATCTAAATATAGTTGATTTAATTCGAGCATATTTTACAGCGTCATCCATTAAATCTGCTAAATCAAAAACATTGGTCAAAATATCAATAAATGGTGCAAATGCCACATTGGTTTGATAAGACAAAGATCTTCCTGAAAACCAAAAGATGGAACTTTCACTACCAATAATTGTATTTTCTGTATTGAGATTAGAGATTTTGTGAGCTTCTTGTAAATGATTAAATACTTCACTCATCAATCGAGTTTTTCCAATTCCCACCTCTGCTGTTATGGAAATTATGTTCCCGTGACCCTCAATCAATCTGTCAATTTTTTCATGAATTTCCCTAAATTCGTTTTCCCTTGATACTAGTGGGGATGAGAAGCCTTTAATTCCTTTAATTTGCTGGCGTCGACTTTTTGGTCGAATAACTTTGTATGTCTGTATAGGTTGTGATTTACCTTTGACATCCATTGATCCTAAGTTCTCAAATTCAAACAAATGATCAACCAGCTTGAATGTATTCCCGGTAATTTGAATGGTCCCAGGAGACGCAGTGCTTTCCATCCTAGAGGCTAAATTTATTGCATCACCCATTGCAGTATATTCAACCCTATTATCTGAACCCATCTCCCCTACAACAACTAGTCCTGTATTAATTCCAACTCTAAAATTTATTTCAATATCCCACTTTTCTTTTACTTCTTCTAAATAGGGTTTGATACCATTTGCGATTTGAATTGCAGTAAGGATTGCACGTTCCGGATCATCTTCATGAGCTAATGGAGCTCCAAAGAAGGCTAATATAGCATCACCCATTAAACGTGCTAAAACACCTTCATACCTATAAACTGGTTGGATTAAGTATTCAAATGCACCATTCATAATTTCTGCCCAATCTTCTGGATCTAACCCTTCAGCGGCGGCTGTGGATCCCTCTAGATCACAAAATAACATGGTAACTATTCTTCTTTCATTTTGAGTTTTACCAGTTTTCTGGGCAGTTTTTATTCTATCTAATAATTCTTTAGGAATATAATGCTCCAATGATGTGTCTGATTCAGCTGAATTTTTTGAGATTTCTTGTTTAGGCGCTTCATCAATTTTTGTTCCACATTTTAAACAGAAAGCTGCATGTGCGGGAAGTTCACTCTTACAATTAAGACATATTTTGCTTTGCTTATATCCGCATTTTAAACAAAACATTGCATCATCTGGCAATTCTGTATTACAATTATGACACTCCATTTTAGGACGCCAATCTCTCAATTTATGATATTTAGAAGTAAGTTAAATATCAATCGTTCAAATTTATATTAACTGATTAGTTTATTGAATAAAATAATTGTTTAAAAAATATAGTTAATTAAGATTTGAAATATCAGCATTCATAAATAAAAAAGTAAATCATATACAGCCAAACATGATCAATCAAAAGCCAGGAACATTCAAATCTCTCTCAGTGGAGTATTCCGTTCTAATAAGATGACTTGCCATATCGCCAAAGTGACCTCCAAATTCCCAATTCGGATCTAATAATTGTCGTAAATATGCCATTTGGTTTGAGTGTACCATTGAGTGAATTAATAATCGATAAATTATGTATCCCTTTCCCTTTTTACCTTCTGATGTAATCTCAATCAAATCATCGTTTTGATTTGTTAAAATCTCTCTCATTGCAGCAAACCCATCATGTATTGTATCTTCAACCGTTATCTTTGATAATGGGTATTCGACTGGTTTTGCAGTCCATTTCACTAAATCAAAGGGTTTATTGTCTTCTTCTGCCATGAAATATTGAGCCCATCCAGTACAATGAATCGCTATCTGACCTATTGTCATCTTATGAGCAGCAAAGGAATGATTCAAATTTTTCTGAGATATTCCTTCTAAAGTCGCTCGTAATCCTTTTTCGATTGTAAGGGATAAATCATATAATTCTTTACAATTCTTTTGATTATTCCTAAATTCAACCATTTTACGCATGTTCACAAATTATTAATAATAATTAAAAGATAGTAATAGGGTAATTCCAACTCATCATTAATTTTAAGTTATTTGAATTTTTATTAATGAAATTTCATAATTCTTGTATCTCGAGATTTTTAAGATGAGAATCATTAGAGTAATAAGTGGCTGTTAAACTTAGTCTTCCAATGTATTGCTCTCTCGATGCTAAATCAATTGGATTAGATCCTTCATGGATTAAACTTACTGACAATATTGATTTTTATCTGATATTTGAACTTAGAGGGGAATGGGACAAATTTATTGAACTATCAAGTCAATTTCCCTCTGGACTCAAAGAATATCTCACGCGAATAAAAGATGAGGGAAAAAAATTCAAATACTTTTGTGTAAAGCCTAATAGTGAAGAATCCAAAAACAATATCCAAAACATTCGAGTATTCTTCTTTACAAGAACGCTAGGGGAATTCACTACGTTTACAAAGAAAGAATTAATTGTAACAGAAATTGATTTATTGACTAGTATAGAAGCTTTGATAAAAGGTAATTTTGATCTCGTAAAGAAATATGAGGTCGGGGAAAATAATAAGAGAGACGTTTTCATCTGTACGCATCATGAGAGAGATCAATGTTGTGGCTCATTTGGAGGTAAAATATTTCAAAAAGTAAAAAGAAAAGATTTCAATTTGGAAGGAAATTTGCCTCAATCAATTAGATTTTGGGAGTCAAGTCATATGGGTGGTCATAGAGTTGGGCCTACATTTATGGATATGCCTTCTGGTAGAGTTTGGGCCTATGTCGATAAAGATAACATTCAGGATATTTTATTTCAAAGAGAAAATCACGTCAACATATTGATTAATTATCGAGGAACAATTGGGTTGGATCGATACTCCCAAATTCTTGATAAAGAAATATTCAAAATTAGAGGGTGGGATTGGCTAGACGTTCCAAAAAGGTCTGAAATTGTTTCGCAAACAGAGGATCAAACAATTGTGAAAATTATTTACAAGTCTGCAAATGAATCAGGGAATTTTTCTGCTATTGTTATCAATTCAGGGAAACTAAAAGTTCCTGCTACTCAATGTAGCAAGAGTACCATTATGAAAAAATTCGAAATTATAGATCTTAAACATACAAAATATTGATTATTATTCCACACATCTTGTAATTCGAAAATAAAAAATTGAAGTTTCAAATGATTTTCTTAAAACAAGAAAGTTTCTTATTGTCATTAAACCACTGTAAGCTCCATTGGGTGATAATGGTGATTTGAAATATCAAAAATTAGAAGTAGATCTAATGTTTTTTGTCCTATTGATTTGTAAAAATTAATTATTTTAGATTTATTCGTATGTAATCTTATCGACATCCCTTGCTGGGTGTTTTAAATCCAGATCCACCGTAAGTATCCCATCCAAATATTTAGCTTTAGCTGTTTCTGGAAGTACTTCAAAATCCAAAATTATATCCCAACTATCCTCTGGTCGGGCAGCATATTTAATGAAATTCTCAGATACAGTTGCTGATATTGAGACCATATTTTCTTTGGCCTTCACCTTCAAAGTATCTCTATCAATTCCTGGTAATGGAACAACTACTCGAAGTTTATTATCTTCTTCATGCTGAAACCCAAAATCAAATTGTCTTAATTGACGTAATCGCCAATGTCCACCCATAACAGGTGCTCTTTTCCATTGTCTATATTTTCTACTGAAACGCATTTTTTTCATTCCTTGTGTTTTTTACTATTCGAAATCAATAGGAACAATAAAACTATTATCTGATACTTTTAATGCTTCACTCTTGATTTCTTGGATATTCTGAAGATATTTCTTAGTAGTATCCTCAATTTTATCCATAAATTCATGCAAACCAATTGGTGTAGGTTGCACTTTGAGGATTGAAGTTAAAATGGCTAAATAAAATCGATTTGATTCCTCGATTTGAGCCCTAAGGGGTTTCAATATCGATGTAAGAAAAGTATTACCCATCTGGGATCTTCTGAAGTTTATTCGGTTGCCTTTTGATCTATCAAGAAAACCACGATCAGTTAATCTATGCAAAATTGGGTATATTGTTCCCGAAGCTGGTTGCCATTCTGATGTAGAATCTAACAGCCTTTCAGAAATTTGTTTCGGAGACAAACTTTCTTTAGGAACAGTTGCAAGCACTAAAAGTTCGATTGGTGAAAGAACTTTTTTGTCTTTTGAGAAGGCATTTAACCACATAAATATTCCTCATTTAAAGATACTATAAAGTTTATTTTAGATCTCTAAATTTAATTAACTCTTTATTGTATTCCTTATATTTAAAGACTAATTACTAGATACTTATCCTTGTTTTAGAGCTCTAAATTTTTTGAGCATTATGGATTTTTCTTCTTAATATCTCATCTGAAAGAGCAACTATTCGATTTAGATCTCTAAATTAAATATCTAAATAAAATTAGACGATAATGGATTAAAAAAAATTCTCAAAAAGATCCAAAAACTCGTCGAATGAATTTTTGATGTAGCAATGTGAAATTAATGAATTCTTTTGTATCAATAATGTTTATAATATTCTAACAATTAATAGTTTAGGAAAACAAAGTTTTTGTTAACTTATTTTGATGGAAATTTACAAATGACAAACCCCAAAGTATTCTTTGATATGACCATTGGTGATGAATCAGCAGGTCGAATTGTAATGGAACTCAGAAAAGATGTAGTTCCAAAAACTGCTGAGAATTTTCGAGCTCTCTGTACGGGAGAAAAAGGGTTCGGATATAAAGGAAGTAGTTTTCACAGAGTTATTACTCAATTTATGTGTCAAGGTGGTGATTTCACCAATCATAATGGCACTGGTGGTAAATCCATTTATGGTAATAAATTCCCAGATGAAAATTTTACTCTCAAACATACGGGTCCAGGCGTATTATCAATGGCTAATGCAGGTCCTAACACAAACGGATCTCAATTTTTCTTATGCACAATTCAAACATCTTGGTTGGATGGTAAACATGTTGTCTTCGGAAATGTTGTTGAAGGGATGGATGTAGTCAAAACCATTGAAGAGGTCGGTTCTCAATCTGGTTCTACAAGCAAAAAAGTTGTAATTACAGATTGTGGAGAATTGTAATTTTCTTCTGAATTGGTCCAAAAACCAATTCAAATTGGAATTTTTAACTCTTTAGACCGTTTTTGAAGTTCTATTTTCCATTTACCTATATCTATTGAATACTTAACGATGTGAGACCAAGTAGTAGTTAATTTTTGTACTATTTCGTTTTCCCAGAAATTTTCCTAATTTTTAAGTATTAAACTTAGTTCAATTATAATTTTTTCTAGGGTTTTTGTGTCAAAGTCTATTTTCAATGGTAAACATCTAGAAATTAGATTTGACGACTAATCTGAATTTAATATATTTTGTTAATAATCCAATTGGTTGTCAAATTAATACTCAATACCTCTCGAATTTTCTTGGATTTTTTGGGGAGAATGACAGTAAATGGAAAGGATGTAACTGCAATACGAGAATTCCTATTAATCTCTTGAATAAAATTACAGAGTTGAAATTCTAGAAGTTGGGAAAGTAAATTCCTTTCATTAAGGAAAGCAAGTAAATTTACCGTTGAGCAAAACAAATATATTTACCAAAGTGTATTAGTAAATTAGCACTACTCATAGATGGAGGTTGTTTTCTTTGTATTTTGGAAATCTATCTGAAGAATTAATTCTCATGGTATTAAATCCTAACACCGGTAAGTTAAGCAAACGGAATAATCTATTATCTCACGGTCTTATTGGTGGGCTTATTCTGGACCTTGTTTTACAAGGAAGATTAACAATTTATAAAGATAAATTAATTATTATTGATGAAACGCTTACTAGTGATAATCTCCTAGACACTATTTTTCAAAGAGTACGCATTGAATCTGAAAGCTTGTCCATATACTCATGGTTAAGGATATTGAGATTAGAATTTCGTAATATCAAAGAAATGATCTTAGAGAATCTAGTAACAAATGGTATTCTCAGAAAAGAAATTCAAAAAACCTTTGGAATGTTTAAGAGTGATCGATTTTTCTTAACTAATCCAAATGTGAAAGATTTGATCATTAATAATATTCAAAGAATTGTTATTAACAATGAAGAATCAGACCATCGCGTTTTAGCAATTCTCAGTTTAATGTATGCAACTAATTGTGAGAATGAGGTTTTTATGGAGGAGGAGTTGGAAACTTATTTACATGAAATTCGAAATCTAGTTTCAAGTGATGAGATCGGACAATCCATTACTTTGGCAATAAATAATACTGCTGAAGCTCTTATGAGAAGTTTAATTCTAACTACAACTTATTAATTTTATTTTCTGTTATGCCGTTAAATATCAAGTAATGGTGTATGACACCCTTATTTATCTGATGGATTACACACAGAAAAGCCATTATGGGCCCCTGGTTTATGACCATCATTTCCCAATCCCCCTGACTTAGCTAAAGCAGAAATGTGATGTTTTGCATATTCGTGACCACTAGATGATCCATCATCATTAGTATCGTTACAAGGAGGAGCAGTGTGGGCTGAAGTGTTTGAAATAGCATTAAACATTAGAGTAAATGCTATCAATGTTAATATCATAATCGGTTTGGATTTTATTTGCATAGTAATTAGAATTGTAAAAATTTGAGATTTAAATTTACTGACTTGGGAATCATGAAAAATAATATCAAAATTATATTGATTAATAGTGATTAAAACTACAAGAATAACCTGTTAAATTCTTCGAACAATTAGTTTTTAATTGATTTTGAAGAAACACATTTTATGGATAATGATGTAGGAAATATGACTGAAGAAGATTGGGAAAAAAAATTGAGTCCAGAAGAATATCGCCTTCTTAGGTTGAAAGAGACAGAACGAGCATTTACAGGTAAATACAACTCTAACAAAAAAGAAGGAATTTATTATTGTGCAGGATGTGGAACTCCTCTTTTTGATTCTGAAAGTAAGTACAATTCTGGTAGTGGTTGGCCCAGTTTTTTTCAACCCATATCGGATAAAAATATATTAACTGAAACAGATAAATCTCAAGGGATGATTCGAACAGAGATAATGTGTAATAAATGTGGAGGTCATTTGGGGCATTTATTTGATGATGGTCCACAAGATAAAACTGGACTAAGATATTGTCTAAATAGTGGTTCTTTGAAGTTTAATGAAGGAGAATAATTAGAAACAATTAAGTAATTTTTATTTTGTTGGACATAAATTTTCTTAAGATTGGACGACCCGATAATAAATAAATAATAAATTCGAAACAGAATGATTTTTGAGTTGTTGAACCACAAAGAATTCGATTTTCAAAAACATCTAGGCTATTTCCCCAATAATTAGCCTTGGAAATAAATAACTACAAAATACCACTAAAATTATCTTTCCATTATTAGGACACCATAATTTTTGTCAATTATTCAAAGTTGAAAAAAAACTATTATCAAGCCTATTACAATTTCTCAAATGTATCTTGTCTAATTCTAAGCAAAAATACTTTATTGTTGAGGATTCTCCATTTACAGTTGTAAATATCATTAATATTATCGAAACTCAGAGCGAGGAAAGTGAGATCACGGTATTTGAAAATTTGACTGATTTTAAGGCGGAGGTTGAGAAAAACAGACTTTCTTGTGATTTATTAATATTGGATTTAAATTTACCAGATGGAAGTTCTTTAGAATTAATTCCAAGAATTAGGGAGTTAAATGAGGATTTAATTATAATTGTGAGTTCTTCCCAAACGGAAATTAGAACGGCCTTGGCATGTTTAGACTATGGTGCAACATCATATGTTTGCAAGGGTGAAACTTTCAGTTCAGACTTAATGGTTACTTTAAAATCTGCATTGAAACATATTGAACTGCGAACGAAGAATAATCAGCTCAAAAAAAGTATATTTGCAATTGAAAACTACCCAATGGTACTCTTTAAAATTTCAGAAATGGGTGTTGAGCCAGTATACCAAGATTTTGATGTTTTTCCTGAATACTTAGAAAGATCTACTGAAGAATATATAATGAACTTAGGAATTTCTTTCTCAATGCTCTTAGGTGACGATATGGAGTATTACGAAGGTGCTTTCATCCTTCCCGCTGGGGCATCCAAATTCTTTGAGATCATGTTACTATCATTTCGTATTCCTGATAAAAATGCATTTGATGTACGATTAAGACTTGGATTTTTCCAATTATGTTTGTTTGTACAAAAATCATTCATTTCTTTATTACCACATGCAGATAAAATGTCCTATCTAGTAGATATAATAAAATCTCAGGTTGTAGATGCTGAATTTTTTACTGATGAGACATTAATAAAATTAAAATCAATGATACTTGCTGAAATTGTTAAATTAGTTTAATTTATGCCAATTATTAGGAAGAAGGATTAAGTAACCAATCAGTTTATCGTCATGAACTTCTTAGCCCTTATTTGGAAGGGGATAAACCATATCCTGACGATCCAGTCCGATTACCAGTTTGTATAAAAGCTTTCACATCAGCAGCTTTGATCGCTCAAGAACTCGTTGATGAGGCCCTCAACACTCCGACAAGATAATCATGATAATAACAGGATATGTCTATACAACAAATGAATTCTTTATGAATAAGTTGCATTATATCAAGTAATTGCAATGATTGTTGTTTTCATTGGTTTATACGATTATTTTATTTTGGAAAAAACAAAAATGTAAACGAGAAATAATTTTGATAGTCTGTTAGATAATTTTAATCTAAGAAAGTCAAAAGATTAGAGCAATCGAGAATCTTAAATTTCCAGTTATTGAGTTTAAATTATGAAGAATTACATCAAAGTTGATGAGGGTAATTTGGCCATTCAAAATATGCGAAAATATGTAGATTTCGAAGGTAAATATGTTCTCGATATTGGATGCGGAGATGGGAGGATAAGTTTTCAAGTTGCTCGATATGCTGAATCCATTATTGCTATTGATCCAGAAATTGAAGAGATTAATTTTGCTAGAGATGATATGGAATCCCGAAATATTTCCAATATCAAATTCAAAGTGGGTACCTTAGATGAAATGAATTTTCATGAGGATACTTTTGATGTGGTCTTGTTTTCTCTCTCATTATGTTGTATCAGAAATACTGAGAATGCTTTAACTGATAAATTAGAATTACTTCACGACGTTTGGAAAATCCTAAAACCTGGGGGAATTTTAATCAATCTATTATTTAACACGAGATTTCATTTCACCAATCCTGATTCAATGATATCCTACATATTGACTGGTGAAGACATTCATTTAACAACGTATATCGGGGCTGAACGATCCTATGCTGCAATGAAATATGCAACTTTGATTGAGAAGAAATTCAAATTTATAGGGGAAGAAATATATCCAATTAATTGGTATTTGAATGGTAGAGAGGGTGCAATAGATCAATATGTTGGGTTGGAGGAATATGAAAAATTAGATGTTGAAACAAAATTAAAAATTGATGAAGTAATCGATAGTTGTGTCACATCAGATGGAAAATTTCTTGAAAAGGGATATGATGAACTTACAATTGTGAGGAAAGTCTAAATAATTTATAGCCATTAAGTTATTTATTATACTAAGCAATTTCTTATTATTGTACTATATTAATAAAGGAAAAATGAATATTCTGAAAAGTGATATAAGTAATGTAATGCTCCCAGTTCCAATGATACTAACTAATTGAGAATAGTTAGCAATCCAAGGGGAAGTGCTTTTGATTTCATCAGAAAGGAGAAAGAGTAATTGTAAATCTGAATTTAGTTGATTTTTAACCTCCTGATTACTCAAATTGGGTACTTTATCCATCTCCTGCCATAGAACCGATTTTTTTTCGATAGAAAAAGTTAAGTTTTGAAGCTTTCCCTTCTTCTGCCTAGTTAATACGCGATAAAAACTCAATTGAGGATAGATAAAATATAGTCCAATGGTTATTAGACTCAATATTATCATTCCCCCAATGATTAGGACTTCAAATAATAATAGAACAATCCCATCGAAAAATATATAGAAGATGGTAAGTACGATAACTCCTAAAATTGCAATTATAATTAGTCCTAATACAGAAATTGGTGTTGTGAAATCAATTATTGGTTTTACATATATTTTAAAATAATGCAAAGACTTGGCCAATATTCTTCCTTCATTCATTGAAGAAGTGATTATTTCATCAGATCCAGTTTCATTTTCTTCTAATATTGTAAGATTTTTTCCTTTACCAATTCGAGAAAGTCGGATTGCAAACAGAATTAAGACAAATGTTCCAGAAATCCATCCTATCAAGAACCAAGTCGTAATTAAAAAAGTTGCAAGAATAACTGGTATTGCATATGGATCAAAAGGCTTCACCCAATATGGATCATTACCCCAAGTAACTACTTCACCTGGAATAATTCCTACTATGGAAACTGTGAGCCCAATTACTATTGAGAGGAAAATCGCAAAAATATCCAAATTCCTACGGGTGAGAATTTTTACCATATTCCATCTAAATTTCTCAAATGATTCATCAACTATCCAGATATTTCTTATATCAAAATCTTCAACTTTTTCCAATTTTCCCTCAACAAAATTAATCCCTACTATATTATTTATTCCCCTAATAATATATTTGAAAAATAATGCCACTAATATTTGAATTACTCCTAGTAACATTGCAGCTCCTGATATCATAAGGATAAGGTCATTTGGCCTTTCAAAATGATAAAGTGAAAATAAAAGGAGTAAATTAAATGGTATTACTGTAACTAAGACAAATTTGATTGAGCTTACTTTCGTTTTCAGTAACAAAGGTCTTCGTAAATATGTTTCAGTCATTAAAGATGCTCTCTTTTACAGATTCTTGGAAAATGAACTTTAATTAAAAAGTCCGCCGTAGGTGATTCTGAAAATGTACCTAACTATAGTGTTTGTATCAATAACTTTGATTTGAAAATTGATCAATCGATTTAAATAATTTCATGCTGTTAGTTGTTATTAGAGATGCTTAATTTAGTTATGAGAAATCAAATGCATCCCATTAGTCGATTTAACCTAAATAGACAATTTCTTTTATTCATAATATTTTTATTAATAAATAACCCCAATTCAGTCATAGCAAATTTGGATGTTGGAGTTAACACTGGTGATGAATTCCGTTTTAAATTGAATGTAATTGAATCTACAGAGGGGGAAGATCAATTTGTTTATTGGTTTAATCATTATACTGAGAGTCTTGGATATATCTCAATACAAAATGGAGATGAAATTTCCATTAAAATATTAGATACAACCCAGAATGATGGACCACCAGATACAATTTGTAAGGCGATTCCAGTAGAAATTAACACAAACACTATGAATTATTGCCTTGACTCCCAGTTAGATATCTTTTTGCATCATACAAACTGGGATAAATGGGAACAGGAACATCAAATATTTTCTGATTCCCTCGCTGAATACGGTACTGGCCAAGGCGAATTCAGCAATATTGAGAATGATGATAATTCAAAAGATTTTAAAGTACATTGGAGACAAAATTCTGAAAATGGTATCGCAAATGACGACGGAACTATAACAAGAACAGTAGATGTTATTGTAGAAAAAATAGTGATTTATGACAAAGATACTGGTGTACTAAATTATTATAAGTCCTACAAAAAATCCACCTCCGTTGACCAAGGAGATGTTTCCATCATTCAATATGAAATAATAAATTCTGAATATGATGATGTTGTTCAATCAAATGATTTCGAATCCTTTCCATATGTGTTTATTACCCTATTGTTAATTATATTATTCTTCCTTATCTCTATTAATCGAAAATATTCTGTCAGACAATCAGTTTAAAATTTCGATTTATTGATTTGCTTAACAGGTCTTAGATCAATCCTGTTGAACTCTCAAGATATATAAAAATATTAGCAAGTATTTATTACAAAGCAGATTGTTATGATAAACATGGCATATCGAAGAAATCGATATGAGAAAACAATTGATTATCCATTGAAAAAGTAGGTATCGTAGTCTTCCCTTTGACAATTATTCTCACGATTGCAGCACTTGCCACTGTCGGATTTGTTGGAAATTTTATTGGATTAATCATGATTGGATGTGTAATTTTTGTTGGATTTTTCTATATTGTCAGATTGCTTTCTTAGTTTTTGTGAGATTTTTTGTTAATTCTATTGCTATGGTTTTTATCGCTAAACTATTTTATGGGTTGCA
This sequence comes from Candidatus Heimdallarchaeota archaeon LC_2, assembly GCA_001940725.1. Next base: position 54,959 of record MDVR01000004.1, on the reverse strand, counting down.
AAATTACTTGTTTTAGCAAAAATTAATTTTAAATTTCAAATTATTAATAATTATTTCTGGTAGGTACGTTTTTCAACATAAATGGTTCGGACTTTGTTACCATATGTTGACCCAGTACAAAGAATACAGTATTTTCCTTGCATCTCGATATCAATTCCACAAGCATTGCAGTAAATGTATTGAATTTTTTCAAAGTGTGCCTAAAATCTTGACCTTCTTGTGGATGGAATATGTTCCAAGCCTTCTATACCCCAGTCCGGTTCATCCAATCGCATAACCATTATCTAGGAACTTTACCTTTTTAATGGTTTGCAAAACATTTTGTTCATCATAAAAGTAAAGTGCTAAGATAAAAGAACAAAATTGGGTCACGGGACCTTGACTTCCTAATGAGATTTTATCTTTCTACAAATTGATCAGAACCATTGTTCCAATTTGATTTTATTTTTATTGATGTCATTTTTTTCAAGTATTTCTATAAATGGATTGGTCACAGCTTTCTCACCACATATATAAATTCTATCGGCATTCCTCAATACATCAAAATTTTCCATTTTATTTATGTCTTCAACCATCTCGAAGTTGAATCTTATAGAATTACCAAGTCTCTTCAATTCCTTCTCAAATAATATATCCCCATATCTCCACATATAAATCATTTTAACACTTAAATCTAGTCCAGCAGCTTCTATGTATCTCAACATACTAATAAATGGATTTATACCGATATTTACTGCAATAAAAACTAGCGTATCAATATTCTTTGTGTCAATGAGTGCAAATTTGCCAAACGGACCTCTGAATTCAATAAAATCACCCACTTTGTATGAAGTTATTATGTGACTTGTCACTGGATCTTCCGTTTTTTGAATATTCAATTCGATAATTTCTTGATTTAATGATGAGCAAACCATTGTATATGCCCGAACTTGTCCTATGTTTTCAATATTAAATTCAACAAGAATATATTGGCCCGGGTAATATTTCATTTTATTATCCAGCTTAAGATGAAAGGTAAAAACATCATTTTCAATTTCTTCTTTAATAAAAATCTCACCTTTTCTTGTTCTAATATCTAGTTCTCCAAAGCTTGGGTCTTCTTTATAGGTCATATATCAGACCTAATTTTCTGATATTAATTAGTAATACTTCACAATACTTCATTATTTGAAAAATATCATATAATTCCATTTAATTTTCCTTAAATAATTTTAACCACTCTGCACTCCAAAAACTTCACCATATTGATTAGTTACAGTGTATTTCATTTCGGGAAAATTGAATATGAGTGTTCGATTGATTCAAATTAAATTTTGTAAATAGGAAAAAATTAGAAAAAAAAATCGGGTTTCGGGGATTTGAACCCCGGACATCTCGGTTTATGCTAACGGAACATCATAGTTTCCTCAGTCCGTGAATTTATCTACAGCCGAGTGCTCTACCGATCTGAGCTAAAACCCGAATATGGCTGTAATATACAACCTAATTTCTGTAGTAGAAATATACATAAAAATTAACTGTTTGTGTTCGAATAATATCTTTTATTTCCTTCGAAACATTGGCCAATGATTGATTCAATCCTTTGATAACATGTATTTAGTAGTAATTTTTGTTGCGTCTGTTAGCTTTAACAATAATAACTTAAATTCGAGTAAATGTCTTGTATATTTAAAAATACAAAATAAAAAGGAGTATTGATGGGCGACGAAGAAGAAATTAAATCTTATGTAACATCATATCTAAATGATCTTTCTACATTGGACATTGAAAACATGAGGTCTCATTTTTCAAAAGATATTCAATGTTTCTTAATTGGAACTGCCGAAAACGAGATTTTCAGATCATTTGAGGATGTCAAAGAAAATATCCAGACACAAATATCTTTAGGAGTAACTTATAAAGAACTTTATCCTGAATTCATTAATTTGGAAGTTCGAAATAAGCTCGCCTGGTGTTGTTATTATTTATACACAACAATTAATGTTAATGGCGATGGATTTAGCTTTAGATTCAGAGTTACATTGATATTGGAAAAAGTAGATAATAAATGGTATGTTAGACAATCGCATGGTTCTGCACCGCAATCTGGGGTAGAAGAGGGGCAATCATTACCTTCAATTATGGGAATTCAAGAACAGATTACTCATTGGATTAATAATTTTGAAGTCAGTAGAGAAATTACAGCTGCAGAAGAGAAAAAACAAACTGAGTTGAGATCATATTTGATGAAAGCAAGAGACATTGCTCAATCAATGGAAGCAAGCTAAGGCCTTCAATTATTTAATTTCCAGTTCTAATAGATAATTTTGTATAAACAGAATATGTAATCAAGCTCGCATCAAATAAATGATCGATCTCATTGTTTTTCCTTAATAAGCACTTTTATTACACCTTGTTAAATCCCTCGAGTGTGACCAAATGGCGTCAACTTTCACCAATATTGGTAATCAATTTCATCACAACTCTTAGTTTTTCCCTTGTACTTCCATTTCTGATAGTTTTAGTACTGGATTTTGGAGGTAATGCTCTAATTTATGGTTTATTAGGAGCAAGTTTCTCATTATTTCAATTAATTGCTAGTCCAATTTTAGGGAGCTGGTCTGACAAAAAAGGCAGAAGACCCATTTTGTTATTGAGCCATGTTGGAACAATGATTTCATGGGTGGGACTACTTATTGCAGTTTCCATTTCGGTAACAGAATTGACTTCAATAAATAATAATATAATTGGAGCTGTTATGATTACAGTTCCCTTGGTCATCTTATTTTTATCACGAATTTTCGATGGAATGACAGGAGGTGCAGTATCCGTGGCCAATGCGTATTTGGCAGATATTTCTTCAGAAGAGGATCTTGCAAAAAATTATGGTTATATGGCTGTTGCCGCAAATTTAGGATTTGTTGTCGGTCCGACCATGTCCGGTCTCTTGAGCAATACTTCGTTCGGTTTAAAACTCCCAATTATTATTGCTTTAGGTATTGGATTAATTGGCTTCTTTATGATATTTTTCTTCCTCGATGAAGATATATCAACACCATCCAAAGTCAATAGTGAAGAATCAAAACCTAAATCTAAAAGTTTCCGAGATGTACTAAAAATTCCGCATGTCTCAATCTTGTTACTCTTGAATTTTCTGATTTTTCTTGCATTTAATTTCTTTTATGTGAGCTTTCCTGTCTATGCACTGGGGCCGGATTTAGGATGGTCTTTAACTCAACTCGGGCTTTTCTATTCGGGTTTTGGTCTTACTATGGCGATTACACAAGGTCCTATCTTAAGTTATGCCAGTAAAAGGTATTCTGAAGGATTTTTGATAATATTAGGTTCAATAATTTTGGGTGCTGGCTTTGCTGCGGCGGCTATTGGGAATAATATTGCAATCGTTGCCTGTGTCTTATTAGTCTCAGTAGGTAATGGTATAAGCTATCCGTCGTTATTGGCCTTAATTGCGTCACATGGAAAAGGAAATGATCAAGGGCGAATCCAAGGTGTAGCATCTAGTTTTGGTAGTGTTGCAAGCATTTTAGGGCTGATTTCAGGGGGTCTTCTTTTCGAAAGCATTGGCAAAAATATATTTTTCATTTCTGCTATAATAATGCTACTCGTGACTCTTTTATCAATAAAATTTGCTATAATGGAAGAGGGCCACAGTGAATATCGAATCCACCATCAAGCAAATCATACATTTCTTGGTTCTCATCATTTACACCATATAGTCCATAAAAAACATGAAAACGTACAAGTGGAGTAATAGTTTTTTGGCTTAAAACGCGGCATCATTCCTTAGCAACTAATAAATTTTCAATTTCCCCTTTTAATTCAATTATCTTTTCATTTGAAATTTCGGATATTAAAGAAAAAACATCTTTTGATTCAGATATCCATTTTGGCTTATCCAACCATGATTTTAAGAAATCTCTTATTGCCGGAGTTAATTCTGCTTCATCAGAAATATTTAATATTAAATTTTCAGCAAATGGATATACGTATATTCTTTTATTCAATCGCTCACTTAATCTTTGAGTAGAACCATCTATCCTGTTAGTTATCTTCCATGACTTTGTCTCCCATTTGATCCATTCACCAGAACTGGATCTAGCATTTAATTCCTTATCATCTGAAGAAAATTCAACATGGATAATTTTTTCTTCCCACTCAATATCAGCAGAAAGAAGCTTAATTTCTTCACCTGTTTCAACATCCAATATGATGATATCAAAATCTCTATCCAAAACATCACGATAAGCGCAGACCAAAGTGCGATTATCTTTCGTGAGGGTTAAAGACGATACATTTTTTGTTGAAGAAGATATTTTTTTGAGATACTTTCCAGTTTTTGAATCGTACATCTCGATATCAAACATATTGTCTGAAGTGATAATTATTGAATTATCATAAGATACAACTATTGAATTCACTCCATAATCCAGTTCTTTCAATCTTTTACGAATCTTTCCAGTTTTTAGATTCCAAATTAAACCATTTGAAACCTTAGAATCATCACCAGTGACAAAAAATCGTCCATCTGGAGATATTGTTAATGCAGATATATTTGCATCTTCGTCCATTTCTGGGAATAATTCGTGAGTTCTTTTTCTTGTTTTCATATCCCAGACTTCTACTCCCTCTTTTGTCCGGGACTTATCAACGAGTTTTCGGACTGATACCATTGATTTTTGGTCGTCTGATAAGTGGCAATGGGTAAAATTATCATAATATGGTGGAGAAACGGGCTTTCTCCTAGTTGTTTGAACATTTTTCCCAGTGTTAACATCGATAATCCTTAGCTTTTCACTCCCACCAATAATTAATTTATCCTCCTTTGGATCTACAATAATACAGTTGATTAAATCCACTTTTCCTTTGCTTTTGGGTGCTTTCAGCTCTTTTATTATTGTATTTTTTTCAATATCCCAAATCCATAATTTGTTTTGATTCCCGTAAAATAACCTTCCATTAACTGAATCTAAGACGGTATGGGTTATTTCATTTTGAAATTCTTTCATCGGAATATCAAGCTCATAGTTAAGTTTGAGTTTCTTAATCTCCCAAATTTTTAAATTTCCATTTTTTTCTATACCTAATATTGAATCCCTATTGAGTGATGAATTGATTATATAAAGACCTTCGTGATCAAACTCTTGCGTAATTTTTAAGTTCTTAAATTTGAAAAATAGGAGCTCCTTTGCTGTCAATGAAATAATAGATTTGTCTTTTTCAGTAATTATTGTATGACGAACTTCCTCCTCAAGATCAAACTCATCTGCTAATTTTAAATTTAAATGTTTATCAAGTTTAAATTTTTTCAATAAATAGGTTTCAGATTCACCAATTGTAATCAAAGTATTTTCGTTTTCCGCAAATGACATTTCGATCAAAGATACAGAAAATGCTTGAATATGACTAATTCTATGAAATGTATTCAAATCCCAAAATTCAATGGAACCATCTTTATCGCCTGCTGCAAGAAGTAAATTATCATTTGAAATTTCAAGAAAATCAGTTTTCATATTTATTGATAATAATACATGAATCATTTTCTTTTTTATTATATTCCAGATCCGAATACTCTGGTCTTCTACGGAGTAGATTACATTACCATTATCAGCAAGGCAGATAGCGTTTATTTTACCTAGATGACCTGAGAAGTCAAATATTGGGATGCTGAAATCAGCCATAAAATAAAATTGGTAAGCTGATATTAAGTACCCCCATATGAATTTGTTATTTTGAAAGAGATCAAGGGTTTGATGTGTCATTAATCATTCTACTGCAAAAAAGAAATATTGAGTTATTACAATCATTTACAATATTTTTTACACTACAAATAGGCCAAGAGTTACCGTAAAGCTAAAAACATCATTAAAAACTCCAATTTATATGAGGAAAATTTTGTTAGCCTCGTTTCTAACCCTTCTATTCATAATTCCAATTTTTGCTGAGGATACCTCACTTACTTATACTGATGCTCAAGGTGATGTCTTTTATTTTGAAGACTTACAAGACCCAATTGACTTGAAATCACAGACGTCAGTAAACGAGCATCCTGAGGTAGACATTATCGGTGTGAATTATAATTTTGATCGTTCAAATAATTCACTTCATGTTGTTGTTGAATTCTTTGCCACACCAATATTAGACGCAGATCATTCATATATTGTTGATTTGAATTACTTCCCGCTTCCGGGCGAAGATCTTTATTCACCAATTGAGATGGTTGGCGTTGGTGTAGGTTGGAATAGACAGGGGAACATGTCATTTGCATCAACTAACTTTAGAACAGTTACTACAGAAAATTCTAGTTATATCCCCAATGTCGTTGAAATTCAAGGAAATAGCTTAATCTATGATTTTCCTTTAGCTTCAAACTTCCCTATGACTGAATTGTTTGATGAAAGTACAACCTATCATGATATTGTTATAGACACTCAATTTTATGTTGAAGGAGCTGGAGCTTATGGACCTGTATATATGGATCGAATGGAAATAATACCAGAAGATGTTGAATCTGACGATGATAATGATGAGGATCTCCTGGGAGAATTACCAGTCAGTCTTTGGTTTATCATTGGAATTTTAACAATTCCAATCCTAAGAAAGAAATTCACCTCTCAATAAGCAAATACGCTATTATAAATTCATCTAAATTACGACAATCAGACAAGCTTAGACATTGTAAATCGACCTATTAAATTATGTAATTTACTGATTTCTCATCAAAAAGATTTACCAACATTTACAAAATTGATGGTTATGGAATTAGAATATTTAATTTTTGAGCAAAAGGCAAATTATGGAATTGTTAGGATCAACCGCCCAGAAAAGAGAAATGCACTTAACCTAGATTTACTAGAAGAAATCCGTAAAATGTTTAAATATCTTAAAGAAAAACAAGATTTGGAGATAATAATCTTAACTGGTTTCAAAGACGAAAGTACATCTTATTTTTCCTCAGGAATTGATTTAAATTTAATCAAAAACATAAATTCAGAATCCAAAGATGAAAAAGAATTGAGTAAATCGATACAAAATCTCCAGAGTACATTGGATGCAATAGAGGATGTTGGTAAGGTTGTGATTGCCCAAATTACTGGATATTGTTTTGGTTCGGGTTTAGAAGTTGCATTAGCTTGTGATTTTATTGTTGCATCTCCAGAAACGAAATTCGCATTAATAGAGACTAAATTTGGAATAATACCTGATCTTGGGGGAACTTATAGATTAATTAGAAGGGTCGGGTATCAATTTGCCAAACAAATTATTATGTTAGCTGATACGTTTGATTCACACGAGGCATACAGAATGGGATTGATTAATTGGATCACACCATTAAATGACATCGAAAAATTCATTGAGGGAATAGTTGATCAAATTAAGAAAAATCACTTTAGTGCAGTAATTGAAGCGAAATCTCTGATTGATAAAATTCATCCTATCAACCGAAAGGAATCATCAGCCCTCGAGAGGGAAACCCAAATAAAATTAATTTCAAAAAGTATTTAGTCTTAAGAAAACAAATTTTCAAATGTGTAATTTTGAATTAATTTTTAATCCCACATTAATTTAACAATAGATCGATTCATATTAGTATATTTAATTTTAATTATTAATTGAGAGATGTCTCCTTCATCAAAAGAATCGTCAATAAATTTAGGCGATAAAAATGAGCTTTTCATATTAGCTATTCATAATTCACCAGATGTAATATGGGTTAAAGATCTTAATTCTAAATATTTAATGGTAAACACAAGTTACTTAAAATTTTACAATAAATCTGAAGATGAAATTATCGGAAAGGTAGATTCAGATATATTTTCAAAAGAATTAAGTGAATTATTTCTAAAAAGTGATAAAGAAGTACTTCAGAGACAAGAAACGACTGTTTTATATTTTAATACAGAACATCTTAATGAAACTAAAAATATTATGACCATTAAAAGCCCATTATTCGGAGCTGAGGGTAAAATAATCGGAATACTTGGTAATTCAAGAGATGTAACACAAAGTGAAAAGTTGAATAAAGAACTTGAAGAATCGAATGCGATTCTTAACATGATATTTGAACATGCTCCAGATCCCATATTTGTAAAGGATTTAAATGGGATTTATACCAATGTTAATCGTGCTTTTGCTGATTTTCATGGTCTGACAGTACGAAGTGCTCAAGGAAAAACAGATAATGATTTGTTTGATTCTGAGATTGCTGAAAAATTTCTAATCGAAGATAAACGTATTATTGATACAGGAAGAGTGGAGGTTTCTGAAGTAACCTTATTTGTTGATAAAAAGTTGAGAACAACTAGCGTGACAAAGGGACCCATTTTTAGTAAAAATTACAAACCCATGGGGATCATGGGTATAGTTCATGATATTACTTACAATAAGCAGGTCGCAGCTAAATTAATTGAATCTCAAAAAATGGATTCCATAGGCAATCTTGCAGGAGGAATCGCCCACGATCTTAATAATACACTTTCTGGGGTTATGGGTTATGCAAGTCTTATCTTAACTCAAGAGTCATTGGATGAAAACAAGGTTTACTTAGAGAAAATAATTAATGCCTCGAAAAGAGCTGCTAAACTAATAGATCGTTTACAAACATTCACTAAAAAGCATGTAGACCAGCTTATTAGTGTTGATCTAAATTCTATTATTTCAGATACCTATGCACTAATAAATCCATCAATTCAAGCAAAATTAAAAATCAATTTAGACTTGGACTCTGATCTAATGGAATTAGATGGTGATCCTACTCAAATAAGTCAGGTAGTAATGAATTTGCTATTTAATGCAATAGATTCAATTGAGGGCCAAGGAAAAATAAGTATATCAACTACAATGGCGAGTTTAGCTGATTTAGATAGTTATATTATGAAATCGCCAAATATAAAACCGGGGGAATTTGTAAAATTAACCATAAATGATACAGGTAAGGGAATTCCAGAGGAGTTAATGGACAAAATTTTCGAGCCGTTTTTTACAACAAAGATTGATGGGACCGTCAAAGGTAACGGCTTAGGTTTGACTATTGTCTATAATGTTGTGACAAATCACGGCGGTGTCATAGATGTAAAATCAGAGATTAACGAAGGAACTACATTTGATGTTTATTTTCCTATTGGGAATTTGGTTACCGATGAAAAAATATTGACCATGAAAGCTCAAGAAAAATTGAATTTAGGCTTAGTATTAATTGTTGAAGATGAAGAAGATGTTCGAATACTATTAGGTCGAATGTTAACAATTCTAGGATACACATCAATTTCTGCTACAAATGGCTTAGAAGGTGTAGCGATTTTTGAAGAAAGGCATAATGAAATCGATTTAGTTTTCTTAGATATGGTCATGCCAGAAATGGATGGTAAAGACACTTTTCTTCAAATGAAATTAATTGATTCTGATGTAAAGGTTATCATCTCTTCAGGATATACAAGAGAAAAATTTTCAGAAATATTAGATCTAGGTATTAGTGCAATATTAGAAAAGCCTTATTCTATAAATGAATTATCTGAGACAATAAATAGTGTTTTGAGATAACAGAATCTTATTTTAACTAAATGGATCACTTTTCAAGTTTCTTGAATAATTAATTTCATTTGAATTTTCTATTACAGTAAATCCCTCTTCTTCAGCTGATTGTTTTACTAAGGCCATTAATTGAGAATCATCTATTAATTGGTAATAGGTATTTGTGTAAATCTTTCTAAGTTGTGAAGTAATTCTTTCAACAGATCTAGTTTGATTACTTATAGAATCTATATCAAAATATAGTTTTAAGGTTTGAAATACAACATTTTTTGCTCTCCAATTCTTAACTTTTTCCATAAATTTACCTAGTTCAAATTCAGCGGATTCAGATTTCTCATCCATGTCTAAATGAGGAACCTCAAAACCTGACCATCTTTCAAGTTCGGTAGCATATGCAAGGGATTTTTTTGAAATGGCTTTCCCATCTTTCATAGATAAAACAATAATAGGTGCTGGATACCGATTTACTGATATGAATTCTCGGAGCAAACGATCAGTTAATTCGGTTGCTCTTTTCTTACGTGGATTAATCAATATTATTATTCCTGAAGATCCTTTGAGGTACAGGTGTCTTACCATGGTAAATTGAGGAGTTGCGTCTAGACACCAAAACTGAGCAGTTACTCTTTGATCCCCCAAAGTAAAGTGTGAAAATGCAAATGCTGCACCTCTTGTTTGAGTGTAACTTTTTTCAAAATCAATACCAAAAATTCCATCTTTGAGATTTTCATATAATGATTCATCATGTGTTAATATTGCGATTTTGAAAAAATGTCTATCAGTCATCGATTTTGATACCTTATTTCAAGAAATATACTCGAATAAAAAAAGGCTAGTACAAGATTTCGTCAGTTTAATTTGTTTCAATCTATCTTATTTTTGATGGGCTATATTTATCTCGATTTACAAAGTTGAATTTGAATTACTTTGTTTGTAGGTATTGAAGAAGACTTCAAGCGTAATTTTAGATTGCTGAGTCTCAAGGAATTGAATTAAATCTTCAATCAGCATTAAATGCATGTATTTGGGGATACCGGGGAATTTGATATTTTGCTTCCATTCATCAATAGGAATCGATGCATAATATGCAATTTCACCTCTCTCACGTAGAAATTCGGGCAGTATTCCTAAGATGTTAATAATTTGATTTTGCCATTCTTTGATTACGAGAATAATAGTCGGATTAGGGTGATAATTGATATTATGATTATCTTCAATTGGGACCCATGTTCGTAGACTAACACCAAATTCTGGTTCATCTAAATGAACGTCTACAGGTCTTTTATTGAGATATGCTTTCACTATATCTTTAATGCCTCTCTGAACAAATCTATTAAGGGATTTTTCCTTTACAAAAAATTTCCTTATTTGATCTTCACTATCTAAATCTGATTTAGCTAAATCTCTTAATACACGATCATTACAGAACCAAAATATTGGTCGATTAGATCTTTTTGCTAAATTATTCCTAGTAATCAATAAATTTTGTAATCTGAACAATTGATCTTGATTTAATTCTTCAATATATTTGATTTTCCACATTGAATTGATGTTATATTTGCGTCGGTAATCTTTCACATTATAATTTTTCATATATTCAATCATGCAATCATAACGATAATCGTTTTCAAGTTCCGGTGAAATCGCCTTATAAATATCAATTAAGTACCTTACATCATCACTTGCATATTGTATTTGTTCTTCAGATAATGGACGATTACCCCAATTACTTTTTTGTGATTTAGTACTTGCATCAATTTCAAAGTGTAAATAATCATTCGCTATCTTAGCTAATTTTCTATTATTGTTGCTTTTTCTAACAAGTCTATCACCTAATGAAATGTCAAAGACATTTTTTGGATAACATCCGTGATTATAATGTAACAAAGCTAAATCATATTGCATATCCTGAAAAATTTTGGTGATGGACGGATCTTCAAGCAATTTTTTTATTGCAGGAGGACATTTTGTTATTAAAGTATCAATTAACCATATTTCATTACCAATCGATATTTGTAACAAACAAATTTCATGTTTATATCTGTATAATGAGTTGGATTCTAAATCTATTCCAATTTCTGTGATTCCATTCTCAAGCATTCGTGATATATTATCTGTCAACTCCTGAACTGATGTAATAAATTTTACTTGAGATTTTTCGGAAATGAAAATCACCTCGTCTTCCATCGACTTTTCACAAAGCACTCACAATGCTATCTGATATCTTTGGAAACATATAGCTATTATTAAACAAATCGATACTAGGATAAATACTATAATGCTTACTCACCTTTAGTCATTAGCTTGTTTTGAAGGTTTATTTTGAAAAAGACCATTCGCACCATCCCAATTTTAAATAATCACTAAAACGAGTCCAAAATGTGAAATTCACAACCATTCAATGGTTAACCATACTCATACTAATGAGTAGTTCATTATTGTTTGGTTCAATAAAAATTTCTGAAATAATAAATCAATCAAATAACAATGAAATTATTGATTCACCATTTGATCAGATAGTGGATAAAACAGAATATTTGGATCCAATAATTGAAGATTATATGAACACAGGAATTTTTCCAGAAATTGTAAATCAAGATCGAATAATTGTCCTATCAAACAATCCTTTAGATTATCTTGATGATATTCTTCCTCCAATAATAATTCAAGGAACGCATCTATATTTTACACATGCTCAAGATTCACTTAATCTACGAAAAATATATCTTGATCCAAATGTAAAACAAATTCTACCAGATTATAAACTTGATTTCTTAAAAAATCAAAATAACCATCCCGGCCCTATTACAAATAGCTTTGTTTCTGAGGATATTCTGAATACAAGAAAGGTTTGGGAGGAAACGGGTGTTACAGGCACTGATGTTACCATTGGTATAATAGATTCAGGTATCGATTTTGGAGTTTCGGATCTTCTTAGTTCACCTAAATTAATGGCTAGTGGGATTTCAGCTAGCATAGATACGTCTGGTGCAGGTTTAGGCTATTCTAATATTTCAGTAAATTCTGAATTGAATGCCTTTGGAAGAACAATTTTACCTATATCCGATTTAAATGTAACAATTTGGTTAGGTGAACAGTTCACATTTACAATGAGCGATATTATAGGATTGAGTTTAAGTGATTTAGATATTACTGGAATCACTCAACCTTCAATATCGAATTCGTACAGATTTGGAATTGCATATCAACCAGGATTTCAAGAAACTATTATTGATCAATACTTTATTTTTGTTCTAACTGATTCAGTAACACCGGGATTCTATGATACATTATACGTTGATTTAACTACAAGCGCAGCGGTTTCATTGGCTAGATCTGGCATAATACTTGAAAATGGTAGGACATATGGTCGTTTAGCAGATTGGTCTATTGCAGATGAAACACCATATGGTAATACGAATCCGATTATTGCTAAGGACTTGGGAACTGATGGGATAAATGATATATCGATGGGTATATTATCAAATACTTTTGATTTATTTGGGGTAGTTCTTACTAATATAACAAATGAGGGAATTACTGTTAAGGGAATTGATCCTCAAGGAAGAGGATTCGCAATGATGTATGATCCAGTAGGTCATGGTACCTTAGTAGCATCAGCTGCTGCAGGGAGAGGAAAATCAAATATTACCCTATTTGATGATAAAACAACAACAGATATTGAGAATGCGACATCTTATAATTTATTTGGTTCTGCACCAAATGCATCCCTAATTGCAGCTAAAGGTTTTACACAACAAGATTTTATCCTTGGTTGGTATTGGACTGCAGGAATGGAGATTATCGTTGATTCGTTTGGAAATTTAATATGGGAAAAAACAGATGATTCTGTAGATCATCTTGTAGATGTGTCTTCAAACTCATGGGGAAGTGGAATAATTGCTGAGGACGATAACATTAAGGGTCAAGATTTATATTCGCTTTTGTTGGATCTTTTCTCTGCACCTAATCTATTATATCAAGGTTATCCAGGGATTATATTTGTAGTTGCATCTGGGAATGCGGGTCCTGGCTATGGAACGGTTTCTAAACCCGGTTCTGCATCAATGGCGTTGACTATTGGTGCATCATCAACATTCCACTTTCTTAATAATAATGGGAGAGATGATGTTGCTTGGTTTTCAAGCAGGGGTCCGACAGCATATGGTGCAATAAAACCTGATCTTGTAACTCCTGGAAATACAGGGTACACTCATTATCAAGTTATTACTGGATTAGGAAATGGAAGCCGGGCTGGGGGTACATTCGGAGGGACCAGTGAAGCCACACCTAGAGCCTCCGGTATAGTTGCACTAGTTATTGAAGCTATGAGGTCAAATAATATTAATCCTACATTAAGCAATCTTAAGGTTGTATTGAAAGGAACTGCCAAGGATCTTGGTTTTCATCCTGCAGCTCAAGGTGCTGGATTAATCGACGCGTTTTCTGCAGTTTCTAGTGTCCTAGATGGAGATACAGTATTACTGAGGTCCAGTAAATCTCCGCAATTAATTGGGAGTCGATTACAATCAGCCTTTGGTAATTTATTTGTCGATATTGATAATCAACCCCTCTCACATCCATTATTAGCTGGATCATATTATGATAGTTTCTTTGTATTAACTCCAGAGTTACTTGAACAAGGCTTTGAAATTGAATTCATATTTGGTAATGGAACATTAGCTTCAACCTCAAACTACAGTACATCAATAGAAACTCTCTCATTGATAAATTCTGATTCATTTAATTTCACATCCGCACCCACCTCAAAATCTGTAATAAATCTAGAAAATCTTTGGGATCTCCCATTTGACTGGCGAGATTCAGATTATTTGCAAATCTCTCTTTCATTAACAGAAAACACTTGGAATAATTTACGAGCTTTTGGATTGGATACTCCCAATCTCTTATTGCGAGATTCAGTATCAGATAAAATAATATACGATTTAATATCCTTTACAACTTGGAATCAACAGTTGTACTCAGGAAACCCATTAAACGATTTCTTGGGATCACCAATTATTGAACTTGAAGATCCGGGTATAATAAATGAAGTCCCAAGGTGGCAAGGTTTAGAATACAAGGCCTATGTTCAAAATTTCAAAAATACAAATAATGAAAAAATCCTTATAAATTCACTTCAAAATGAATTATCATTAACTTCCACATCAATTGAAAATGAATTTCAATTTACTTCATTGTTCATATCAAACGGGTCAAAATTTACTCATAGATATCCAATTTTGATCGCTGCTGAAGAAACAGTCGAATTTAGTAATAATGCAGAAATTGTTGGAAATGATTTACTTGAAACAATTCCCTATGATTTGGATACCTATTTTGGAAGCTTTGACTGGGGTTTCAGACCTGCATCTGGAGAATTCAGATATTATCGGTTTGTCGTTCCTGAAAATGCGACTTTCCTTGCTATTTCAGGATCTTGGACTGTGTCTGGCTTCCTTCCTGATATGTATTTATTCAATGATTTCGGTGAATTAGTGGCAAAATCAGATGTTGAATATATAGGTGGTGGATTTTATGAATCTTCTTCTTCAGAAAATAAATCGCAAAATCTCTTTATTCAAACAGAAACAACTGTTTATACATTGTTAATACATGTTGTCCACATGCCATTTGATCCAATACCTGTACAATTCTCCTTACTAAGCAGATATTTAACTTTGGATTCTTTGCCAGTACCAATTCCATTGTACTCTCAGGATATTTCTGATGTTATCGAAAATGAATTGTCGATTGATACAAGTAGTTTTCTTATTGATCAGTTTCCAGAGTTAAAGATCACATCAACGGAGGCAATAATATTTCAAGGACAAAACGGTTCTATTAGTAATTTTATCTCGTCAACATTCTTAAAACCAGGTCCTGCAACAAATTTAGGTATGATTGAAATGTTAGAATTCATTGAATTTCAACAGGGAGAGAAAGTAAACCTCAAAATGAATTGGTCAGGTAATTTTGACCTTGACTTTTTTGTTTTAAAACAAGGTGTAACATTTAATTTAACCGATGATCTGTTGGCTCAACAAGGAACCTCAGCTGGAAATTCAAAAGAAGAAGCCAATCTAGCAATTAGCGAAACTGGAACATACGTCATCTACGTTGATTACGTAGCTGGAGATCTAGAGGCTGATACAATTTCCTATAATATAGAATGGGAATCAAGAGATGGACCAACCATAACAGAAGAATCTAATAATTTAACCTTTGATTCAAAAATCTTCCCGAATGGTGAATTCGGAACATATCTCACATTCAACACCAATTTTGGCATTAGTTTTACAATTACTGAGATTTTTAATTTTGGAAATCATGTTAATTTCACCTCTTCTATTTTGTCTCCAGAACAGGGTCAAATTTCATCTAAAGTAAACGTTATTTGGGAATCTACTGTTAATGTGTATGCAGATGTTGTCTTAACTATTAATTCTCTGGAAGTATTATTGGTATCTGGTTTAGCAGAAAATAACTTTGAATTCGATTCAAGTTTATATTCAAATGGCGAAGCCGTACTACATTTAATTTTAACAGATGGGCAATTTATTCATAATCATTTTGTATTGATTACAATCCAAAATAGTAATCCTTTAACTTTAAATCCAGTTGTCGAAACAAGCGAAAGATCATTGAATTTTCCAATATTATTTATGCTATTTCCTGTTATCTTTATCATATTATTACGTAAATTGAAAAATAAAAATTATCATTAATTCAAGTTTTATTTAAATATCTAAGGTCGACAATAGAGATGATGCTATATCCCATTTACCTTCATCATTTTGCACAATTTTTCCATCTGCATCTAGTTTTGAGATTGATCGATTCACAAATACCGGTGAAATAGTTGTAGCTGCTTCTTTAATTTCATCAGATGAAATATTTCTCTTACGAGCAATAATGGCAATTATTTCAATTTCCGGTGCTTCAATTTTAGATTTCAAATAATCCCAAATGAAATATTCGTCAATTACAGACTTTAACTTTTCTTTTTCAGCATTTAATTGGTCAATATTGCTTTGTACTCTAACTTCGATAGAAGCCTCAATTTCTTCACGGGATATGATTTTTTGAGTTAATTCAATCTCAAGTGAATTGAATTGATCCGTGTTTGATTTATTCTTACCTGTTATTAAATTGATTTCATCACCATATTTTGTGTTTTCATTAGTCAAACGATTAATTTCTTCTTTAGTCAGTTTGATTTGAGAGGTTAATCTTTCTTTTTCACTATTTAATTCTGAATTTTTTCTTTTTGATGTTTCAATTTCCGTATTTAGGAGTTTTTGCTCATTTTCTAGAGCTGAGGATTTGGTTTTTAATTCTTCTATTTCGGTATTTGAACTATAAACTGCAGAAATCATTGATTCAATCATTTTCCCTAACATTTCTTGATGTGTTTTAACTTCATCAGCAAGCATTTCCATTTCTTTAGATATTTTGTCTATATTATCATCAATACTCATTCTCATCACCTACACAGAAAATTCTTTTAATATTGTAAATTTCCCTGAATTATCTTCGAAAGTTACTATTCCTCTGGCGTGGAGATCATTTAGCGTTTCGATTACTGCATTCTTATCCACTCCAGATGCGAGTACCAGTCTATCAAGATTTTCCACTCCAGATTGGGTCATTACTTTACAAACATCGTAAAAAGAAATGGATACATAATTGTCTTTTACCAATTTTTCTAGCACCTTGTACTCAGTACCTTTATTACTCGCCATCATACTGGTTTCCTCAATTTCTTTTTCTATACTGGCAACTCTTTCTGTGTAAGAGTTTTCTGCGTGTTGAAATTTCACTTTCTCGTTTGATATTGTATCAGTATGGTTTTTGATATTGTTGATTAATTTTTCTTGTTCCAGATTTAATGATCCGAGTTCAGTATTTAAATCTGAATTTTTCAATTTTAATTCGTTTACATCTGATTCATATTTCGAAAATTCATTTTTCAATCCATCAACATCATTAGATAGTACACTCATTTGATCATTCAAATTTTCTTTTGTATTTCTCAATTCTGAAACTGTTTTTTCAAGACTATTTGATTGACTCGATACTTCAGCAGATATTTTCATCTGACTATTTATTTCATTACTCATATTGTTGAGTATATCCTTCATTCTGGTAATTTTACTGTTCACAGATTGTTCTACAGAGTCAATTTCCAATTTGATTTTTTCGTAATTTTTCTCCACCATTGCTGAGTCAACCTAGGGTACTATTGATAATGTTATAAACCCTCAATATTTAATTCTAAGGCAAACAATCTAACTTAAATGAAATTTATTCGATAATTTGATTAATATTTCCAAACTTTATTTATTGTAATCAAATCCATTTTTAAAGAAATATCCAATTACTAATTTCTAATTAAATGTAGTAAATAATTAATAGAATGCAATAAATAACATTCATATTGCCTAAATGGAGTGCTGAAGAATATCAAACTAAGAGTATTTATCCTCTTATATTTATGATTTTATCTTTATTATTTCTATCATTTTCCATAAACTCATTTTTATCATCTAACAGTGCCATTGTAATGATCACCCTATTTACCTCATTTCTCATAACAATCTATATTTCTGGCAGGTTTTACGGTGAGTTAAATGCTAAGAAAGATTTTATTGATATTTCAACTCAGGGTATTAAATATCGAGAAACCCCTGGATTATATCAAGGTTGGCTATCTACTAATAATATGATTAGATTTGAGGATGTAAAAACCACTGATATCATTAAAATAAAAAATATTTTCAATCCAGATCATGAAAATTTAGCTATTTATTTAATCCCAGTAAAAGGTAGACCTATTGTATTGGGAACAAAATTGAGTCAAGATCAAATAATGAAAGTTGCATTAGCTCTGAAAGGATCAGTTGTAATATCCAATGCTTTACAAAGGTTCATTGGAGACGAAACACAAGTGAAGGATATTCTTGATAAGGCAAAAGGGATTTGGAAATCAATAAAAAACACGGAGGATTGATTTTTGACAGAATGTAATTTTTGTAATGATAATGTATCAATGCCTTATACCTGTTCTTTATGTGCAAATAGGCATTGTGCAAAGCATCGATTGCCGGAATCACATAATTGTTCAAATATAGGGCATTTCAATACTGATGCGTATAGGAAATTGAAGATCGAAAAATCAAGATTACCTATGAATACGATTACTGTCGGTGATTTATATAGAGGTCAGTCTTACGGAGGTCAACCTGGGACCTGGACTTCTGGAAATATAAACAAGGATGTTTTAATTGCCGGTATAATAATTGGTATTGCTAGTGTTTTACGACATTTTATTTTAAACCGTGATTTATTAGTAACCATTGGTGCACTCACGTATGGTATAGTTGGTCTATTTATGATATTTCAGTGGAGGAATGTTTTTGCAAGACGTTATGACATTGTTACAACTCTCGTATTATGGCCTATAGGAATTGCAATAACAATTATTACCTCATTAACGCCTTTTCGATTCTTTCTGTTTGGTTATTTTATAAATCATGAAAGTGATTCACAACGATCTGAAGGAATCATTGGAATAGTCAGCACCATTTCAATTTTAATAGTTTATTCATTTGGTAAAATACTCGCAAACACTATTGATAGTCAAGTTACATATGGATTCTCTTTAGCATCAAACGTATTTTTGATATTTGCAGTGATTAATGTCCTCCCATTTAATTTATTTGATGGAAAGAAAATTTGGGATTGGAGTCGGGAGAACTATATATTCCTAATTGTTTTCATGATTATGATTTACTTTACGGTAAATGAGCTTCTAATCTAAATTATTTTTCTTTGTAATAACCATTCTCGTGCCCAACCTGTGGGTATTAATCTAGATTTTTGTGTTTTCAGAGTTTTAATCGAATCAACACCCATTAAGAACATAACTCGTTTAATAGTTTCAATATAATGCCTTAACCACTTTTCTGCAGCATCTTCTCCCTCTTTAATTAATTTCATCAACACTGGTCGTGCAATTCCTACCATTGTGGAACCCATCGCAATTGCTTTTGCTGCCATTAATCCATGATACATGCCTCCAGTTGATATTATTGGAACTTTAGTTTTTTCTGTAGCTTCCCATGTAGCAAAAGCGGTTGGAATACCCCATCTTAAAGTAGGATCATCCAATTCAAAGGGTACTTCGGGTGTATCATTTCTCATCAGCTCGATTTTTGCCCATGAAGTACCCCCTGAACCTCCAATATCAACAGCTGAACATCCTATTTGTTTCATTCTCCCAACTTCTTCCCATGCGATGCCTGAACCTACTTCTTTGCCAATAACTGGTACTTTTGAATTCTTGCATATATTTTCTAATTCTGACCAAGCTCCTTTAAAATTTAGATCTCCCTCGGGTTGACATAATTCTTGAAATGAATTAATATGTATAGCCATGGCATCAGCATTTATTTTTTCTTGAGCAGTCTGGTAATCATTTAACTCAAAATCCAAACAAAATTGAACTAATCCAAGATTACCGAGAAGGAACAAATCTGGATATTCTTCTTTTACATTAAATGTTGGTGTCATATCTGGATTTACCACCATGGCCCGTTGACTTCCCACACCCATTGGAATATCAAGTTTAGAACAAATTTTAGCTAAACTTAGATTTATTGATTTTGCCTCTGGATAACCCCCTGTCATGCCTGCGATAAGGACTGGTGCTTGAAATGTCCTACCGAGAAATTCAGTCTCTAATGATATGTCAGTATAGTTGATATCAGGTATGGATCTAGGGACTATATCGAATAAGGAGAAACCATTTGTGGTTTTTGAAACTGAGACATCCTCATCAATGACTAATTTAACATGTTGTGCCTTACGACTCTCTAATTTAAATTTGTCATCTTGATTCGATTCCATATATACGATGCTTAAAATACTAGCTTTTGTTAGTAATGATCTAACCGTTATTTATTTCTAATTTAATTAATGGATTTTCACGTTCCACAAACATTATCAGGTACCGCCATTAGTTGTTTATACGCCAATAATGTTCTCGATCTATTATTTAAAATCATGTTTCTGTCATCCCCTCCTTCATACTATGGCTCGAAAATTGAGATCAGCAAAGATGGGTTACCGTGATTTTTTACCACCACTTGATCCCTGTAAATGGCGTTTCTGTCAGACAGGTTAAAATTTCCTTAAATATAATATTTAGTAAATACTATCTTCGTTTTTGGTTTTGCAAAACCTTGTTTCTTAATGATTATTACTCAAATGAGAATTATTATGGTTATTAATCGGTGTAACAATTAGGTCATGTTTGGATTCTAATTCATTTATTACTTTCTTCACTTTCTTTTAAGTTTGCCATTTTTTCTTCTAAATCATTTTTGATTGAATCAAGCTCGTCTTTTTGTATTACTCCAAAAACAAAAGCCTGTTCTATCTTTGTTAGCTGATCATTCCAAGTTTCAGAAGTAAATTCTATGAATTGATCTGAAGATACAGATATTGCCTCCACTAAGTTTTGTCCTGCAATTGTGAGAGAATAAATATATCTTAATCTGGGAACAGTTTGAGTTCTTCTTTCAAGAATTCCAAAATTTAAAAGTTGTTTTAAATGCTTTTCAATAGCTGTTCGACTAACACCGATGGCTTCTACCAGAACATCTGGATGAGATGGATATTCATTCAAGATACTCAGCATCTTAGACCTAGTTTTGTCACTAAGTATAGCTAATAGTCTTCTTTGAGGGTCGGTTAACAACAATATTACTTCAATATCAAGTAATTTAAGCATTAAGCAAGTAATTCGTATTTTGGTTAAATAGACAACGAGGTTGATGTAATATTGGATTAAAATTTCCTTTAAACTTTGAAGTTAAACATTTCTCTTTTAATCTTAAGCATAACCTCTTCATTTTGACTTGAGTTAATAACTATTAAGTATAATATAATTATAGAGGACAATAATAATGGTTGATGATTCTCTCAATTCCAAACTTAAAGAAAAACTGCAGAAAGGAGAGATAAGTCAAGAAGAATACGACTATTTTCATTCCAAATTTAGGAAATTAGGTATATTAATTGATGATCACAATGAAGAACCTGAAAAAGTTAAAAATATTCTAGTATCAGGTGTTAAAACAATGGAAGGGGGGATTTATAAACAAATTATTTCTAGAGGTAGGCTTGTTATACAGGGAAATACTGAATGTCAAAAATTATCCGTTACCGGATCCATGGATATTGAAGGCGGTTTAACTGTATTTAAATCATCAAGTATTTCAGGTAGTTTAACTGTTGCTGGAGATGCTAAATTTTTAGGTCCAATGTCATCTACTGGAAGTACAAATGTAAGTGGGATGTTAATAGCAGCATCAAAATTATCTTCAAGTGGTGAACTTCATGTCGAAGGAGATATTGTAACTGATAATCATTGGGTGTTTAATGGTAAACTGAATTGTAAAAACATACGCTCATCTTCTAAGATTAAGTTATCCGGAAATATTTCCATTACTGGTGATGTGATCGCTGAAGAATTTGTTGTATCAAAAGGTGAAATAAAAGTCGGTGGGGATATCAAAGCAAAGAAAATTAATATTGCCAGCTCGTTTACAGAAATTGATGTGGATTTTGTGAATGAATTTGAAGATATTAAAAATCTCTCAGATCTCATACAAGCAACCACTAAATTCGCTAAAGAAATCGTCCCAAATGTTGGCGGACTATTATCATCTTTCATGGATAATATAGTTTCCCCAGATTCTCACATGGTAACTGTAAATGGAAACATTGATGGTAATGAAGTTAAACTGTCTAACGCAATTATTGAAGGTGAGGTTATTGGTGATGACATAGTATTGGGCAGAAATTTAAAGATTAAAGGTCAAGTAAAATATCGAAATTCAATTAATAAAAGTCAATATGAGGGAATTTCAATCCACAAAATTAATTGAATAAATAGACGAATAGAGAGTTAAATAAGGATTTTAGTGTCTAATAACGAATAATTGGGCAAAGGATAATTTTTAATTATGTTATATTTATAAATTGCTTATAGCCCGCTCTTTCCTTTAAATAATAGATTTCTCAAAATATAGTATTGATTATTTGTACCATAAACCATTTATAATGTAAATTTTCACGATTAAATGTAAACTGACTGAAAACATATAATACTAAATTTTAATCTTTACAGTAATATTTATATGGGGTTAAGTCACGAAATATAATATATATAGGAAACTAACACACAAATGTTAATGTTAAAGGAGAATAAACATGTTTTGTCCTAACTGCGATGGCGTCTTGATTCCCAAAGAAGGAACAACAAAATGCTTAGACTGTGACTATAAAGAAGAAAAAACAGATATGGATACATTCGTTATTAGAGATACGGTCGTCCATACTGAAAAATCAAGAATTGAAGTTGTTGAAGATCCACATGATCTTATTGGAATTACAAAGGAAATTAGAGAAGAACTCAGAGAACAATACAGAGAAGCAATCGGTAATCCTAGTGATTAGTCCTGCCATTCAATAATTTTACAATTACCAGGTAATAATGAAGTAACTTCGCTTAAATCAAGTGCTTTTACTTTCTGAACATCCATTGGATCTAAATCTTTTAAGAATCGACTAAAAATCTGTTTAGATGCAGAACCCCTTTGTAAATCTCCTGGTACCACTCTAACCCATTTCACTAAATTTTTTACTTTAATTAGAGAGAAACTTGCAATTAATCTTGCCCAACTACGTTCAATAATTAATCCAATATAAATTTCTAAGGATACATCTTTGACAAAATTCTTTTGACCATAAATCATTACTGATCCTTTTGGTAAGAATTCTCCACTCGGAGGTGTGAGTGAAATTTGATCAGGATATACATAAAAAGCATCGGCAATAATCCTTTTTGCCTTCCAAGCAGATGAATAAGTTACTGCAAGTTTAGCAGCATATTCAATTGAATTATTGGGGATATTCTTATTGTTTGATTTAATAACTGTTGAAGGTGCACCTTGGACATCAGCATGAATAAAAATATCATCTGGTTCTACATAGCGCTTTACAATTCTTTCGTTTGATGCAGCATCAATACCTGCAATAACAAGATAATCTTCCTCGGTTTCTGTCCAGTGGAATTTTTCATACCACCGTTTTCTTCTTTTAAGAAGAATAGCCTTTGATCCACTAGTTTTTACCGTTTCTTCTTTGAGAAGTTTTGCTTTCTTAATTTTTTCCTTAGTCATTTGAATTGCGGTTTCTGCACCTTGAGCTTTTTTCTTGGATTTTTTTGATGACTGATAAAATTCATTGGCAATATCGGTGTAGGGTTTTCTAAAATCAACTTTAACTGATTCTGATGTTTCATCATTAGACAACTTAAGCACGATAACTGCTTCCTTGGGAAATAAATCTTCAAATAATAAAGCTGAGGCTATATTTTTTTCCTTACCGAGTTCAAGCTTCTCCCGAATTACGTCCCATTCCATATTGTTTTTGCGAGCATCATATACGGTTTTAATTAATTCAGAACCATATTGGAAATTATGATACATTAAGTCTCCATATACTCTATTCTTGTCTGCATCTTTAAAGAACTGCACTTGATGAGCTTCTTGCTGGTTAAGAAGTTTGATATACTTATCTGCCGTAGATTCAAGTTCAACAGCTTCTTCATCAAATGTTTCTTGACTTTCTTGAGATGAATAATACACATCAAGCAAGGTTCCCATTGATTTCGAAGTATAGGTGGATAAACCTTCATCATTTTCTAATTGTTTCCAAGGCAAAATCTTAACCACATTCTCTGGTGAAAATGGTAAATCATCCCATTGTTCTTCATATGATAAATCATTAATTTCCGGAACATCTTCATCTTCCAAATCTTCAATTTTCAATTCATCCTCAGATTCATCTAAATAAACTACAGGGTCATAGATTTCCTCAATTAATCTCTCAAAGAGTAACTTTGATTGATTCTGTATTTCGATTATATCTTCTTCAGTTATTTGATCAGTCTTTTTAGTGGTTATTTTTGATTGTTTTAAGACATAACGAGAATAAATTGGTCCCAAACCTAACCATACGTTAAGTACATTAACTATTTTTGGATGTGAATTTATCACATCAGAAAGATTTTCGTAACCATTTCTGATAAGATCTCTACTTTGAGAAGGCATATGGATATAATCTCTTCCTGGATGAATATCCCTGTCTTTCATTCTTCTATAAACAATTGCAGACAGGATTTTTCTTGAAGGTGATACTAGGATTACATTTCCTCTGCCAAATAATTCGACAACCAATTCCATACCCTCTTCAGGCCCAATGTTGAGTACAACAATCCTATCCATTTCTCTCTGTACAATTGAATTAATTCTTCTTTCTCGAAGATGGGATCGTAATGATTTGCAATAATTAGACGGAGTACTCGGCATTGTTCGATTAAACTGAGTGAGATGTACTCGTTTACCTGGTTCAATTAATAGGAAGTGTGTGCCAACTTCGGATTTCCTCAGTTTGAATATTAAGATTTTATTTGGGAGTTGGTAAATATTAGTTATCCAACTTCCTACAATTTCTTTTGATAATTCATGGACCAATACACGTACATCAATTCCACTCAAACTCATTATTATCTAACCTAAATGTCAGTAAAGTGTGTAAATGATATATCTTTCTAAATATCCCCCTGTATTATTTTTCATACCGGAATGATTACAATCAAGATTAAAATTTATTTCAGTTTTGATAAATCTAAACTAGCTTAACATTACTATGAAAGGCAAATATGTCTTTGTGACCACAGTAGTGGCCTTCTAATCTTAAATCATCAATTGTTTTGAAATTTTGGTTGGCTCCGACTTTAATCATTTCACCACATAGGCAGCGATATTCCTGTATTATTAATTTTTCTTCATAATGATAAAAAGGGTCAATCCAATGGTTTTTGACACTTATTATTTTGTTTTTAGGAAATTGAATTCGGATGAAATCAGAATCTTCTGAACCCTTAATGTACTCATTTATTTTTTCGTAATTTTCAAGAATTATTATTTTATGAATTCTACAATATTCGTCAAAAAAATCTCTTATAATGCCCTTTGAAGGAATAGAGATGAATATATTACTTTCATATCCAACTTGAATACATTGCATGGTTAGAAAAAGTATACTTTTTTGATGGATAAACAATAACACGTGAACTCTTTCGTATTTCCAATAAGCTAATCATGGATATTTATCTTCAGTACTTTAAATAGTCAAATCACATAATTGCAGAAGCTGCAATCCAAAGATTGCACAATTTTAACTTATTACCTTTAGAAATAAAGGGGTAAGAGGACTAGGTAAGTGTCTACCTGTTGCTTCTTCTAAACAGAGGAAGACCGGAAAAGTTAGAATCGTACCGAAAACCAAAAGGTTGTTCTACCCTGTTAATTCAGGAATGTTGGTACTCAGTTCACGGACTGAAAATGGTCTGCCAATAGTTAAAGATCACGGAAATACTGTCTTTTTTGATCCCAGCAGGATGAGAAGCAGAAGGAAGCACCGTTCATTTTTGAACAGAACCTATTTCAATGGAACCGTTATTGTGTAAAAACAAAAATGGGAAAGTGATGGTGACATCGGATATAGGGTTGCAGAACGTGAAGTAATCATTTTCTTTGATATTAGAAAATGTATACAAAAAATGATCATAGATCTCGATAAGAAAACTTCAATACCGGCTCTTCATCTAGGGAGATCCATTATTATTAGCGTAAATTGATTCATAAGAATTTCCATTATCCTAATTCGCATGTCATGATAGACGAACTGAACCGACAAATTGAATTTTATATTTGCCTCAAATAGTAGGTCTGCCATTCTTCTATCGATATCTGCAATGATAATTTCTTTGGGGGAGCCAAATATAGCTATACTGGTTGCAGTTAAATCAGCATCTCCAATCGCTAATACTCTTTGATTATTTATTAAATCTTTCAAACTTCTAAGTCTTCTTATTATAGAATCGTATGTAATGTATTGTTGTTCAAGATCTTCATTGGGTATTTCTCGTATTTTTACCAAAGATTTGAGAATTTCAAGTTTATTTTCAAATTCATTAACTTCTAATCTTTCCAATTAGCTCAGTATTGCATTCGAATTTAATTTTAAAAGCTCTGTCTTTTCTAATTGCCTATGCGATTAATCTTTATATTTGACCACGTATCGCTCTATATCAAAACCTAAGCTTCTCCAGAATTTTAATGCATATTTACTATAGGCGTCAACATACAATTTTTCTCCTTCTTTGCATTTTTCATCCTGCATCTTTTTTAGCAAAGTGTTTCCAATTTTCAATCTTCGAAAATCTTCTAGAACGAAAATTCCTCTTAAATAAACAACCTCTTTTCTTGTTGAACGAGTTGGATCAATTTCTATATAACCAACGATACCCTCATCTTTAACTTCTGCTATTGCAACATTTCGAGGATCTCCGGTACTTATTCTTTCATATAATCCATCACCAGCATCCTCGGCAAACATAGGTAATATGCTCTCCGAAATAGCCCTCATTGCAAAGTCATAAATTATTTCATTATCTTCCTTAGTTGCAAATCTGAAAGTTATATCAGGTGAAGTCATATATCATACCTCGAAAGTTAATATTACTTTAATGCTTCAACGTGGTCAATCTAAAATGGCTTCAAACCCAATTTAAATTGGATGTTTTTATAAAAATAATAATTGAAATTCGTTTGTAGTTCTAATTATTTTAATCAAGATAATTGTAATTAGCAAACACATTTTAATTAAATAAAGACAGATATGATTCAAGTATGACAGAAACTGTACAAGATGCGGGAACCTCTCAGGTAACTGCAGAAAAATTAGAATGTTACATATGTGGAATGGAACTAGCTTCTGACAAAAGCATGGAAATTCCATTAACTACTGGGGGTAACGTCAAAGTACATCCATCATGTATGGAATTTTATTTAAGTCAAGCAAAACCAAGTGCAGCCGCATGTGGTGGTTGTTCAGGTAATGCTGGTTGTTGTTAAATACGTCGGAAACTAAAAATTGCAAGAGTTGTGGGAGTGAAGTACCTAGCAACGCAAGATTTTGCAATAAATGTGGTAAAAGTGAATTTACTGAATCCCAAAATTGTCCACAATGTGGATATGGTATTCCAGATGCAGATAGTGTGAAATTCTGCCCTAAATGTGGAAAGAGATTAAAGAAAGGAAGGTCACATCATAAAACAATAATTGCTCCAAATGGCGAGGTTCATAGATGCAATATATGTCTTCAAGATGTTGAAGATGGGTTCACAGTTTGCCCTAGTTGTCTAAATTGTTTCCATTTTGCTCATTTAGCTAATTGGATTATTGAAAAAAATGAATGCCCCGTATGTAAAACAGAACTGAATATGATTTCAAATTAATTATTTTTACATAATTAATCTGATAATGGATAAAGCAAATACGATTGATAAATAGGAATTTGCCCAATTAGTGAATTGAATTATTGAAAAAAAAGCCTAATTGATATGTAAAATTGAACTATTAATGATTTATAATTGAAATTTAAGCAAAATGGTGATGCAAGTACGGAAAAACAAAGATGTGATTTATAACAAATAATAGCTCTATTTGTTATATGGTATACGATTTTGATCTTATTGCAATTGGTTCCGGTTCTTCAGGACGTTCAGTTGCAGTTAAAATGAAAAGACAAGGTTGGAAAACAGCAATTGTCGAAAAAGATGTGGAAACGCATTTTGGAGGAACTTGTATTAATACAGGCTGTATCCCAACAAAAGCACTACTAGAGGAAATTAAAAAATCAGGATCATTTGAGAAAGCTAAAGAATATAAACAAAAAATTGTGGAGAGGATAAATAAGGGAACTCTAAGAAGTACAAGGGACAAAATTGGAGTAGATGTAATTGATGGATTTGCTGCATTCGTTGATGATCACACAATTGAAGTAAATGGTGTTAAACATACTTCAGACATAATTGTGATTGCAACTGGGAGTGAATCAGCAGTACCTCCTGTCAAAGGATTAGCTGAGGTTGATTTTGTCACTAGTCTAGAAATGCTGAACATTGAAAAACCACCCAAGGAATTATTAATTATTGGTGGAGGAAGGATCGGGTTGGAAATAGCGTGGATGTTAAATTCTCTCGGTACGAAGATCACAGTTTTTGAGGGAATGAATCAAATATTACCAGGTGAAGATAAAGAAATAACTGAGTTAATGGAAGAATATCTAATTTCAAATGGTATAAAAATCTTCAAAGGTAGGTTTGTAGATGAAGTTTCTCAGATTGATGTGGAAGGGAAAAATCTATTTAGAATCCACTTGAATGATGGGGAGAATAAAGGTGTTTACACTGGAGATATGCTTTTGGTGGCAACTGGGCGTATTCCACGGACAAGCAAATTGAATTTAGTTAATACAACTGTGAAATTAAATCGATCCGCAATAGATGTAGACGATTATTTTCAATCATCTGCAGCAAATATTTTTGCAATCGGTGATGCTATTGGAAATCCGATGTTCACGAATTGGGCAGGTTACCATGCAATTATTGTTGCAGCAAACCTTAGCAAATCTAGAATAAAATCTGAGGATTGGAAACCCTTGATAAGTAGGAATATTCCAAAATTAACTTTCATTGATCCCGAATTAGCTTCAGTTGGATTAACTGAAAATGAAGCCAGAGCAAAGTATGGAGATGATGTTGTTGTTTATAAATTCATGAACAAATGGTTAGGGAAATCAATGATTGTCGATGATTGGGATGGTGTTCTAAAGGGTATAGGACTAAAAGGAAGCAACGAAATTCTAGGTGTCCATTTGTGGGGTGTACGAACAGGATCGTTAATCCAAACTTTAATTCTTGCAATGGATAATGGGCTAGGTTGGTCGCATGTCGAAGAAATGATTTACGGTCACCCAATACTGGCTGAAGGAATTCACTCATTAGCATTAAACATGAAAAATTTAACTAAGGTAGAAACTTTAGCTCCAACTATGTAAAACAAAAAAAAATAGAATTTTATTATTTTATAGTAAGAGATTACATTTGAAGGAAAACCTCAATTATACCAATTGTTGAAATATAAGAGAAAAACCAATAAATCATTTACTGAATTTACTTTAAGATGTATAGTTAATTGTGATTTTTATATACAATTTCTATCAATAAACTATAGTTTCGTTGTTAATTAAATTTTACGTGCAAATTTATGCATTATTTTATGCAATATACCAATTATCTTCGGATATCCGAAACAATTGATCGGAATTAACAAGAAAATTATTATGATTGAGAAGAAAACAAAATCATGTTGTTCACTATTGTAGACCAACTTAACTATTACTACATACATTAAATAGAATTATATACGGATTTTAAGAACAACGAATAATGAGAGTAGCTCAAAAACTACGAAATTTATCAATATTTTTAGCACTATTAAGCTTTATTTATTCTATTTCTCCTAGCTCTGCAGCAAATGACTTGAAAGAGGATTATGACAATTTATTCCTTTTTGTAACAGTTATTTCTGTTGTAGTCGCAGTTGGTGTAATTGGAATATGGATTTACTTCATGCAAAAATTTAGTGAATCTAATACCGAAGTTGACCGTACTCCAATATCACATGAAGCAGCCCGTAAATTGGAAGTAACATGGACCCTAGTTACAATCGGCATAGTGATTATACTAATGATTGTATCTTATCCATTTTTATTTGATTTAGATAGTGCTAGTACTGATCTTGAGGCAAATGAAACTATTCGAGTAAATGCGGTTGAATGGGATTGGTCGTTTGTCAGAATAAACTCCACAGGGCATGAAGTTACTACTAAAAACCTCATCCTAGCTGCTGGGTTTAATTATGAATTTGAGGTAACATCTGTTGGTGGTTTCGGTTTTATTCATTCATTTTTTGTCCCAGATCTTAACATCAAAATTGATGCTCTACCGGGAGTTATAAATTCAATAACCATACATATTAGCGAAACTGGAATATACCAAATTTTATGTGCAGAATATTGCGGTGCTGGGCATTCACAAATGAGGGATCGTACAATCACGGTAGTTTAATTGGAGGAAATAAAATGGCAACAATAACTCAACATCATAGTACTTCACTTTGGAAAAATCCTAAACAGATGTTAGGAACAACAAATGCAACCGAATTGGGTAGATTATACTTTCTCACGACTCTAATTAATATGGCAATTGCTGGATTATATGCGATGATGATCAGATGGGAATTATGGACTCCTGAAGGTGACTTCTTTGCTGGCGGTAATGAATACAACACCGCATTTACTCTTCATGGAACGGCAATGATATTTCTAGTAGTAGTTCCATTAGGTGCTGGATTTGCTAATTATCTTCTTCCACGGATGGTCGCTGCAGATAATGCAGATATGTACTGGCCTAAATGGAATAATGTGGCTTTCTGGATGCTCCCCGTTGGAAGTGTCTTTATTTGGTTATCTCAGGCACGAGGAGGTTGGACCGCTTATCCCCCACTATCAACTGCTCTAAGTACGCTTTCGGGTGGTATTGATATGTGGATTGTAGGACTCGTTTTTGCAGGTACGTCGTCCACCATTGGAGGACTTAATTTTACCCTAACTATTTGGAAGGGTAAAGCTCCATACGTTAAATGGATGCAACTCGATCTCTTTGTCTGGGCAACATTATTTACATCTCTATTGATAATATTTGCAACTCCTGTTTTGACAACAGCACTCGTCATGATTTTACTAGATAGAAATTTCGGAACCTCATTCTTTGATGCAGGTTTTAGTAATCCAACAATGTATCAACATATATTTTGGTTCTACAGCCATCCAGCTGTGTACATTATGGTTCTTCCAGCTTTTGGTTTAGTTTCGGGTATTCTAGCAAAATTTGCCCGTAGACCTGTTTTCGGGTACTCTGGAATGGTTGGCGCTATGGCCGCTTTAGCAGTACTTAGTTTTATGGTCTGGGCGCATCACATGTATGTAACTGGTCTCGATCCATTTGTTAGGGTCGCTTTCACAACTATGACTTTTGTAATTGCAATTCCATCAGGGATCAAAGTATTGAACTGGATAACTACATTATATGCCGGAAATATCAAGTATTCTACTCCTATGCTATATTGTTTATCCTTTATTGCATTATTTACCTTTGGTGGAATTACAGGTGTTTACCTCAATATTATTGTGTTAGATCTCTATCTTCATGGTACATATTGGGTAGTTGGGCATTTCCATTTCATCGTTGCAGCAGGAACATTAAACGCCATGTTTGCAGCCTTTTATTATTACTTCCCTGATATGACTGGCAAAATGTATAATGAATTAACAGCTAAAATTGGATTCTGGTTTTGGGTTGTAGGTAATTTCATTGCATTTACAGCATTCACAATATTAGGAATGGAAGGCATGCCTAGAAGATATTGGACTTACGATGGAGATTTCCAAATTTGGCACCAAACTGCTTCAGTTGGCGGCTTCTTAATGGGTATATCTTTCCTATTGTTCTTGCATTCTATCATGTCTGGATATTTTAATGGTGAACCAGTTAAAAATAAGGATGATCCATTCGAATTGGGTAGTGGTTATGATTTTCCACAACCTTATGCTGACCATATCGCAGAAACTACTGGCGAAAAGGTATCTATTGATCATAAACTCAGTTTAACTGCTCCATTAGGAACATTCTCACTTGCTTTACCTTTATTGGCCATCGCTGCATTTGCAGAAGCTGGTCCATTTGGTGAAATAGATTTTGGAACACAAGAGGAAGGCTTCTTGCATAAATTCTTGCCTGGAAATATTTGGGGAATGATTTTCCTTGCTGGATTTGTAGTATCATTAGTTGCTCTTCTGTATACTGAAATTAACAAAGATCTGAAAGAATTGACCTACGTTGATGAATATCGAAAAGATAGAAATTGGGAAATATGGATTTTCTTAGCTTCGGAAGTAATTTTCTTTGGAGCCTT
Organism: Candidatus Heimdallarchaeota archaeon LC_2; assembly: GCA_001940725.1. Next base: position 22,410 of record MDVR01000004.1, on the reverse strand, counting down.
GATTGGTTCAGGTGTAGCTATGCGATTTAGTAGCGATAATTGGCCAAATCCCGCTGATGTTTTAAATGTGCCACTAACTGCAGTTAACACATTCATTTTGATAATCTCAAGTTATACAATGGCCCGAGGTTTGAATGCAATTAAGCAAGGAAAACAAGAAGAATTACAAAAATGGCTATTGAGAACTATTGGATTAGGTGTATTATTTCTTTCAATACAGGTGTTTGAATACATATCATTAGCCAACGAAGGTGAAGTCATGATCAATCCTGATGAACTTGCTGATTATCCCTTGTTCAGTTCTGCTTTCTACCTCCAAACAGGTTTCCACGGGTTACATGTATTGGTGGGTGTGATTTTCTTGACATTCGTCTATTTCCGAGCTAGAAAAGGGGGATATTCAAAAGAAAGACACGAATATGTAGAGTTCATTGGACTCTATTGGCATTTCGTAGATTTAGTGTGGATTATCTTGTTCACCGTAGTCTATTTAATTTGAGGTGAATACAATGAGTACAAAAACAGAACAAACTGAACACTCCGGCCATGATATCAATATGGAAAAACAATACTTGCAAGTATTTATTGTTCTTGCAGTTTTAACAGTAATTGAGGTAGCCATCGGCTCTCTTGATACATCTGCATCTAAGGCAGCAATTTTAATTCTTTTTGCAGTTGTAAAAGCTTCATTAGTTGCAGCAATATTCATGCATGTAAAATACGATAGAAATCCAAAGATAATTGTGATATTTACATTCATCGTACCCTTAATTGGTGCTTTAATTTTGGGATCTGTAATTTACGCAGATTACAGAGTTTAAATCTTCAAGTAAATTGAAAATTCTACTCAATTTGTTTTAAAAATAAAAAAATATAATAAATAAAATATTCAATCTCATCCCTCAATATATTACAAATATCAATTTCTTTTTTTTATGTTAATGGGTATCATAGAAGTGGGAATACAAAATTCAGTTGTATCTTTTATTCTACTAAGTATAATTCTTGATGTTATAATGTTAACAAAAATTAGAAATTCACAAATAGGATTTACATTAAAAGGTGTCTCATTCGGATCTGAGAAGTACGAAATGTCAAAAGTTATTCGCTCCGATACAGTCATCCTTCCAATATTACTTTGGATCCTAATAAGCGTAAATGGAGTTTTATTTGCACATGAATTTCAAGAAAAAAACATAAAAACAGAGGATATAATGGATTATGGATCTTGGGATAGTATTGAACTTAATGTTCACTTTGATGAAAGCTTATATTTACTACCAAATCCTGTTGTCCGTGATTTTCCAGTATGAACTGAACGAAATATAAGTAACCCAGTTTAAAATTTATAATTTTCAACAGCTTAGTTTTTTCTGACCCATGATTTAATCCCTTCAACTAAATTATCTATATCTTCTTTCGTATTGTATCGATGCGGACTTATCCGGATCCCCCCAGCTCTATACGATACTGTAATTTGGAGAGTTTCAAGATACCTAACAATTGATTCCGATTCTTTATGATTAATTTTTACGATTCCACTTCTCTCATTTTTTTCTAAAGAGCTAGAGATTGTAAATCCATCGATTTCAGATATTAGATTAATAAGATAATCCTGAAGATGGATTATATGAAAATATGTTTCGCTAACTCCCCACCTTAGTAGCGTCTCTAGACTAGCATTAAAGCCATTCAATGTGGGATCTATCATAGATTGTTGATATATTCTGGCGTCTTCCCACGGAACAAACGGTTGGTGATATAATTCACGAAAATTAGGTGTTGAGAACCAACCTACTAGGATTGAATCAAGGAGATCAATATGTTCTGGTTTTGTATAGAATAAACCCTTTCCAAGCGGTCCAAGCATCCATTTGTAGGCGGCAGCAGCAATGAAATCAATATCTAATTTTTTTGCATTAAACGGAACTGCCCCTAAACCTTGAATTCCATCCACAACAATTAGACTTCCTTTAGAATGAGCAATATCTGTGATCTCTTTCAAATTGTATAGAAATCCATTTCCACTCTGAACATGACTTAATGAAACAAGAACTGTATTTTCATCAATTTGTTTTTCCCATATATCTATACCAACAAAACCATTTACAGTAGGTAGGATTCTTAATTCAATATTGTATTTGTTAGCTATTTGCTGCCATGTATAACTATTAGTCACAAATTCATTATCTGGAATAATGATATTTGAACCTTGGATGTATTTACTAGACAATCCTTCTGCAACAATATGCAATCCTGATGCTGTGTTTGCCGTAATTGCAATCCCTGCTTTGTCTCCTCCAACCAAAGATGCTCCATTATTTCGTAGTAATCCCCACAGGTCTTCAATAGCAGGATAGTCAATTTTTCTTTCTCCCTCTTCCATTTGCAATTTAAATCCACCTTGAATAATATCATAGCTTTTTTTGGGCAATGGACCTATAGATGCATGATTAAGGTATGTAAAATCTGGATTTACTCTCATCTGTTCTTGAGGTGTGGGATTTGGCATCTAGTGAATTATAATGTGTAGCATTTTGTTTGTTTTCATGAATGATATAGAATTTGGGTAAAACGCCAATAATATTGATTTATTTGTGAGTTTAAGACTGTGTATAGGTGAAATTGGATTCTGAATCAAATTATATTGCGTATAGCATGAGCTATCCGCAAAACATCTTAATCATCTTGTGAGATTCCACATTCCATACAATATAAGCTAAGAGGTGGATTTGTTGTACCACATGCAGTACAATGGATATTGAGATTCAAGTTTTCCAAGTGTGAAGCACCACCCGAACTTGATGTATAATCCTTATATCTTATCTCACTTGTTTTTTTCAGAATCCTGTTCAGAACTGGATTTTTTCCTTGAATAGTGAGAATTCCGATAAAAGAGAAAACTATGAACAAAGTAATTGGAGGAACATCATATGACCTTGAAATTATTTCTGTTTTGATGGGAATAGTAGTTTCTGTAATTGTAACAGTTTTTTTTACAATGATAATTCCATCGTTTTCAACAGTTATAACGGGAATATGCACTGGTATTTCAGGTTTTATCAAATTTAGGTAAATATCCGGATTTACTCTTGGATATAAATCAGAATTATTTTGAAATTCATACGGTTTGTCAATAATGCCATCTTCATTTTTATCGATTTCCATCCAATCATCCCAATAATTGAGTTCAAATTTTGTTGTACCTGTTTCATCGTATGCTTGATCATTCCCAAAGTTGTTTTGGTTAAAGTAATTACTAATAAATGAATTGTTATTTGAACGAGAACTAACTTGAACACCATATTCATCTGAAAATGATATTTTGTTATGTTCAAAAGTATTATTATTCGATGGTTTTTCCAAATTCGAATGTGTTATTCCGCTTATTAAAATTCCTGAACTTCCGGAGTTTACAATTTCATTTTCTCTGAAGATGTTTGATGTTGAGGCCGCGATGGATATCCCAATAGAATCTGAACCCCTAATCAAGTTGCTTGATATTATATTATTCCCCCCAGAATTCAACAAAACATTCGTTCCTTCAGACCAAATTGTAACAAATTGGCTAAGTTTAATCCCTATATTTCTTGAATTAGTGATATTATTCTGTGTGATTAAACTCTGATCATGTTGCCAAATTATCCCATCAGACGCATTGTTGATTAAATTGTTAGAGATTGTTAGATTAAAACCCATAGCAGTGCCTCCGCCATATCCATGCCACTGAAGTCCCGAAATTCCAATGTATGTCATGTTGTCAATTGTGTTATTTCCAATTATCGTATTAATACTGTTGCCAGTTAAAGTAATACCAACTCCAGAGTTTACGATAGTGTTGTTTAAGATTTTTGTATAATGTACTTGCGAAGCATGAATTCCAGTACTGTAAGAATTAGAAATTGTATTATTGAAAATTGAAAGTTCATTATTTGGCGAATCAGATCCATCTTGAACTATGGTAATTCCTGTATCTGCAAATTCAATGACATTATTGTATATTTGACCATTTTTGATTTGTTCAAAATATATCGCATTTGATCCATTTCCATATAAGAAATTATTACGGATAATAAAGTGTGGTTTTAAACTCGTCCAAGATCTGATTTCAATTAATCTAAAAGTCGTCTTATTACCAGATATATATAATCCCTCAATTATGTATGGGTCATTATCAGTACCACTTCCAGGTATACCTAAAATTGTAACATCAGTTTGTGAGGAAATCTGAATAGGTTCGTGATCAACGTATTGTAAAAGAATTGGATTTACATGACTTGTAGAGGTGTTATTGGGTTCTGTAATTTCACTGTGAATAGCAATGATAGACAAAATTCCGTAATTTAAAATTATTATTCCCAAACACAATATCAGTTTCATTCTTCTGAACTTAATCTGAATCCCTATCAATAGTAAGACTGAATTAGATATTAATGTTATTACTAACAATTAGTAAATTATAAAACATAGGACATTAGGAAAGATTTGATCTAAAGTTATTCAACCAAAAAGTTAAATTTCTTGAAAATAATATTTCTGACAAATTTAATATTTTAAACATCTTGGGATTTTCCGCATTCCATACAAAATGAGCTTAGAGGTGGATTTGTTGTACCACAAGTATTACAAAAAATATTGAGGTTCATGTTTTGACCTTGTATAGGTCTGCTTGAACTAATAGAGCGATTAGTTCTCTTTCTTATTTTCCTCAGTTCGTCACGAATTTTATTAAAAACTGGATTTCTACCTTGAATTGTCATAAGTCCGATAAAAGAGAAAATAATAAACAATGTTATTGAAGGAATGTCGTACGATCTTTGATTGAATACCGTACGAACTGGAATTATAGTTTCAGTTTCAGTAATAGTGGTGATTCTTTTGATCGGGTTAACTAGTCCATTTTCTGTCGGATCTTGAACAATTTCTTGGGTTTGAATTGGTCTGAAAGCTTCTCCACTATTGGGTTCAATCAGTGGGTATTTATCAGAATTATTTTCAAATTCATAGGGTTGATCTACTATTCCATTTCCATCAATATCTGGCCCTGTCCAGTCATTCCAATAATTATATTCAATAGTATTTATCTCGCTTTCAGCATATCCTTGGGTACTGTTATTACCATTATTCATGAAATTATTATTGATAAATGAATTGTTTTCAGCAAAATGACCAATTCTGACTCCATAATCTTCAGAATTATATATATTGTTATGTTCAAAGATATTATTGTTTGCCCCATTATTGTTCCCATAATTTATCCCAATACCTGAAATAGAAATTCCAGAGAATCCAGAATTAATTATTTCATTATTTGAAAATACATTATTACTTCCGGATACAATTGCAATACCATGTAAACTAGTATTCATTATCAAATTGTATGAGAATGTATTTTCTCCAAGTGAGCCACTTGTATAAAGGTGATCAATATAAATTCCATTTCCTTTTGAATTTAAAATTTCATTATTTGAAAACAAACTATTGTATCCTTGTGAGGCAATTCCATGATGTGCTCCTATAATAATATTATCGGAAACTGTTAATTTATTAATACTATTAGATGGGCCATTTACTGATATTCCTGCTGGAATTGGAAATGAATTAAATATAATGACTGAATTCGCATATTCAATTAAATTATTTCTAATGGTAACGTCAGTAGAATAAACATTAATTCCATCGTTACCAGAATTATAAATTGTATTATTAAAAATATCACTACCTGGTGATGATGACATATAGATTCCTCTATATATTGTATCTGAGATATTATTATTAATAATTGAAAGTTCACAATTTCCAACAATAATTGCACGATATGTTGATTTTATGTGATTATTTTCAATCGTGCCCGGGTTTGTATTTTGTATTTTGATCCCATCTGACCCATTACCTAAGAAATTATTATTTCTGATAATAAAAGATGAGAAAACATTCCTAATATTAACTATTTTTTGAATTACATTGTAATTTGCGTTAAATGGATCCACTTTCTCAGACCCATTTCCATAAAGTTGATTATTTTGAATAATAAAATGTGAATTGACATTCTCAATATTAATTAATTTTTGAATATCTACTGACCCTGTAATGGAAAGACCTCCAATTATGTATGGCGATTGTTGATCCCCATTACCTTGGAAACCAAGCTCTATAAAATGATTATCCGAGGTTATATTAATTGGAGCATGGATCTCAAATTGTGAAAGAATTGGATTTACAAGGTGTGAAGATGTAGGATAAAATTCTGTTAAACGACTCTTACTGCCTTGGGTATACAGTGTTGCTAAATTTATCACTAAAATAATAATAAATAATACAAGCATAACTTTTCTGAAATTTATATAAATCCCTACCACAATTAACATTGGATTAGATTTTAATGTTTTTACGATAACTCATGGTACTATACAACAAAAGAATATTGAAGATTAATATTCTGAAACAAAGATAGATTGATCAATTTTATTTTTTTAGGTTAACCAAGAATCGTGGAGAGTTCCGTCAGCCATTTAAAATCCTACTAATAGGACGTCCAATAAAATTTTAGCAAAAAGTAATCCAAAAAACGCAATTACAATATATGACCAAATTGGATTCTTTGCATCTTTGTTTTGATGTTCACCTGTCATTATATTGTTACAATAAAATTTACTTTATCATTATTCCTATTGTCTATTAGTTTTTTATGGTATTCACAATTTGATAAATTTCTTTATAATGGTCAGAAATATAGTTTCGATAGCATTTAGCATTGTGAAATGCAGAACTATTCTAGCACCTTCAATTGTTTTATATACATATTAAAATTAAAATGTATGAGCACATACAAAAAAAACAAAGTGTTCAAACAAAATATTGTTCTTATTGAGATATCAAATTTCGGTCTCTATAAAACATGAAAAGTAAGTTCAAACATTTACTTTTCAAATAAACTTAAAGAGGAAAACTATGTGGATTCAAAAAATTGCAATTGGTGACGACAAATCTATTACACCAGTCGAACTTTTAGTTCTCTCAGTAATTGATTCTAAAGAATCAATCACACCGTCTGAAATTATTCATAAAATAGATGAGGCTATGGGTAGTTATCACCCACGTAGAGGTACTATTTATCCTATACTCAAAAGACTCAGTGATGAAAATTTGATAGAATCAAACGAGTCCGGTAAAAAAATTTTTATTAGAACCAAACTTGGAACCATGGGCTTATCACTTTCAATAGAAACACTCTTGAATTCAATTCGTCACACAGTTAGTTATTTCAAGTTGATAACAGAATCAACTATATCTGATGATCCTACAGGCGCAAAAGATATAATTTCAACACTAAAACAAAGTTTTCAAGAGATTCAATCAGAATTAGATAATTTCGAGAGTCAAATTAGCAATAAAATTGATGAAGAGTGGCATGATATCCCTTTAAGTTAACTTTCATTGGAGATGAAAATAAATGAAAAAAATAATGTACAAGATTGAAGACCCACATGAAAATCATTCACAATTCAAAAAGGAATTCTTTCATCATGCTATGTCAAGTATGCGTAGACCGAAATTATATATGGAATCAAGAGATGGAAACTTATTTGTCCAGACTCTTCTACCCGGTATAATTAAGGATACAATTAAAATAAGAGCAAAACCAATGAAACTAGAAATAACTGCAACTTTTAAGGATGAAGTGAAATTATTTCCTCACAAAGAAGCTCACAAAGTAATAGAGCTTTCTGAGGAAGTAATTCCAGATGAAGCCAAAGCAGAATATTCAGATGGAATATTGACAGTCACTTTTCCACTAGTTAATCCTGGACATGAAGTGACTGATATTAATTAGGTGAAATATTATGGCAACAATTACCTTAAAAGAAACAATTACAAAACACAAAACTCAGACACATTACAAATCCGGGACTCATCTATTCCTATCCTTCTTCTGGAGAAAACCGAAACTAATAACCGGTATATTATTTCTTATTTTAGTAAATTCTCTAGTAACTCTTCTACCAGCAATATTTATTGGACGATCCTTAGGAATTTTTGAAGATGAAGGATACAGTTCTGCATTTAGACAGACTGCCTTGGTGATTTTATTTGCAGCGTTCGCTAATTATATTTTGTCATTTACATCGAATTATGCTCTTGGTGTCTCTTCATTCAAATATGAGAGAGATATTAGACAGGAATATTTTGATGTAATACAGGGTCACAGCTTAAAATTCCATAATGTAAATAATAGTTCTAAATTATTATCCTTGGGAATGAATGAAATCGCTCTTATTCGTCATGCTTACATGCCCGGTTTACGGATGATAATTCAAGCAATATTTTCTGTTGTACTGACTTTAATATTCATGGAACGGCTTATACGCATTGAGCTTGTTATTTTCACCTTATTTGGATTTATCATATATTTTATTTTAGCTTATCAATATGCAAGAAAGATTGAACCAATTAGGAATGAATTATCGGAATCTCTTGGAGACATGACTGAAAAATCACAAGAAATATTTAGAGGGATTGACGTGGTCCGATCATTTAATTCACAAAAAAGAGAGATACTCAGACACATTACAAATCCGGGACTCATCTATTCCTATCCTTCTTCTGGAGAAAACCGAAACTAATAACCGGTATATTATTTCTTATTTTAGTAAATTCTCTAGTAACTCTTCTACCAGCAATATTTATTGGACGATCCTTAGGAATTTTTGAAGATGAAGGATACAGTTCTGCATTTAGACAGACTGCCTTGGTGATTTTATTTGCAGCGTTCGCTAATTATATTTTGTCATTTACATCGAATTATGCTCTTGGTGTCTCTTCATTCAAATATGAGAGAGATATTAGACAGGAATATTTTGATGTAATACAGGGTCACAGCTTAAAATTCCATAATGTAAATAATAGTTCTAAATTATTATCCTTGGGAATGAATGAAATCGCTCTTATTCGTCATGCTTACATGCCCGGTTTACGGATGATAATTCAAGCAATATTTTCTGTTGTACTGACTTTAATATTCATGGAACGGCTTATACGCATTGAGCTTGTTATTTTCACCTTATTTGGATTTATCATATATTTTATTTTAGCTTATCAATATGCAAGAAAGATTGAACCAATTAGGAATGAATTATCGGAATCTCTTGGAGACATGACTGAAAAATCACAAGAAATATTTAGAGGGATTGACGTGGTCCGATCATTTAATTCACAAAAAAGAGAGATACTCAGATTCAAGGATGTTTCATTAGAATATGCAAATTTGTCAAAGAGAGAAGGGCGATTATCTGCTTTCTATTATCCAGGATTAATACTCCTACTTCTTACGGCCACGGTATTTACAGTTGCTTTGAACGAGGTACAATCAGGAACTATTGATCTAGAAGACATGATTGTGGTTATGGGGTTACTTATCTCACTTCAATTTTTAAATTTTCAAATGCCTTTTGCATTATTGAATTTAAGAGCTGCTCTGACAAATTCTGATCGTCTATGGGATAAATTGAATTGGGAAGACCCACAAGATAAACCATTAGATCTAATGGATGTCCAAACAGATTGGACCGGAGAAATCCATTTTGAAAATATTAACTTCTCGTATGGTGAGGAATTCAAGAAATCATTAAACGAAATTAACTTTGTAATTCCAGCGAGAAGTAAAGTAGCGCTAATTGGAGGTCCTGGGAGTGGAAAATCATCAATACTAAGATTATTGTTGCAGCTTTATCAACCTCAACAAGGAAAGATATCCATCGGAGGAGTAGATCTCAACACTATAAGTAATCGCGAAATTAGAAATCATGTCGCAATGGTAGAGCAAGAAGTTTTCTTATTTTCAGGTACAATTAGAGATAACATCGCTTTCACAAAAATGGAAGCGTCAGATGAGGAAATTATTGAAGTAGCTAAAGCTGCTCAGGCCTGGGAATTTATTTCCAAATTTCCAGATCAAATTGATACAAAAATAGGTGAAAGAGGTATAACTCTTTCTGGAGGTCAGAGACAAAGAATTGCAATCGCAAGAGCGATTCTTGCAAATCCAGAGATTTTATTGCTTGATGATAGTAGTTCTGCAATTGATTCAAAAACTGAATTACAAATTCGTAAAGCTTTGGAAAACTTAAGCAAAGATAGATTGACAATCACTGTTACTCAAAGGCTTAATACACTGGTAAATGCTGATATGATAATTCTGCTTGAAAAAGGTAGTATCATTGGATTGGGAACCCATGAAGAACTACTCATCTCGAATACTAAATATCAGATGATTTTCGATTTATTACCGGAGAATGAGCGATTGAGATCACCAAGTAAAGATAATGGAGGTATAAATTAATGTCTAGACATGGAGCGATGCTTGGTGAAAAAGCAAGAACCAGACCAACTAAGTTACTTTTAGGAATACTCTGGAACGATCTTAAGGTTTTCAAGAATAAATTAATTTTAATTAGTTTAATAATTTCAGTATATACATTGGCTGCAACATATCAACCAATTCTAATCAGAGATGCTCTGGGATTACTTCTCAATGATTCAGAATCTAATAAATTTAATCAGATTATTATCATATTTTTTGCTCTCTCAATTTTTATATGGTTGACGGAATCAGTTAATACTTGGTTGATGGTTGATATTAGAACAAAACTAGTCGATGGATTAAGAAGAAAAACATTTAATTCATTAGCAGAAGCTGATATGTCTTATCATCATAAAAATCAATCTGGAAATATTACTAACAGAGTTGTCAGTGATACAACTGAAATCGCAACTGGTTTAACAGTGTTTACAACAACCGCTACACAATTATTTATGATAATCGCAACGTTAACTGTCTTAATTTATTTGGACCCTGTTTTCGTTTTAATTGCAATTCTTGCAATTCCTTTTGCGCTAGTAATAGCCAAAATTTTTGGTTCTTTTGGGAAACGCAGAATGTTGGCAACTCGACAAATCTTAGGCGAAACTTCTGGAAAATTAGCAGAGAATTTAGCAGGTGTATCCATATCAAAAGCATTTAATCAAGAAGAACGAGTTTCTCGAGATATCAAAAAATTAAATGACAAAGTGTATGAACAATACAAAAAACTCATCATTGTATTTATTGCGATATTCCCTACCATCTCATTGGTATCCACGATATTAATCTTTGCAGTTTTGATGACAGGTGGATATTTATCTATGCCTTTGGAAGATATTTATTTAGCTACTATCATGATTACTAGATTTCTTCAGCCTATAATGGCATTAACAAATAATTACACTCAGTTACAGGTTTCTTTAGCAGCAATTGACAGAATTGCAGACGTTCTTGAAGCGAAGCCTTCTGTTGTAGATGCTGAACATGCAGTTCCACTCAAAATCAATGGTGGTGGTGTAATATTTGAGAATATCAATTTTGGATATGATGAAAATACCCCAGTACTAAAAGAAATATCATTTGAAGTGCCTGAAGGCGAGAAGGTGGCACTTGTTGGTCATACAGGTTCTGGTAAAACAACAATAATATCACTCCTAATGCGATTTTATGATCCTCAATCAGGTACAATAAGTATTGATGGACAAAATTTGAGAGATATCCAGTTAGATTCTCTATACAGCTCATTAAGTTTGGTTAATCAAGAACCGTATTTATTCGCAGATACCATCCTTGAAAATATAAGGTATGGAAAAGCCGATGCAACTGATGAGGACATTTATGATTTATGTGCATTACTAGGAGCAGATCAGTTTATTGAATCATTACCAGATGGATATATGACTGTTCTGCAAGAAAGTGGAAAATCTCTTTCATCGGGTCAACGTCAGATGATTACGATTGCCCGAACTATGTTAAGCGACCCCAAGATTCTGATTTTGGATGAAGCTACAAGTAGACTCGATGCATATTCAGAATCACTTGTTCAAACCGCACAGAAGATATTGTTTGAAGGTCGAACAACTCTGATTATTGCTCATAGACTGAGTACAATACGAGATGTAGAAAAAATAATAGTTATGGAAGATGGACTAATAAAAGAGGCAGGTAGTCATGATGAGCTTATGACAAATCAATCTGTTTATGCAGTCCTGTATAATACATATTATGCACATCAAGGTATTGGTTCAATTGAATCAATATCAGCTACGCAAATTGAAACAAATAATAATGGTGAAGATACAGTTATTTCAATAATTAGAGGGAAAATTGAATTGTACAAAGAAACCCATCGAATAAATTTCATCAACAGCTCAATTGGCCAAGAAGTTAATTTAGAAATGGATTTAATTGATTTTTCAAGATTATTGGATGAGGCTTTGAACAGAATGTTCAAGATTGCTAAGATGAAACAAATGGATTCTCAAATTGAAATAACTCTTCAAATGGAAAATGGTTTTGTTGTAATTGATATTATTGATGGTCAACTCAAAATGCCTGAAAATATGGTTCAATTGATGAATGGAACTGCCGATGCTGTACCCGGTCATGGCGATTATGTACCGCTAAAAGATATGGTCGAAGAATACAATGGATCAGTAAAGGTAAACTCTCCTCCAAGTTCAAGACAAATCGGGCTCCAATTTAAAATTCATTTACCTATACTTGTGAAAGCTACCTGATTATAATTATTAGGATTTTTGTTTTTTAAAAATATGATTTCATAACTTCACTCAATTTTTTTATCATAGCTGCTTCATCATCAGTAATTTTATGATCTTTATCAGCGACTGAAATTACATTTTTCTCAATTTGCGCTTTTAAATTACTCAGTTGTAGTTGCTCATGAGTGGTAATTATTCCATCTTCAAGTGCATTTTTCAACGCTTTGTCATATTTAATTATGTCAAAACTAACTTGCTTTAGAATATCGAATTCCTCATCAGAAATATGATTATCTCTATTTGCAATCTCACCTAATGATTCTATAATTTTTTTTAATTGCGGTCCTTTGTCATCACTCATTTATCTTGTCAATCCTAATTGTTTTAACCGAAATTATGTTATTTATAGCCTTTACAGATCCAATATTAATTAGATTGAAATTATTGTAGTGCTTGAATTATTTTCTCACTAGTCAGGGATTTTGACCTAATGCATTTTCGTCCTTATCTAATTTTATCATAACTTTTCTTCTAACTTGAATTGCTTTTGATAATATTTAGTCACAAATCCTAATTTTTCGTAAACACCTTTTCCCATTTCAGAAGATTGAAGTATCGATCCTCTGACCTTCGCATTTATTCCTCTAATAATCAAATCGGTTGTCATCAATCTACCATATCCTCTTTTCCGATATTCAGGTATTGTTGCTATATTATAGATCCCCATCACATCATTAGCAATAATTCCTAATGCGGTAGATACAGGTTTGTCATCTACATACCCCAAGAATAAACCAGAATGAATATCGTTTGCGGTCAATCTTAAGAAGTCTAAGAGAAATTTATTGAATCCATTCACTAATTGAATATTCTCAGACAAACCAAATCCTAATGTAAAGGGGTTCATATACAAATCTAAATTATTAATGTCAATTTTTCTAATTTTTAAATCCGCTTCGTGTAATTCTTTATCAAATTGATTTTTATCAATATTGGAATGTAATAGTGCCATATGTGGCACTTCACCAACCTCGATGAAGCCATATTTTTTTAAGTATAGGTCAAAATTATTTGGATTGGTAAATGGAGTAATTGACCAACTAAAATCAATTTTTTCTTCTCTATATTTTGATATAATCAACTCTATTGTTTGATCAACCTCTTGATTTGTTAGATCAGTTTGAAATACATTATTAACAAATATTAGAGGTATGTGCGGAAATTTTCCTGCAATTACTCCTTTTTCTTTGAAGGTAAATTCTTTAAATAATGTAAAAACGGATACCCAGTTCTTATATGCAGCCTCGGCAAGCCATTCTCCCTCATTCATAAATAATGATTTTTAATTAAGTACAATAAACCTTTCTACATCAAAAGTATAGTTTTATCTTTGAAGATATATCGATAATCTATTTGTATTATTTTCTTACTAATCTGGGATTTTGATAAAGGGCTTCTTCATCCTTGTCAATCACAATTTGTTCTTTACCTTTCTTTAATCGATCATAGGCCTTATCCATTTTGTCCTTAACATCTCCAAGAAATCTGTTTAATGCTGAAAAAAGAACTAATACCTCTGCTAATTCAATACGATAAGTATCCTTCTTTGTATCAATTTCAATCTTATATTTTCCACCAATATTGAATTTACTTCCGTCAATTTTAGCAATTTTGTCTCCACGCATATCACGAACATTCCAATCGCTCCCTAGGGTAAACCTGTCAGCTTCAATTATGAATGGATGTACTGTGTTATCTTCATCATCAACTATGAAAAATGAATAAATTTCCTTACCCATACTCTTAGCTCTCTGTACTTTTTCTAAAGTAATCATCCGATTCGTTTTACTCAAATTCATGATGAAAGTTGGTAAATTTTTACCTGCTGCAAACGTCTGGGCAAGTCCTCGGCCTATCATTTCTTCAAGGGTTCCCTTCCAACCCATGGATTCTGTGAAACTTTTTATAACAATCTTTCTTTTCAGATCGTCCTTCTCGTCCCAAGGTGTAGTTCTATAACCCACATATCCTTTTCGATCACCATCTTTGTATTCTCCGAAAATATCCATATCTTTACTAAATTGTCTGGATTTAGCTCTGTGTTGTTCGTCTTGACGAATCCCCATTTCGATTCCATGCATTCCTGTTTTCCATAAATCTAATTCGATTTTTCTGTCCATCCTATATACAAATTAAGGAACTCAAAACCCTATTTCAATTGTTCATATCGAATTTGGAATGGAGGAATATATTAAGGAAAAATTGTTCCTCGTTTTATTAAATATCATTATCTGTAATAACAAATGATTCGATGATGTTTTATAATAGTATAACCAAATCTATTCAAATGAAAGCAAGTGTCCAAACTTTATTACAGGGAATACATTGGGATAGTAAACAAAGTCTAGGTGGAGTCACTTTTGTACCTATTATTGGTGAATTAGAAAATCATTCTTCAGGTATAGAAATTGGGGCTGAGGATCTTGACACAATTCAAGTAACTGAACTTGAACCAGAGGATGTCAATAATGTCAACATTCATTCAGAATATCAAGGTACAGTGTTAATTATTGCTGGAATGGTTCTTATGGGTGGTAGACAGACCCGATCTCCCACTCGACCATTCATTATTAACAAAGGAACAAAATATAAGATCCCAGTTAATTGTATAGAACAGGGTAGATGGTCATATACTCCAGGTGATGCTGTCGATAAAAATGAGAAGCAATTTAAAATGATGAAGAGAATGGTTTCACACAAAACTAGATCATCATATGCCGGAGGAGGTATGTCACAGTCAAGCACGTGGAATAGTATTAGTCATTATATGTCTGAGCATGATTTAAGTGATATTGATATTCCAACTCAAAGCTATCTTGGTGTTGAGGAAGCAATTAAATCCAATTCAGGAGAGGAGTTAGATAAGATAAGAACCCTCTTGAAACCTGTTTTTTCTCATGAACATCAAAGAGGTGTACTAATGTTTGAATCTGGTAAATTAACAAATATCGAAGTATTTGATAATCCTGATTATTGGATGAAGATTTCCACCCAAATGATGGAATCCAATTTGATTGATGTACTAAAACTACAAAAAGAAGAAGAAAAGAAAATCAATGAAAATCTTGACTTTGGAAAAATTAAAATTGAGAAATCAAACCCAGTAGCAGATGAAATTAGCTATTCCACAAAGTTTGAAAACCAAACAGGATGGGCAATTGAAGATGATGCAAAAATTGTTTATTTCAATTTAACTCAGAAAATCGAAGGAGGAAACGATTCGTTTTCTCAAGCTCGATTCCAAACTAATAATTTTGAATCTATGGGTGAACAGGTCATAAGATCTCAAGAACAGGAGGATCCTTCAGACTTAGAGTAAGGCTTCTACCCTCGATCCATAAAATTTGATAAACGGATATTTTAACTAATGATCATCTCAAGGTTGTAGTGTCGGTCTCTTTGTAAATAACCAATAGTTTCGAAATTGGTCAGAATCAGAAGAATTTGTTATTCTAAATTATTTTTACCGGATTTTAACTCAATCTCGATAATCCAAAATTATAATACCAAAAAAATCTTTGCTGTAAATACGGTAAAACTATGAAAGTTGCATATATATTGAATACACAAAGTGCTGGCTGGTATAAAGTTGGTAAAATGATCTTACCCCAGTTAGAAGAAAACAGACACGGAGTTGAAGTAGTTGGGATATTTGCATTCGATGAGAATGCTTACATGCTCAGAAAAGGTGATGCGGTAGGAGAAAGATTATCTAAAATTGCTAAAAAAAAGAATATTTTACTTATGATATGTGATCAATGTGCAGTAAGTAGAGATCTGGCAGACAAAACTGGAGAAAACTCTTATTCACCTAAAAATACAGTTGATGGAGTGAGGGTAGGTTGTTTCCCTGATCTTTACACTGCATTAAGTGGGAATATGCCTGATCAAGTGATATCACTATAATTCCTATCAGTCAAGTCAAAATTTTTTTGATTCATTGACAAACGATGATAATTTTAATTCATTTTTTTCAAATTTTTAAACATATTTTCAAAGCTCAATAAACAATCTTTACCTAAGATATCAAATAAAGCAAGTATGGCAATATGGAGATTCGAAGATAAATATCCAGTAGTAGGAGACACAACATATGTTGCAAAATCCGCAGATGTAATAGGAAATGTAGAAATTGGAGAAAACTGTTATATTGGTCCAGGTGCAAGAATTCGTGGTGATTATGGACGGATAGTAATTGGTGATGGGTGCAGTATTCAGGAAAATGTTGTGATTCATGCAAGACCCGATGATCAAACAACCATTGGTAATAATGTAACAGTTGGACACGCTGCATTGATTCATAATGCAACCATAGATGACAATGCTGTGGTTGGTATGAGGTCCATTGTATCGGACTTTGCTCATCTCAAAGAATGGTCTATTTTAGGAGAGGGAGCACTTGCGAAGAATTCTTTTGTTTTGGAAGAAGGAGATATTGCAGTAGGGCTACCTGCTAAAGTAATTGGAAATTTAAGTTCCAAACCTAAAATAAAAGAGGAACTATGGGGTTATAAATTGAAATATCAAGAAATGGCTCGCCGACATAATACAGATGGGGCATTAGAAAAAATAAGAGAATAATAGATTTGATATCAATTTGTTTCAGTTTAATTGGTAAAAGAAGCTTCCTTGTCTATTTTTTGTATCCATTGAAGGTATTGAGTTAAATCGACCTCATCCCATAACACAAAGAGATCTGGTGATGATATTGAATTCACTTGTTCACATGAATTAATAATACATTTTGCACAAACTTCCTCGAACACCCATTCCTCTGAAATTTCATGTTGACATTGATTGATTGCATTTTCTAAGAGATCTTCAATATTTAATTTTGATTTTAAATTTTTTACATGATCACATATCAATGAATGACAAATCAAACAAAGTTTTGGACGATCTCCAGTACCTTCCTCAACATTCCCCCATGTTGTTAATTTGTACATTTGTTTTAACAGTGGAACAATTGAAGGGGAATGAATTGATGAATTAGTTTGATTGTTTACTTCGGGTCTCTGATCAGGTTGATCAGGTTGATAATCAAGAAATAATCCATCCAACGCATTGAACAATAAATCTAAGCTAAGATCATCATCATCATTTTCATGATCGTTTAGTTCTAATTCATCTGAATTATTATTTATTTTGTTGTGATAGTCTTCCGGTTGCATTCATTCGATTTGTCGCATTTCAGTTTATTAAGACAGAGACAATGAGGTCAGCGAATGTAAGATTAGTCTAGAAAATAAAAATGGCTAATAACCTAATTTTTTAAATTATTATTCCTTTTCACACTATTGGGAATTTACTTTTTGTCGAAAGTATTTGGGAATATGACATATTTTGTAAAAGTCTTCTATTTTATAATTTAATTTATTTTTATAATATTAGTTTTTAAAAATTTAGAACATTATTAATTATTCAAATGAAATTACTATGTTTAATCTACAGAGGGCATAGCTGCTCCAAAATCAGCGGATAATATGTTTCCTTCATGATCCATAAGGAACCCACTTGGGGCATGACCATTAAGAGCACCACTGTTTTGTTGGAAGATAAGTGACCATGGTAATTTGAGTGTATTTGTACCACAATCGGCTGTTACATCACCAATAGACCAACCTGTACCAGAGAGTGAACGACCGGCATCAAAGGTTACAGAAACTGTACTAGAACCTCCAGCAGCTAGAGTTACACTACTGGTGCTCAACGTAATAAATTGAGCAGCACCACCTGAAAAGGCCCATGGTGCTAAAAAGACGGCACCAGGGTTTTTGGGGTCAATGACAAAGTCAGTAAAGGGCGCACGATCGGTCGTAACACTAACAGAGCATGAGATTGCAGTATTACCCGAATTTTCTAAAGTGAATTCAGTTGAAGATACGAATGGACTTCCGCCGGTGTGTCCTCCTAAACTGAAGCTTGCGGGGGCTGCAAATACCTCAGCATTAAATGCGGACATCACGTTCAGTCGACCACCTCCCCTAGCTAGGGGTCCGTAAACAATTCCTGAAAAGGTATTAAATTCGAGATTATCATTTCGATCAGCATTGTTTACAATAGCTGATTTAACCTGCTCTGGAGTCAAACTGGGGTTTCCAGCAAGTAATACTGCAACTGCTCCAGTAACATGCGGTGCAGCCATGGATGTTCCTTGGAAAAAGGCAAATTCACCACCAAAAACACTGGATAGTACATTCACACCAGGTGCGGTAACATCTGGTTTTTGTCTAAAATCAAATGGTGTTGGTCCAATACTGGAAAATCCAGCAATTAAGTCAGGGGTAGCAGGAATTTCAACAAGACCAGAGCTGTCTACTGTAACAACACCTGGAATATGGGTTTTAAGAATAGCGCCATCAGCGTTAGAAAGCATGACTGCTGGGATTGTGGGAAAAACACCACCATCATGACCCATGGGAACAGCAGCTCCTGGTTGATTATTCACAATAATAACCCCTACAGCTCCTTGAGCTTCAGCATTACGTATTTTTGTTGAGAAAGAACACTCACCACGATCAATAGCCGCGATTAAATCCGAGAGATCTTCACCTATGGGATTACAACCATCTATAGGGGTAGTTAATGAGGTTTTCGCGGATACTGAAGGACTAAATGTATTGAAATCTCCTTCTGCAGCCGCCAACGAATTTCCACCAAAGGAAACAGTGGTTCCAACTGCTGTATGAGCGTTAGATGCAGCAGCAACGGTGATTGCATTAGCTGCACTTCCTGGAGATCCAACTGTTAAAAGATTATTCCCTGAATTTCCAGCAGAAATCACAGCAATGGTTCCTAATTCAACAGCACGATTTATGGCTTCTGCTAGAACATCATGGGGACCCGCAGGGGGGCCGCCTAAACTCAAATTTATTACATCCATGCCGTCTTTGACAGCTTCTTCAACAGCTGCTATAATATCATGGCTAAAGGCACTTCCTCCAAAAGCAATAAAACCAGCACCATATCCGGGAAATACGTTATAATCATGTAATTGAACACCAGGGGCGACACCACTCATTGGATTAGCCAATGATAATGATTTACCACCTATTTGAACAGCTCCAGTTGTATAACAACCACCAATGGTTCCTGCAACATGAGTTCCATGATCGAAAACCCGATCGGGTGCTCCTAAGTTATTGGTACCACTAAAGAACACTTTATGTGATACACTATCTCTACAGGCACTGATAAAAGGATGTGTGTCATCAATTCCTGTATCGATAACTCCAACTTTAATATCACCAAATGCACCAAAGTCTTCAGGATCTCTACCCAATGCAGACCATACTTGATCCGCACTTATCAATGGTACAGATTCACTCATCAATGGTTGGTACAATCTACTGGCAGTTACAGATTTAACTCCAGGACCAGACAAACTATTCATGGATCTTCCATTTAATTTTATAGCCATTCCATCGAGAACGGTATTATATTCTCGAGCAATTATTGCCCAAGGCGCATTCGAATGCAGCCAAGCCTTATAATTTGCGTGCTGTGTGTTGGTACGAGTACGACCATCAAATTCTACAATTGCATAGTCGGTTTTATTTGAACTATTGCTATTCGGCTTGGCTCCTAATGCGGTAAAACCAAGAGAAAATACAGAAAGTAAAAATACACCGATTACAATTGCCGCAAGCAATTCTTTTTTTGATAAAAATTTTATTTTCATTTTTGTTTATAACCTCAAGTTATACATTTATTTGGGATTGAAAATTGTGATTGAATCCAATCAACTTAATACAAAATTTCATTACGAAATATTTATTGGAATTTTATTCTGTTATCAATCCCGTCATTAATCTAAAATTAATTTCAATTTAAAAATCTTTTACACATATAGTAAAAGTATCCCTATTTTCCTTTATGTACTTATTATGGATTCAACATTGGAAATACGAAAACTGATTATTAAAACGCAAATCCTAGTATTTCTTTCCGGATGTATTGCATAAATAACAATTTAAATCAGTAATTTTTGATCTTCAAGTGTTGTAGTACCTAATAATCCTACAATTAAAGTATTTAATTAACCGATATTAAGAATTTTGTACAAAAAAATTAATAATTTTGAATGTTCGATTTGAAGACTACTAGGCTTCAACTGAAACTACAGTTATTGCAAGTACATCGGAACCAGCATAATGTACAACTGCTCCTAAATATTTAGTTCCTGATGATAGCCCCGTCCAAGATACCGTAACTGTTGAAGTTAAACCAACGGTTGCAGTGCTCGGGTAACCACTAACAGTAAGATTCGATCCTGGATCAGCTCCAACTATAAATGAGAAAAGGGTATAATCTGTATCTGGGCCATCGGTTTGCCATCCATGCACAATTACATCATAAATTCCCGGTGCAGGGAAAGCAGTGTCTACTTGTTCCTCAGAAGTTCCTGAACCACTACCTCCAACGAAACCATTGGGACCAAAGACATATAGATCAAGATCAGGTTCTCCAGATACAAATGCATCAAACAGGTTGAATCTAGCGTAAACCGAACCAGGAGCAACTATTATTTGATGAACGGTTATACCTACTCCAGTTCCTAATGCAACATTTATGTTATTTGCAGGATCGTCAACAACATTTCCATCAGTTTCTATTGCCATGGATAATGCGTGGGTGGTTGCACTTACTTCTCCGTTAAATCCATGTTTGACATTGAAATCAGCTGATCCACTATCTCCAGAACCGTGAATTTCTGCAGGAGCATCAAGCTCAAATGCACGCGCTGCGATTGGACTTCTAACTTCATAATGGCCTGCTAAATCCCATAATCTCAAAGAACCAAACGACCATTCACCAATTAGTGCCGATCCATCGTTAGTAATGGTTACTTCATAAGTTAGGGACATTCCATTTTTGAGAGCAAACGAGGTTGGTGAAACTGTTACTTCAAATCCCTCAGGTGCATCCACACTGACGGAATAAGTTCTCCAACCGCTTTCTTTAGCAACACTCGTAACTGTTCTTTGAACTGTTTGTGAGCCTACTAATTCTCCTACTCCGATTGAAGCAATATTTAAATCACTTGGGTCCATAGGGACTCCAATTGATGCTAGAAAAGCACATGTCCCAGGGCTGAAAACACCCAAGTCAGCACCACAAGTAAATGCTGCATATTCAAATAATCCTGCGTCGTAAGCTAAACCAGGTTCAAACATTGAGCCTTTGTTTGCTTTTTCACTTGGATCAACGTGACCTGCACCCATATCAAATGGATCAGCATCTGTGGTCCCATCTTCTTTAGTAACATCCTGACGAGCAGTTGTCATTAAAGCAGATTTAGCCATTGCGGCTGACCAGTCAGGATTTACTTGTTTTAATAGTGCAAATAATCCTGCGACATGTGGACTTGACATTGAGGTTCCACTTATGGACTGGAAGAGCTCTCCAGGTGATCCGAGTAATGCTGTAGGTGTGTTCCCTGCAAGTATGTTTACACCGGGTGCAGTGACATCTGGTTTAATGATATCTGACGAAAGTCTATCAGATCCTCTTGATGAGAAAGAAGCCATTACTGAACCTTGAGCTAGTGTTGCAGCTCCACCTGATAGTAATGCGGTTGCAGATAATCCTGCAACATCAATGTAAGTCTTGATTTGAGGACCGACAAGGTGATCAAATCAGGTTCTCCAGATACAAATGCATCAAACAGGTTGAATCTAGCGTAAACCGAACCAGGAGCAACTATTATTTGATGAACGGTTATACCTACTCCAGTTCCTAATGCAACATTTATGTTATTTGCAGGAT
>MDVR01000003.1 GCA_001940725.1 Candidatus Heimdallarchaeota archaeon LC_2 | reverse complement strand
TACAAATGGAATGGATGGAAGGACTGAATAATCGAACGATCCTACATTTACAATATCAACTTTCGGATAATTATTTGTAGTTGGTCCTGGACTACTAAATGCGACAACTTGATCCATTGGTTGATTTGAATACCATGGATCATCAACGTCAATATTTTCTCTCCACCAAGAGGAGGTACTAGCTCCAACCAATATAGCTGAAGGGTTAACTGGACTACCACCTGTACCATAACCAGGTCCTGCATTTCCTGAAGCAATAACAAATAATATACCTGGATGCTCAGGGGATAAGTATCCAGGCGCTGAAAGAAGTTCAAAAAATAATGAATAAAAATCATATCCACCAACAAAATTATCATTTCGCCCAACGTGGTTCCAAAATTCGGAGAACCCCCATGAGTTACTTGAAATATTTGCGATATGATCATTTACAAAATTCCATGAATACGTTTCATTTGGTTCATAGCCTTGAATCCAAAGCATTGAATATATATCTGCTGAAACTGATATCAAACCGATTGTACCCAATATTTTGGTTCCAGGGGCTACACCTCGTAAAGAGAATAATGTAGAATTTTGTTGAGTTTGGTATAGAATATCTTGAGCTGCAATAGATCCTGCAACTCCACTTCCATGTCCACCATAATCATGAAAAAAAGAAAAACCAATACCACTTTCATCTATTCCTTTTGAAACTGGATTACCTATTCCTAACAGACCGGTTACATTCCATACATCATAGACATTTCCAAATGATCCAATTGAAATATCGATATACCCATCAGGGTGTTGTGTACTTGATGGATTACTTAGGTCTTCAGGACCAAATACATCAGATGATAGATATGGATTTCCTAGCTCGGTATAACCCGGAGACTTTGAAAAATCGAAAGGTGCACTATTTAGGTAATTACTTACTGTGTTTATTCCCAATTTAATACCAGACATTAGTATTCCAGTTTCCCAATCGAAATATATTGTGTCATATGAACCATCATCATTAGTATCAACGGATAAAAATGGCACAATATTCCAAAATATTGAATTGTGGACCATTACAATTCCAAATTGATGACCAATTTCACTATCAGGTATTCCTCCTACATAGAATGTATCAGGTAATGGAATAGCAAGATCTGATTTTAATTCTTTTGCATTCCAGTTACTTGCACTCCAAACCATTAATTTGTCATAGTTTGATACGTTGATTTCATCATTAACATCACTGAAGAGAGGGGCAAATAAATCAGCTGTTTCATCATCCCCTTTTTCTCTGTAGTAAGTTTCTGACCACTTATTTGTAATTGCAAAATCTCCACCTGTTCCATCAAATGAAGCTGATCTCCCTGACGAATCCAAAGCTAACGTCCCAATCATTGCAGTATGACCAAAATCGATTCCAGTATCGTGAACATTGACAACCGTACCTGTTCCATTATAACCAAAGGTATCTTCAACATAAGTAGAACCAAGAATATTTCTGGTATTGTAATTTTGTGGTTCAATGATTAAAGTGTTATCCGGGTTGCTGAGTGGTGTTGGGCCTTTAAATAAATTATCAATATCAATACCTGGTTCATAAGTATCAGCATTTAGATTGATATTGGTATTATCAGCAACAATTCGAACAACATTTTCATTATTACTAATTTGCTGGAGCTCCTTTACATTCTGAATAGTTGTATGAATCCAATAAAGATTGAAATCACCAAATTTAAATGACCCTAATGGATTTATTGTATTTCCCAGAGTAGGATCTTCAGTTACCAGTAATAGGATACTAAATTTGTCACCATATTTCAATATACCTTCTGGTTCAATACCTGAATTAAGCCAGTCTGATAATACTGGACCTGTTTTTGGTAGATCTCCTGAGAGAGCTTCTTCTACAATACCTGATGAAATCATATTACTAATGTCAAAGTTCTCAGAAGATTTGTTTGTCGATAAACCAATAACATCCAAATCATCGTGATTTTTTAAATTAATAAACAAGGTAGCACTAATCAACAGTAAACCAATTGTAAAATATGTTAGGAATTTAGGATTATTACTCAACCAAAGCACCTTGTAAAAAAAAATGATTACTAAATCCGAAGCATCTTCAAACCAAAATAAGTGTTCTGAATTGATAACATTCATTGTTTCAAGTATATTAATTATTGAAACTAATACAATTTTAGAATTAGCCTCCTAATCAATATGTATCATAAATAACAGGTGATTAATCATTAACAATACCAGGTCTATCAATGAGTAATAATCCCGTCTGTTCAATTAACATGAAAGTGTGAATTACATATATTAAATCGTCATTTTTGTGTGTTTCGGACTCTAGGGTCATGAAATTTTGCAATGTAGCCATTGGATTATCCTTAAGATGATTAACTAATTCTTTTGCAAAATTTCCCATCTCGTCCCCATATTTATATTTTAAATCATCTGTCACTGCTTCAATATTTTCTTCGTCTTCTAACATAAAATATGTTTCATGAGTAGTTAATATTGTTTTTAAGAGCTTTATATGAAAATCAGAGGGTGGAGACGTTTGAATTTCGTGTATATATCGCAATGTTTCAATAAATAAACCAATTTTTGTCGGTGGTACAACAGCTAATGTGTTTATGAGAACCAATAATAACTTCTCAACATTACTTGTAAATGGAAGTTCAGAATAATAATAATCAATTCTTATATGTCCATGATCTGATTCAAGTCTTGAAATGATAAGTTCATTTTTTAGATTTACCTCACCGATATTTATTGATACGTTTGCCATATCATCATAAATTACTAATCTAAAGCCATTCTCTTGAAGCATTTTTGTAATTTTAAAATTTATCCTATCTTCATCATGAATGATTTTTGGTGCGGGTAATCCAGGAACAGATTGCGGTAAAGCTTTTCGAAACTCGGGAAGTTTCAGCTGAGTAAATGAACGAATTGCATAATTAGCATCAATTTCTAAATTATATATATTTAACAAACCATCACTACATCTATGTATATCTGAATGAACAACTAATCCATTGCTACTCCTACTTATTTTATTTTCGTGATCTGGGACGTCGACCGTATGATACCTCATTTCCTTGCATGTTTGGCACTGAAATTGAGAAATTGCTGACTTTGACATCCTCAATTTCCTTTGATTTCTCCATTAATAATGTATTTTTATTTAGGTTGTATTCGATTAAGGATTTTTTTTTTGTGTTTTAACATTTCATTATGTAGTTGTTTCTATTTCATTTCAATATTTGGAGTTCATATTGTTTCAGTACAATTATTTGAGATTCTGTTTCTACACTACAAGGTCTAAGCTTTCTCAAACCAATAAGTGCCTCATCATAAGTTTTAAACTGTTTTGAAAACATAAGATATGAAGCTAAAAATGTCCCAGTTCGACCACAACCTGCATAACAGTGAACGAGAATTGGGAAATTCCATTCTTTATACTTTTCAACTAGATTTTTGAATTCATTAATTTGTTCTATTGTTGGAGCTGTGAAATCAGGAATGGATATTTGATGGAAAATAAATTTATCCATGGTAAATTTATCTTTTGGAAAAACAGGAAATTCTGTTAAATTAATTATTACTCTAATGCCTTCATTTATCAAAAAATCAAACTCTTCTTTTGATCGTGGAATGGAGGATCCTGCAATGATATTTTTTTCAACCCAAGAAAAATTTTCTAAATTTGGCTTATCATTCACATTTTCATAAATGATCCCATCTTGAATAAAATTTGCATTTTATAAAGGTAAAACTGCATTAAAATAGCATTTTGTTATATCAGTTAATATCACTGTAGATTATTCTATCTAAACTTAAGAAATCAATTTCTTTTTTGAATTCTACGAATTCTAATGTTTGACTCTCTTTTCCTCCATATTTTCCAAAGAATTTAGTCTCATTCTTCTTACTGTTGTATGAAGCCAATACTTGCCTTTTGGATACTTTCTTTATTTTTGTGTTACCAGAATGAAATAGCAATTGACCGTTTGCAAACGGTATTGCCTGTGTATTGAAAATATTAGAAATAACAGTACTTGAAAGTTCAACAGCACAATCAACTTCCGGAGAAAATACATAATCTGCGCCTGCTTTCTCAAAAATTTGTGCGTGTTCTGCCATGGTTGCTCTTGCATATAATTTGATATTAGGGTTAACTGTTTTTGCTTCAACTCCAATTGCTAACATGTGACCAGCAGCCCTACTTGTGAGTAAAATAATATCCGCTTTTTTGAGTTGTTCTTTTGAAGCACGATGACGTACTTCGACCTTAACACCGCCTGCTTTTTTAGCCAATTTTCTTCTTGATTCATCAGTATCTATTATTACTACTTCGTCTGAGTTGCTCAATATTGATGGTAGTATTGTTTCGGCATAATCACCATAACCAATTAAAAGTACACTAATAATTCCATCATCATCTGGAGGTAAGTGGCTTTTCAAAACTCTAACGAATTGTTTAGTTGATTTTGATGGTCCTCCTACTAATAACATAGATGCTTTGTCTAATTGCTTTGATCCTGAATATTTATGGAATTCATTGTTTTTGATAACTCCGAGAATAACAAAACCTAAATCATCTAAATCTGATTCGGTTAAACCTTCTAACATAGGAATTCTAAAAAATGAGGTCCCATCGCCCATTGAAAAATTAAAAGTTTCAATTTCAAGACCCCAAATTATTCCACGAATTCTTGCTTTACTTCCTGAAAATCGATCAATAGCCTTTGTGATGTGTACGGAACGGTACATAGCTTGATCATAATGAATATTTTTTTCTGCAATTACCCATAATTTGGGGTTTGCAACCTTAGCAGCTTGACCTGCAAATAAAGTAACATTCGGATCATTTATAGCAATAACTAAGCCCTCAGCATTTTTAATATTTAATTTGCTCAATTCTCGTGGGTTCGCTATATCTCCTTGAATTGCAGCCAAGCCATCTTCTCTTGCTGCTTGAACTTCATCAAAATCTGCATCAATTATAACAAGATTTACTCTCCATCCAGTTAAATATTCAACTATTCTCCTTCCTATATGGCCATATCCAGCCACAATCACATGTTTTTGGTAATTTTTTATTGCTTGCTCATACCTAAAATCATGATTTAAAGTATTTTTAATTATTTTATTCCCAATACTCGAAATGGAAATGGAAATTATTCCAATTCCAAGAACTATCATTACTATTGTAACGATTTTACCTGCTTGGGTTTCAGGAGAGACATCACCTAGACCAACTGTACTTAAAGCAACTACAACAAAGTATAGAGATTCAAAATACGATATATCCTCATAATAAGAAAAAACGAAGCTGCCAACTAGGACCAATGTAATTATTGCAAATATTGGTCCTAATATATCACCTATAATTTTTTTAAGTAATGCAGTTCTACCGATTTTCACTAAAATCAAGGAACTCACTGCTTATTAATTGCTTTTTCCTTAAGTAACAAAACATTGAAGTATTTACGTTTATTTGATTTCTTTTAATTTTGGAATATTTATGAATTAAGACATTTAATAACCAATACTAACACTTTTATCATTCCAAGAAACCATCAAAATATGCAAGAACATGAGTTAGAACATACTGAGAAAGGTATTAGTAGATTTTTTGATGATGAATCAGTATCTTTTGCTAAAAAACATGATGAAAAGGGCGTTCCTTGGAGTGCACAAGCCCAAATAGATGACATCGTTTTATCCGGTGCAAAAACAGCAATTGATGTGGGTTCAGGACCGGGCAGTGTCATGAAAGGAATGATAGAAGGAGGATTAGATCATGTTGCAGGTGTAGATTTATCAGATGATATGAATAAACTAGCATTAGAAAGATTAGAATATGCAAATATTGATGCTAGCAAATATTCAATAACAAATGAGAGTTTCTTAAGTTTAGAACACCAAAAAGTTGATGCAATCTCACTTCATCGAGTTCTATGTTGTCATCCGGACAGAGAAGGGATGCTTGATAAATCAATTTCATATAATCCCAAAATAATTAGTCTAACAGTACCTAGACCATGGTTATTGATGAAATTAGTAATAAAAATTTATGCTTTTTTTGCAAAGAGAAAAGGTAATTTTCACCCATACGGCCATTCTCAAAAGGGAATAGACAATCAATTGTTAAACAATAAATATGAAATTATTGCAAGAAAAAAAGGATTTGCCTGGGTTCAAACAACTTACAAATTAGTTGAAGATTAACTATACGCAATATTAGAAAAATCAATTGAAATCAAATTTTTTATAATCACAATAGATAATTGAGCAAATTTCACTTTTAAAAAACTCTCTGAAGATATATAATCAAATTCCGAATAATATTCTTTATAGAAATGAGTATTGGAACAATAAATACAACACAGATGGTTGATCTCATTGAAAACGCACAGATACAAAGTGTTAATCACCCACAGATTGTACCGTCTTATTATTTGGTTGATGAGAATGAAGATCATATCGTTCATGAAGAAATAAATTTAGCTAATAATTTGGAAGATTTCTTAATTGAGGCATTAATCCAAGATATATTTTACTCAGATCATTATCTAATGAGAATGTCTGCGATTCGGCAACTCAAAAGTTGGATAAATCAAGAACGAGTAAGAAGAATATTCAAAATCATAGCGAAGAATGAGAAGAATGTTAAGATCAAAGAATTTGCTCTGCAACTCCTACAACTTAATTAATTATCTCAATTGTTCCATTAAACAGAATAAATTTAAAACTCAGAATTGATCTTGGTTTTATGTCTCAGGGAAATTTATGGTTACCACCATCATTTCGTTTCATCACTGAATTGACTACCTGGGTTTGGTTATTAATCTTCAAATGGCCTCTACTTTTTCTAAGTCTCCTTTTTCTAGCAAAACCGTCGTACATAAGATGTAATTGAAAACCTTGTTTTATTTTTGAATTTAAATAATTGCGGTTTGAATACAAATGATCATTTTATGACGAGAAACAAGGAGATTAATCTTGATTCACGTATAATCACACCGCAACGCAAACCGCATTTTGAAATAACCAATGGAATTTTTAAGAAAATTGATAGATAAAGGTAATAATTTATCTTTTAGCTTATTTGTTAAATATTTCGTACGGATAATCTTTATTACTGCAAGGTTGAAGAATATCATTAAAATTTAATCCAACATGTTCTGCAGCTCTTCTTAAAGTATTTACCTGTCCAATACTGTAAGGAATCCCTTCATTCTTTGAGTATTCCTGAGCCTTGAGTGATCGATCTCCAGGCCATCTTGATAATGGTCCAAAGTATTTTGTCTCATAGTCATTGATTAATTCTCGAAATACTGCTTTTGCTTCTTCTTCAGAATAATGAAAATCAATAACCTGAGCAACAAAGCAGTGTGAGATCCTTCTCTCTTTACTTGGACCAACTGGAATTTTATGGATTGGACCCCCACCTAAGGATTGATCTATTTCAATGAAACGTAATAATGAATCACCTTTATAACCCGCAAGGGTAGATCCAAATGGAAATACCGTTCCTTTTACTTGATCTAGTTTTTCCATAGAATCCACAAATTCTGTTGGATTTAATGTTGATTTGTAATTTTCATCGGCAATATATTCTGGAGTTGTCAGCATCTCGCCAGCCTTAAGATGTTTTAAACATAAACTCACTGCCATTCTTGTACATGCCATATCAAGGGTCATTGTACCTTTATCGTGCGGAATCGATATTGCAATTGGATTTGTCCCTAATCTTAGCTCTTTTCCAGCACCTTTAGTATAATCCAATTTATCAGGATCATCACCCATTACTCTCGCAAATGCTGCAGTTGTACAATACGATTCTCCTTTCAAGTCCCCATCTTCAGCAATTTTTTCACTCCATACCCCAGCTGCACCATAATGATTAGTATTATTCACAAACACTTTGGCTATGCCATACTTCCTTGCAAGGTTTTTCACTAGTTCAACTGCGGTCATGGCAGCTAGATGACCAGGAGATCCATTTCCATCAATGACAGCGATAGTTGGATATTTTTGCTGAAGAATTATCGGTATGGCAGATGGATCAACTGTGGCTGTTATTCCTGACCTTTGAACTGCCTCTTCAATTCCAGTTCCTCCAGCTACACCATGCGAAAATATACCTTTCATATCTGCTTGGAGAAGAGCAAAAGACGTTGCTTGAGCTGCTTCTTTAGAATATCCACTTTTAGTTAGAACTCTTAGATTAAAATTCTCTATATCACCTACATAATAGTGTTGTCGAATTTCGGACATTGATATTTCTATATAAACGGATTTTGTTGAAAAATATATTATGTTTCGTTAGTAAATTGTGATTCGAAATAATAATTAATTTGCTTTTGATTGTTTACCTGTCAACCATCATTGGTGCATATACTGCATGCCATTCAGGTTTGTTTTGAAATATTTCTTCAATTCTTTCCAGTGTATCATTGCATAGATTTACTTCCACGGCTTTTACATTATCTTGAATATGATCTATCTTTGTAGCTCCAGTAATAACTGAAGAAATTTCATCCTTTCTTAAGATCCAAGCCAATGCTAATTGAGATGTGGAAATATCTAATTCCTTAGCTAATTCGCTTAATTTCTTTAATTTAGCTATGTTATCATCAGTTAAATACCGTTCAATGAATCCTTTAGTTCCCCCTACAGCCCCCCTAGATCCTTCTGGAATGCCATCGTTATATTTTCCACTCAATAATCCTCCATGAAGAGGTGACCATGGTACAATCCCCATTCCATGATATTTTGTAGTATTCATGACCTCTAACTCAATGTAACGGTCCATTATGTTATAACGTGGTTGCTCAACTGTTGGAAAAGTGGCACCCATTTCTTTACAGACACCTACTACTCTTTCTAATTGTGGTGCGGACCATACTGAGGTACCCCAGTATTTTATTTTTCCGTCATGAACAAGGTCATCCATAATCCCAACTGTTTCTTCGAGTGGTGTTTGCCAATCAAATCTATGACAGAAATAAATATCGAGATAATCCAATTTAAAACGTTTCAATGAGTTTTCAATTGAATCGCCAATATGTTTCCTGGATAATCCAACATCATTTGGATTATCAGTCATTGGCCAAAATACTTTGGATGATATAACCAAGTCTTTTCGAGAATAGATATCTCCTTCTAAAGCTTTACCAACAACTAGTTCAGCTTGACCTTTTGCATAAATGTCTGCGACATCAATAAAATTAACTCCAAGTTCTAAAGCTTCATGCATTATTTTTATTGCATTCGTATCCTCAACTGAACTTCCGTATGTAAGCCAAGCACCTAAAGATACTTCAGACAATCGTATTCCATGTTTTCCCATTCTTCGGTATTTCACAAAAGAGATAAAAATTTTGTTCTTAAAAATTTGTATGTTTCATCCATTTGTTTACGATGAACTGAATAAGGGTTGATAGCCCAAATATATAATAAGAAAAATTTGACATAAGTTGTTGATTTTGAGTAACATACTTAATATTATGATAATTCGATTGTTTATATTAATTGAAATACAATTTTTTAAATTTCAATTCAATTTATTTCTTTCATGACGGAATATTATTTGGATATTGAAACTACGGGGCTGGATCCAAATTCTGATCAAATAATAACTATCCAGTATCAAAAGTTAGATCCTTTAGGCAAACTTAGGATATTAAAATCATGGGAATCATCTGAAAGTAAGATAATTGAGGAATTTCTAGAAATCTTCCTAAAAGAGGGAATAGAAACTTGGAAATTTATTCCCGTAGGTTACAATCTAAATTTCGACTTTAGATTTTTAAGTATTAGAGCTAAAGAAGTTCTAGAGATAGAGATTAGTAG
Organism: Candidatus Heimdallarchaeota archaeon LC_2; assembly: GCA_001940725.1. The sequence goes on along the minus strand of MDVR01000003.1, from coordinate 15,412 downwards.
GGATTGGTTCGATTCAAAACCAAAAATTGATATCAAAGATACTTATATAATTGCAAGGCAGGGGGAATTTAGGGGAACCACATTAACAAACCTGGTAAAAAAGCAAGGAGAAAATTTAGATATTCCTCAATTATTTTTTGATAAAAAGTATCGAATGATTGAAAATTACGTAATTGATGAGACTAAACGTTTTATCCATCTTTACTTATTTTTAAAGCATAATCTTGGAGCTTTGTTTGATGAATACAAGCCATTACAATAGTAGGAGAAAAAAAAATTAATCCAAATGAACGAATTGCGTATAGCAGTGGCTAAACGCCATTTAATGACTTTGTCACAATTGTTGTTGATCACAAAAAAAAAACAAAGCGGGTAGTGAAGAAATAGATATTCCATACACCATATTATTAAATTCTAACTGAACCAAAATTATGTGACAGAAAATACTTCTCTTCAAGCTTCATCAAGATTTATAATACCAGATTTTAGGTTTTATATCACTTTATTCCATTCAGATTCAATTTTACATGGTGAGATTATTCAAAAGTTTAGAAATGAGGTTACGGATCAAGACAAATTAGCTAATGCAAAATATGACATTCAACATCTGGCTGATTTTCCTTATCGTCACTATCATAAATTAGCTGTCTTAAGAATAAGTATTGGAGAAGTTGACACATCAACAGAATATAAACCTAGTAATGTATTTGAAATGAGTCAAAAACTGAAGTCTGCCCTACTTGAGTTATCGAACAGTGTAGATACTATTTTATTTGATACTATCAACCTACATCCTTACGTGTTAGTGATTTCATCTGGAATAACAGAAAAAATTAACGTGATGTGGCCCCCTGAAATGATTCAAGAGAACAAAAAAAATCTAGGAGGTTGGATTGAGTATTACTCCGGTCAGTGGAATGATTATTCAGATGAATTGTTCGATGAACGTATTCGTAATAATTTATCAAATCGATTGAGTGAATTACATTATATCAGATCAAATTCTGCTTTTATCTATATGGAACGACATGATGTGAGATGGCAGCAATGGATGAATTATATGGAAGAGATTTTTATTAGTCAAATTATGTTATCTAGATCAATTCTCTATAGTTTAATGATTCTAAATCAAGAATTAGATGATGTCTCTGAAAGAATTCGCAATATGCCCAGTGACTCAATAAAAAAACTCGAAGAAGAAGTTAAGTTTGTAGAGGATTTACAGTTATTAGCGTCAGAAATAACAAGCAATCTGTCGAAAGAGAAATTGATGAATAGATTGCATCATTCTACCAAAGTGATTAATGAATGTTTCAGAGTTTTCTCGATAGATGACGCACATCAATTGATTGATCAGAAAATTGGAAAATTACATGAAATGTTACAAAAGGCACATGAGACTGCGCAAACCAAATTACAAAATCAACAGAAAAGATGGATACTAATACTAAATGGATTGATTGGTTACCAAGTAATTTTTACAATAGCTGAACAAATCACTAATCAATTTAGTATAGATGAGAATGGTAGGCCTTATAAAATTTTTATTGGCATACTATGGTCAGTGGTGGGATTGATTCTTAGCGTTAGTTTAGGAGGTTTAGTAAAAACCTATTTGAAATCAAAAGGAAAAGGTGAGCAATGACAAATTACAAATCCCCCGCACTAACAGTAGACGCAATTATTGAGGAGAAAGAATCCATACTCATGATTCGCCGTAAAAGTGATACTTTCAATGGTTATTTTGCACTTCCAGGTGGTTTTGTTGAATATGGAGAAAGTGCTGAGGAGGCAGTGAGGAGAGAGGTGCTCGAAGAATTGAATCTGCACATAGAACCCCTACACATATTAGGAGTTTATTCAGAAAGTGATAGAGATCCTCGAGGACATGTGGTTTCAACAATATTTATCTGTACTTTCAAAGGAACACCAATGGCAGGAGATGATGCACAAAGTTATGAATGGTTATTGCTCAACGATATTGAGAAAAATAAGATCGCATTTGATCACAAGAAAATTTTAAAGGATTATAAATCATGGAAGGTAAATAGAGGGACTTTTTGGAGCACTAAAACCTGATTTAATTTACATTAATCGCACCTGTGCTATTATTAAACGTACTTTAAGGTCTGAAAATGGAATTTTATATAATAGTATTTCTGGACAAGCTCTTGATCCATTCACAAACTCATTGAAAAAAATAGATGGTAAATCAATGAAACTTTTTGCATGGGAAGATTTTTTCCCAAATTCTGTAATTTATATCGGAGATGGTAAATTTGAATCGAAAACAAATATAGATAATGAGGTTCCTATATTTACCCTCCAATGGACAATATTAATTTTTCTTACATTAAGCATCGCTGTTAAAAAATTAAAATTATTGCGGATCTAATTTGCGAGGTCCTAAAGCAGCATGATTTAAATTAGCAGTATTAAATTTATTCGACCTATTAATAAATGTCAATTTCAGTACCTCCAACATCTAAATAATTAATAGTGAGAACACTATATTTCATTTATAAATAGTATCAGGCAGAACATTAATATCATTTTTTGTGTATATAGTTAATTGTGATTTTTGAAGGAACCATTCTTAATCGAATGGATGCAATGGGGATTGCAGAGGAAATCGCTCCATTATTCAAATCAAAAATTACAGATAGATTTGGTAATCAGGCACGTTTTACATCGGTTCACACAATAGACTACACAAAAAAAGTATTAGAAGATATTGTAGAATATGATATTAACATCCATATTCTTTCTGATCAAGGTGATTTATTCCAATCAGTTATCGTACGTGAATATGCAAACAAGGAAATTATGATGGCAGAATTGGATAGATATACTGAAATTGTTGGCAGATGTATGTTGTTTAGAGATCTTGATCCAAATCCCCTAGTAAAAGTAGATAAAGAAAGGGGGATACTAATACTTGAAAAAGTTGATGGGTTCAATCTTAATCGATTGAATTTTTCACAAGATTTGAAAAATTTTATTCTTGGTCGTATTTATGGAATTTTACATGGAGATGAAATACAGAAATTAGATGACCAATCAATGAGAGATTTTATGGAATTTTTGCTAGGGCATCTACCCTTTACAGATGAGGAAAAGAAAAGTATAAACATTATATTAGATTATCATTTAACAAAATTCAAGCAGAATTTTGGAGGTTTCATTTCTTTATTACCCATCAAACCTAAGGACCTAATATTTCAAATATCGCAAACAGATCAACAATTAGACCGTAAATCAATCTTACTAGGAGATGTATTACATGCATCTGTTAAATGTCAAGTACCAGATGAACTAACCACCGACAGAATGCAAGATATTGCAAATTATTTCCATAAAAAATCGTATTATGAATTTATACAGACAGGTGGACAGAATAGTACTATAAGTGAAATGAAAGACTTTTTAGACGGATATAGAACCGCTCTGAAAGTGCATAAACTTCCCCCGTTAAGTGATCTATATTTATCTGGAATAACCCTTGATATCCAATTAATTTTTGTAGCATGGATGAAAGAAGGGACAAAAATTCAGGTTGGTGAAATTGATCCTGATAAAGATCCCCGAGATTTACTGAGATATACTTATTATTTATTGAAGGAAAATCCATTTGATCAATTATTTTAAATGATGAGACTTTTATTTAAACAAACGAGTTGAGAAATCAATTAGATCTTTAATTTGATTTCGCATTATTCAATATAATATCACAACGGGATAAGATTAATATCATTTTTACAATTTATTGGCAAATATTGATTTTTGAAGGAACCATAAAGGACAGAATGGATGCAATGGAATTTGCAGAGGATTTATCTCCTTTATTTCTGTCTAGAATCACAGATAGTGCCGGTAACGAAGCTAGATACATGTCAGTTCAAACAATCGAATTTACAAAAAATGTTCAAAAAAACGTAGCAGAATATCAGTTGAATATCCACTACTTATCCGATCAAGGAGATTTATATCCATCGCTGAGGATTAGAGAGTTTGGAGATATCGAAACATTAGAAACAGAATTAGATGGATACAATAAATTCGTTGAACTCTGTGAATTATTTGATGATATCACAGCTTATTCATTATTAACTGTCGATCAGAAAAAAGGGATGTTAATATTTGAACATGCAACTGGATTCACATTAGATCGATTGGGTATATCTCAACAACTTAGATATTTCATTCTAGGCAGAATTTATGGGACTTTACACGGAAAAAGTATTGAACAATTAGATGATGAGAATTTTCATAGATTCTTTAGTTTTCTTCTTCAACATCTACCTTTTACAGATGAAGAGAAGAAAAGTATGTTAACCCTAATTGAAAGAGAACTACTAAAATTCAAACAAAATTTTGGTGGTTTTACTCCCCATGTATCGATAAATCCAGATGATATTATTATTCATATCAATGATAGTATAAATAATCTAACTAGAGAAATTATATCACAGGGGGTGAACCTTAGTGTTTCGATAAAATTTGAAAGACCAGATGAATTAGCTTTTGATAGAATGGGTGATATGGCGGATTTGTTTCATGATAGAGCATATAGTGAATTTATTGACAGTAATAAATTAATACATACAAAATATGCAATGAACGAATTTCTTGATGGCTATATTCTTGCTTTAGAGAAACTTGAATTACCAACATTAAAAGAGATGTATCCACTTGGTACCACTATACATCTACAATTACTTTTTGTTGCTTGGTTGAAGGAAGTTGAAAAGTTACAGATTGGACAACTAGATCCACATACAGATAGAGAATTGCTAAGATATAGTTATTATTTATTGACTGAAAACCCATTTTCTGATCTAATTTGAAATAAGACGATGATGACAATTTAAATTACAATAATATGGGGTAATTAATCTTCAGCTTGATTAAATCTTAATGATTTCGGTTCCACCTTATATTTTGAGTATTTGACGGGATGATTGATCTGTTGAATTTTTTGATCATTAGAAGAAACTAAAGGTATGATCAGGTTTCGATCAATGAAATGTTGCTGTTTTAATACTTCGTCCAAATTTAATACTGGTTCCACACATGCATCAAGATTTTGAAAGATTTTAATCCAATCTTCTAATGATTTTTCAGCGATCCGGTTTGATATTATTGCTTTGAGATCCTGGTCAAAAAGTTCATCGGGTTGTGATTCAATCTGTAGTCCTTCATACAACTGGATTTGAAATTTAGGTTCAAGTGATCCAATTGATAAATATCGGTTATCTTTTGTTTTATAATAATCATACAAACTGCCTCCATTTAATATGTTATCCCCCCTTGTGGGCAATATAGAATTCACAAGATATTTTGACACATTAAAAATGGATAAACTAAATGTCGTATCAAGCATTGAAACATCAATATGTTGGCCAAGACCTGTTTTTTGTCTATGGATGTAAGCACTAAGAATTCCAATTACGGAATGAAGAGATCCACCTGCAAGATCAGCTATTTGGATTCCGTTTAAATGGGGAACTTCATCATTTTTACCTGAAAATGAAAGTAAACCAGATAATGCAAGATAATTTATATCATGTCCCGCTCTATTGGACATAGAACCGTATTGCCCATATCCAGTAAGTGAACAATAAATAATTTTATCATTAATTTTATTGAGAGAATCATAATCTAATCCAAGTCTGGTCATAACACCTGGCCTGAATCCTTCAATTATTACGTCAAATTCAGAAATAAGTTGATATATTTTTTTTATTGATTCTTCCTTTTTGAGATCCAATTTTATTATTTTTTTATTTCGATTTACCATTCGATAGATGACAGATATATTTTCTATTTTGGGTTCTTCCTCTTGCAATAAATCCACTCTATAAGGCGATTCAACTTTAATAATCTCAGCACCGAGATCACCTAACATCATAGTTGCAAAAGGACCAGGTAAAAGGGATGTGAAATCAAGAACTTTCATATCAGATAGCATTGTTTATTCTAGTAGAATAATTGAATTTTAATTTAAGAACTTTATTGGGTTTAAGATGTCATTAACCCAATACAATGATCAAAATTATTGACAAAACAGGATAGGTTAATATTATTTTTTTATCTAACATCATTTACGTGACCTTTCAAAGCTTGATAAAAAATAAAGATGATGCTTTTTCTCTAGCAAGAAGCATTGCACCATTTTTCAAATCAAGACTCATGGACAATGTTGGAAATCAAGCTGAAACAATATCAGTTCAAGATGTAGATTACATCACCAAAGAATTAAAAGATGTGTTTGAATATGAATTAAAAATTCATTTTATTTCAGATCAAGGTCAATTATTTCAAACTGTTGTAGCTAGAGAATTTGAAAATGAAGATATGATGAATCTTGAAATAGAACGGTATGGTGAAATTGTTGGAAGGACTGTTTTGTTCAATGATATAACCCCTAAGCCTTTGGTAAAGGTTGATGCTTTAACCCGATCAATTGTTTTAGAAAAAATTGAAGGATCGACACTTGATGAGCTAGGCATATCACAAGAACTCAAAGATTTTATTCTAGGTAGAATTTATGGAATATTACATGGAAATGAAATTTTATCAGTGAGCGAAGAAAATGTATTGGAATTTTTTAAATTTTTATTAACACATCTTAGATTTACTGATGAGGAAAAAAATCGATTAGTTCCCCTGTTGCAAACGCATTTCACCAAATTCTCAGAATGTTTTGGAGGTTTCACTCCTCAAACTATCATTGTTTCAGACCATATATCGTTTAGATTGAATGAAACGATTCAACTCGTTGATAAAGAAATGATTGCACAAGGTCATATGGTGCTATCTACAATTAAATCAGAAATTCCGGATGAATTAACAGATGAAAGAATGAGAGATATAGCATACTATTTTCATGATAGAACCTATCTAGAATTTATGGAAACAGGAAATATTAACAAAACAATAGGTCAAATGAAAGAATTTTTTGAAGGGTATTTGTTAGCGGCTAATATTCATCAAATGCCTCCTTTAAATGAAGTATATCCATCTGGAATCACATTGGATATCCAATTGTTATTTGTTGCCTGGTTAAGAGAAGTTGAAAAGATTCAAAAAGGTGAAAATATCTTAAATGAGGATAAAGATTTATTGAGATATTCTTATTTTCTTTTAACCCAAAACCCATTGAAATCATTATTTTAGGAATGTTAATCGGGAATAATGAAGGAACCCCTCCCTCCATTTCCCCCCATTAATAGAATGAAACTAGTTCACAAAAGTTGTATTAATATTTTCGAGCATAGAGATGCGCTACATCGGCAGTATTCTGCACATTTGCTGTATGCAGTTCCCTTGCTTTATCCACATCAAAATTATTTGGATCTGCCGGAGTTCTTGTTAATCTGATTGATTTTAGTTTATTAACAATTGCAGCTAAAGCAGTTTTTATTTTAGATCCATCAATTCGTGGTAAATCCACATTGATTTCGCTTGTTGATAAGAAATTTGGTTTTTCGTCCCTGATTGCCATTTGTTTTTAACCTCTGATGTTAGTTAACTAATAATCATTTTTTTCCGACTGTTCAAATATTATTTGAAAGATCAGTTGAATTTTATTAGTCAGTATAATACTAACCATACTCATTATATATAAATCTTATGAACAAAATGGTCAAATACGATAGAACAATAAATTATTATGCATATTGATACATTTTCTCAATATTTTATCAATCTTGATTAGAATTATTTTTGATTAGTCAGTAAGTAACTAAATATTCGACACCTTTTTAACTATATCAGCCATATTTTATTCAAACAATTCTAAAGAAGGTAGGTCCCCCATACCACAAAACGAGCCTGATTCTTATAACATTGACAAATTTATTTATTTTTTTGATTTCTGGCATGATCTACCCATAATCAAAAAGATGGATAAAGAAACTTATGAGAATATATTACACTCAAGTGTTCGAGGATTCATTATATCCGCACTAGCAAAAGGCTTTCAGGAAAGCCACCCACAATCGAACGTTAGCCAAAAACGCCATGCATTAAGCGCAAACGAAATTGGAATTATTTTGAAAAAAGATTATAATACTGACGTTAAAAAAGCTAATTTGTACTTTCACTTGCAGAAATTGGAAGATTCGAACCTCATTCAAATAATAGATACAACCAGGCAAGGAAAAAGATTCACATCATATTATGGAAGAACTGCAAAAATATATATTTCAGAAGACGATATTAAACGATCAACTTACAATATTTTGGGAACAAATAATTTTAAACAGCTTATAATTTCTTTAAATGACAATCAACTTCCAAATAACTGTGAAACTACTATAAATATCCTTAAAACCTTAAATCCCCCCGAAATGAAAATATTTGAAAATTGGTACACTGAAAATGGATTCAATTTGATAGATTTGGATCTTGAATTATATGAATTCCACAAATTATTTAGTGTCTTATATCGGTTTACACCACAAATAGGAAGAGCATTACAAGAACTAAAACAGACATTATACTTTCATCAGAAAATGTTAGATTCATCAAATGAAATTTTTCACCGTAAAGAATCAGATGAGATAGAAACCATAATTCTTAGTGAAGATGATATTATGAATTATTGGAAAACAGTTCCAATTATCAAAATTTTTCCCAATCAGGCCTATACTAAAATATTAGGAGATAAACAGATCATAGATAAAGGTACAATTATGAGATCCAGTATTGTCAATATGTTGAAACTGGGGCTCGAAAGTCAAGAAACAGGCAAACTACGTCATGCATTGACCGCTAAAGAAATATTGGATAGGATGAACGATCCGATATATCAAGAGATAATTGATTTACAAACCTCACTTAAGGAGATAACATTTAACCGGAATATGGAGCGAGAGGCGATAGAGATACAGATAGGATTACTTGGGTCAGAGGTATTAAAAAAATCAAATCTTTATTTCCACCTCCAGAAGTTAGAAAAGGCTAATTTTGTCAAAGAAGTTGGTTTCATCAAGTATGGAAAAAGACATATTACTTATTATGGAACGACTGCAAAATTATTCTCCCCGATGATATTTACTAATTTACCTTCTTATAATATATTAGAAGAACCAGATTTAATTGAATTAATAAAAAGGATTAACCCAAATTATAGAATAAAAGAGATTCAAGTAATCATTAATGATCTTAAATCGTTGAATAAATACAGAATAGAATTATTTCAAATGTGGACTCAGATGTTTGATGACGCATTATCAGATTTGGAATTTGATTATAGTGAACTTTCTAAACTTCTAATGTTGACTATCCGTTACACTCCAGAAATAATTGAAACTATTTCCAAATTAGCCCAATTATTGAAAATTCGATAACTTGATGTATTAAGTATTTAGCTAAGTTTCTAGTTTTAATTATTATTAATATTTTCTTGAATAAAGGTGTGCTATGTCTGCCATATTATTTTGATTTGCCATTTGGGCTTCTCTAGCTTTGTCAACATCAAAATCATCTGGATCCACGGCGTCACTACTTGGTATCCATCCCAAGGTTAGAATAGATTTAATTGCAGTCAATACTTTTTTTATTGATCTGTTAAGAACTGAAAGATCTAATTCAGTATCTGTGGATATAAGAAATCCCTGTTTTGGTTTTTGATCCCTGATTGCCATTTTTTGACTTCTCCCAATACTAGGCCATTTTTTCAAGCATGAACAATGTGAATTTATTTGATCAGCTTGTAGTGAATGGTCAGTATTATACTAAACACTCTAATTATATATAAACGTTTTTAGAATGATGACCATATACGCGTATATCTGTTTTTTAAAAATTTATATGAAATTAAATTTTTTAATTGTTTTCAAGTTTGGCATCTAACATGGATATTAGTTCGTCACGATTATAGGAATATGCATGCCATTCATTTAATTCGACTAATTCCTGCATTGCTCTTTCTATTGTTGCTCGGGCTTCTAATTCATTTGGTACAACCATGTATCGCGGTTTTGGTTTATCAGAAGTTAATGCGTGATAGATCGCGTCTGCCACTTCATCAGGTTCTTTGAATTGACCCCTATCAGGCCTTGCATCAGGACTGGAAATGATCTTCTTAATTTCATTAATATATTTTGATGCTTTTCGATCCTTCAATTTTGGCAGAACACGTATCCCTGAATTCTGGGAGATTTGAGATTTATAATTTCCAGGTTCAACAATACTTACATCAACGCTATATTTACCCATTTCATGAGCTAAATTGTCGGTATACCCCTCTAATGCATGTTTACTAGCATTATATACCCCCATATAAGGTTCAGCCAATATACCCGCGATTGAACCAATATTAACTATTCTACCTTTTGTTTCAATAATATATTCGTGTAATGCTTTTGTGACCCGAAAAACACCATATAAATTGACATTTAATACAAAATGAAAATCATCTTCATTCATCTCAACCAAAGCAGCTATATCTGTAACACCTGCATTATTAACTAATCCATACAACCCTTTGCCTTGATTTTCAATAAATTCAACCATATTTTTTATTTGATCATTATTAGTTACATCTAGTTTAATTGATTTTACGTTATCAATTTGTTCCAATTCTAATATATCTTGTTCTTTTCTTGCACACGCATATACAAGATGACCTCGTGATGCCAACAATTCTACTATTTTTCGCCCTATCCCAGAAGAAGAACCTGTGACAAGTATTGGACCTTTTATCTTTGAACTCATGTATTCTTATTTCTTAAGCTTATAAAAACTCAAAGTTAATTGAATGACACATAATCAAGTGTTATCTTTGTAAGGAATAGTTACTTTTGTTTTTACTAACAATAAGTTCCCCATTATTAGTCTTTATTAAATGAATTTTATGAAAAGAAAAGAGATAATATTTGAAGAGTAATTGAGGACTAATAATGAATGAAACAACTGCTTCAATGTATTTAGACGATAAATATTACGAAAAATCTCATAGATATTGGATGTGGGGTCATGTATCGGTCTATAGAAAGAAAATTATTGTTATTGCCATATTGACAATTATAGCTATAGTTGTTCAAACCGCTATCCCTTTAATATTTGGTAGAGCAATAGATGATGCAATTCCAAATAAAGATACAAATAAACTACTATTTTTTTCTTTGATAATTATTGGTTTTGGGTTTGCAAGAGGTATATTGACCTATATTGCAGGAATTTTGAATGAACAGGTTTCTCAAAATGTTGAGATGAACGTCAGACTAGAATTATTCGATAATCTCAGCAAAAAAAATATGGATTTTTTTAATAAAGCTAGGGTTGGAGACCTTATGAGTAGAGCAACACAAGACACTTCTAACCTTACCTTTGCTGTTTCACCAGGAATTAGAGCTGTTATTGCAGCCGTATTTGGATTTATAGCTGCTGGAATTGCAATGTTTACTTTGAGTCCAACATTAAGTGTTGTTTTTATTATCATATTACCTTTTTATATTTTCTTTATGTACAGGTATGCAATAAGTTTACAACCTGTTTCACTTGAACGGCAAGAAAGATTAGCAAGAATTCAAAGTGTTCTTCAAGAAAACATTACTGGTATACGAGTTGTACGAACATTTAGTGCCCAGAAAACAGAAAAAAAATTATTTGAAGAAGATATTAGGGCTTATGAATCTATTCTTATTAGAAGAGGAGCGATTTCAGCATTATTTATCCCAACTTTATTACTTGGTCTTGTCACTTCAATCATATTTCTATTTGGAGTCTCTATCATAGAAGCAGATGCAGCAGGGCAATCTGAACTTTCAATATTTGGATTATTTTCCATTCCGGTTGAATCAATAACGATTGGTGATCTAATTGCATTTATCACACTCACTGGGCTATTATTCTGGCCAACTAGTATTTTACGATTCTTGCTCGATGCTACAATGTTGGGATTTGCAGGTGCTCAAAGAATTTACTTTACACTAAAAACTGAAGCGCAATTGCAAGAAAGTAAGGATATCAAACTTGATCAGATCAATGGGAAAGTGAAATTTAATGCGGTTAATTTTTCATATGAAGATAATGGTTTCAAGGTTATTAATGATTTTACACTCGAAATTGAACCTGGTGAGACAGTAGCCATTATTGGTGCAACAGGAAGTGGAAAAAGTACAGTAGGTAGGCTTCTTCTTAGATTATATGATATTGATGATGGATCTATCGAGATTGATGGAATGAACATTGCAGATCTGAACCTTAATCAATTGCGCCAGATCGTTGGAATAATTGAACAGGATATTTATTTATTTAGTACATCGATAAAAGCAAATATAGCCTATGGTGCACATGATATTGGTGAAAAGGAAATCATTGATGCTGCAAAAGCGGCCCAGGCTCATGATTTCATAACCAATTTCAAGGAGGGTTATGATACAATAATCGGTGAAAGAGGAATTACTCTGTCTGGTGGTCAAAGGCAAAGAGTTGCAATGGCACGCACATTTGTCACTGATCCTAAAATCTTAATAATGGATGATAGTACCTCAGCGGTAGATGCTAAAACTGAATCTAAGATACAAGCAGCTATGAGTCAGTTATTGAAAGATCGTACTACAATTATTATCACACACAGATTATCTACTCTAAAGAATTCTGATAAAATTGTGTTTATGGATAAAGGAAAAATTGTTACAATGGGAACTCACGAAGAATTGCTTTCATCCTTTGAGCCTTATAGGCAGATATTTGAGGGGTATATGTCTTTACCCCCTATTAAGGAGGAAGATGAATAATGTCGATGCGTACAATGAAAAAGGCCGAAAAGGCATACTTTGATCAGGAGTATTCCACAAAAGAGACGATAAAAAGATTAGCTGTTTATGCATCTGAACAGAGAAAAGTTTTATTAATTCTATTTATGCTCCTTCTAGGTACTTCAGCTGTTGCAATTGCAATTCCTCTTATAATACGAAATGGAATAAATGAGCTCGAAAGAACTGGATCTGACCCCGATTATGATTTTGTTAAACAGATCGGTTGGCTTTATTTTATAGGAACAATTATTGAATGGATGATACTTTTTGTAATGTTTAGGGTGCAATGGATTGTAATTGCTCGATCAATTTCCGCAGTACGTTTAGAAATGTTTGAGAAGTTACAAGATCTAGATGTAGGTTTCTATGATAAAATGGCAACTGGTAAGATAATGTCAAGGGTAATGGATGATTCGAATAGAATGGGAAATTTAATCAATATCTTTGCTTCTTTCTTTTCTTCACTAACCCTGATTTTTGTCATGATTGCAATTATGTTTAATATTAATACCACACTCACTTTATGGATTTTACTGATAATACCGTTCATTATAACAATAATATTTTTCATGGCTAAATACTTAAGAAAATTTGCGCAAGAAGTGAGAAGGACTCGTGCAGCCGTAAATGCTGCTGTGCAAGAATCAGTCACTGGAATTTCAGTAGCAAAAGGTTTCAACCGTGAGGAGAAAAATCGGGAAGAGTTTATAGAAATCAATCAAGATAATATCAAGGCAGGACTCAGATTATCATATACTTTTAGCTTATTCTTCCCTATTCTTGATTTCTTGACGGTCCTTGTAATGTTTATTATCATCTACCCTGGTGGACAGACAGTAATAAATGGCGATCTTTCTGTAGGAGATTTATTTCTTTTTTATTCATTTACTATTCGTCTATTTGGACCAATTATTCAGTTGAGTCAGCAGGTTGCTCAAATTCAAGCAGGATCTGCTGCTACAGAGAGAATCTTCTCTTTGTTAGATTATGAAAGTGCTATGATTACAGGAGATCTGAAACCGGGAAAACTTAAGGGTGATATCGAATTCAATAATGTAAGTTTCCATTATACTCAGGAGGAACCAGTCTATAAAGGCCTCTCAGTAAAAATTGAAGCGGGTCAAACAGTTGCTTTAGTTGGTCATACGGGTGCAGGAAAAACTACAATGGTCTCTCTCCTAGCAAGATTCTATGAAATTACTGGAGGGAATATTTTGTTAGATGGTATTAACGTTCATCAAATGGATATTGAAGCTTATAGACATAATTTGGGAATTGTTCTCCAGGATCCATATTTATTTAGTGGAACAATTAGAGAGAATATTCTTTATGGAAATAAAGATGCAACAGATGAAGATATTGAACATGCGGTCAAGCTCACTCATCTCAATAAGTTTATAGAGACCTTACCAGAGGGCCTTGATACAGATGTAAGAGAACGTGGATCAAGATTGTCAACTGGTCAACGGCAACTAGTAACCTTTGCGAGAGCACTTGTAGCGAATCCAAGCATCTTGATTTTAGATGAGGCAACTGCATCAGTTGACGCATATACGGAAAGCTTAATTCAACGAAGTCTCAAAAATCTATTTAAGGGTAGAACAAATATTGTGGTAGCTCATCGATTATCTACAGTGATTAATGCGGATAGAATTTTAGTTTTTGATCAGGGTAAAATTGTTGGAGATGGGAATCATCAGAATTTATTGGAAAATAATAAAATCTATAGAGATCTTTATACAACTTATTATGAATTTCAGGGTCTTAAACCTGAAATTCAATCGAGTTAATAATAATTAATTAATTAATGCTATCTGAATTGGTGTTCAAAGAGTGTGAATCGTTAACTTGTGGTAAATTTACTAAAATCTGTGAGTAAAGAGAATCCAATTCACTAATGTTTTGAATATATATGAAACCTTCAATTAAATTCTTATTATCATGTTGAGATCTACTGATTTTTGTCAAAGCTAATTCCAAATCTTTGACATCAATTGACATAATTGCAGATAAGTCTTCAATACTAATTACGCCTTCATTTCTCATCGTTATTTTCCATATTTCAAAAGGAGAAGGGAATTCAGGGATTTGATGTGATTGATCAAATGAATGTAATTCACCCACTGAAATAAACTGTTGATTTAGAATTCTACCAGAAATATAACCCTGTAATATTGACTTTTTTAGGGATTTCAAGACTTTATGATACGGTAATCCGAGAAATGATGAAATTTCAATCAGCTTTTTAATTTGATTTTCTTCAATTGCATCTAAAATCTGTGTTTCTATTTTTTTATCTTGAAATCGAGATTTTATATTTGGTGTAAATTTACTTTTGTGAGCCAATTGGCTATTTAATAATGAATTAGGAATTAATGTATACATAACTGTGTATATAACACCAATAATGATCCATACCACAATAAGTCCAGTATTCAATAATCTAATACTATAAGGGATTTTTGAGAAAATATAATCAATTGATAATATAAGACTGAGGAAAAAATATGGAATTAAGGTGTAGATGGAATTCGGTTCAAATTGTATATCACGAAGTAAAATGATTGTCCCTGCAATAAATAATAACATAGAAAGAAAAATCATCGAATATCCGATGGCTGAAATTTTAAAATTAGATA
>MDVR01000002.1 GCA_001940725.1 Candidatus Heimdallarchaeota archaeon LC_2 | reverse complement strand
CTCTGATAATCAAACTACAGCATCCTGGGTGGACACATTGGAAAAATTAGTGAAGAAGCATGGTGCTCCCGAAGCCATACTTCATGATAATGGATCTC
The DNA here is from genome assembly GCA_001940725.1 of Candidatus Heimdallarchaeota archaeon LC_2. The sequence continues at coordinate 50,629 of MDVR01000002.1, read as the reverse complement.
AATTTGTGCATAACCCATCGAGGAATCACACAAAAGAGTTTGAAGCATTTTTAAAAAAATACAAAATCAGAGGTATCAAATCAAGACTCAGACATCCCCAAACTACAGGAAAAGTGGAGAGAGTACAACAGAGTCTACAATATGAAGCTAGGGATCTAGTGTTTACCCAAACGATTGATGAGCTTCAAGAAGCAGTCGACAACTGGAGAGGCTTTTATAACAAAGTTCGAGTTCATTCATCAACTAAAATGACCCCTCAAGAACGTTATTTCGGTCAGGAGGCTAAATATGCAGTCAAACTTTCAGCTTGGCAGCATTATGAACATTCGCTCATAAAATTTGAATGGAGTTGATGTCCCATTAATTATTAATGGTAACAATCGATCGATAATCATAATCTTCATCCTGCAGTAATGGTTCATACCACTCATCTACTTCAGTTTGTTGGGAATAAACATATTCTTCATCCTGATGTAATTGTTCATACCACTCATCTACCTCAGTTTGTTGGGAGTAATCATATTCTTCATCCTGCTGTAATTTTTCATATAAATCATTACCATATGATGACGAAAAACCTGATTCGTAATCATACTGATCATCCTCCTCATAATGTTGAGTTTGATCAGATGTATTATAATAATCGTCATCGTTATATTGAGAGCTATCGGTTATAGTCCATTTATGATCATCATCCCCAAAAGTATAAGATGATGGTTCCCAAGGTTCATTTTGATCCTCTTCTTCAGTTTCATCTAACCGTTGTTGACTATCATTTTCATCCTCAGAACCCAATAATCATTACCAACCATAATTTTACAAAAATCATCAAGCCCTTATGACTTAATATTACTAAATGCTAAGAGTTCGCTATTTAAACTGCTGAAATTCTTAACTCATTAATAATTTCATAAGTAATTATAGTTAAACAATCAATTCATAATATGAAATCTCTGATTAAGGGAAGAGTAATAAATATTCTTGATGACGAGATGTATGTTATCGATAAGGGTTTCAACGATGGACTAAATTTAGATGATATTCTTTCAGTGTATGCGGAAACAGAAAAAATCCATGATAGAGAAGGAAATGAAATCGAAGGATTACATAAATCGATCGGGTACTTACAAATTTATCACGTCCAAGATAAGATATCTCTAGCTTCAATTAGTAGCTCCAGTGAAAATTACTATTTTCAGATTAACACTACATTTGGCGAAGAACTGATTCTGGGTAGTAATCATTCACAGTTCAACAATCAAATTAACATCGGTGATTTTGTATACGTTACGAAGGATTAGGTCTCCAAAAAATGAATTTCAATAATTGAAATACTCTACTTTGTAATATAATTAATTATGTTCTCATCTGATGAAATCTTAAAGCAGCTCAATCCTAAAATATTGGAAGATCAAGTTTATGAGATCCAAGTTAATTGTCTCAAGATGAAACGACAAAAGAAATTCAAAAATAAGAAAGGATATCAACAAGGTGCCAAATATTACAAAACAAAGAGACCACTTGAAGGAAAAATGAATATTCAGATGTTTTGTATCTATTGTGAGAATGATTATAGTTTGCTTATTAGGAGTAAAGGAGAAACAAAGTTCAACTATCTTTGGCATTCATTTGTTTTGATTGTGTTTCTATTACCATTTTTTAGTTGGGGGTTGAATTATGGATATGTAGGTTTTCCGGCTCTAGCTTACTACCTAAATAAAATGAGATTGAAATGGAACATCTATGTAAAACCTTCAAATAGTCATTCATCAAGAGTTATACGGGAATACTACCCAATCCATGTAAATTTTGGTTAGACATTTCGATTAACAATTATTCATTCCACCATATTAGGATAATTTGATAATGTAATTCATTGAATGAAATTTATCGAATCGATTCTAAGATTTGACTGTTTTATTGGTTATTAATTTGCTTATAGCATATATTCTTGACATAGATCTGTATGATTGAAATTTCCTTTTTCAGTTAGTTGATTACAAATTATTACCGCAAGTTCATATTGTGCAGTATCAGAAGATTGAAACAAATTTGATAATACAGATTTGATTAGATCATCTTCAATATAATCAATTTCTGGTAATTTTATCATTTCTAAGAGTAACTTGCCACAGTTATACGGATTCAAGGATGATTGCCTCATTAAAAATTTTGATAATTTATAAAGATCATAACCATTTACTTTCACTAATTTTAAAGTTCTGATTAATTTATCATAAATATCTGTTGAAAATTCTGATACGTAGTCAAGCCAGAACCATAATTGCATAATTATTTCTTTCAAGTTATTATTTTTTATCTTTGTCGAGACTAAAATTTTCGTCCATAGATCGATAATTGTGTCTTGGCTAGGTCTTAGAGATTCATTTTGTTCCCAGATTTTGTGGAAACTCCACACTGTATATTTGAGTTTACTCCATGATTGTGTATTTAGCAGGTTCTCCATTAATTCATTATTCTTACTCCCAATTACTGATTCATTTAAATATGATAAGACAACTTTTTCAACCAGGCCTCTCTCGGAATCCTCAGATAAATCATTTAATCCAAGTACCAATTTAAAGTCACCTCTTTTGCGAAGATAATTGAATGTTGGGATGTATATCTTGCTATAGGATAAATACCCCGAAATAATATTCCTCCATGTTTGACTAGTCTCTTCGAGTTTTACAGATGAAGAGTAAAGCTTTTCAAATTCTTGCCCATAAATATTGTGGAGAACATTGAGGTGTACACCCAACACCGTCTGAATAACAATATTACCATTGAGGGCTAGAAAAGCATCCTGCATTAACTCAAGCAGTTGATCACCATACTTTTCTGTAGTCCCATATTCTACATGTAAGAGCCTAATGGTATCAATTAAAGCAGTATAAAGCTTTCCTGGAGTTGAAACCATGATTAAAAACGTGTCCTTTGGCTCCAATTGGTTATTTGACTCCAATTTGGTTTCTAGAGATAGCAAAATATCACCGATCCGCATTACATTGTCTTTACTAAGTTGTGATGCATTATTTCGAATCAGTAACTGACATATTTCAGAAAGCAAATCGATACTGGTGCCCCCACCATGTTCGAAATGAATATAATCAGAAACATGATATTCTAATTTTCTCTGACTTTGACCATATAGGTGGCCAATTAAGAAATCGAAGTTATATTTATAATCTTGATTTAGTAGTGTTATTATGGCTCCGAAAAGATCAGGTAGTAGCTTTTCTTTTAATTTTAGAAATGGTTGCAAATCTGATACAAATAGACTCGGATGCTTCTCAATAATGGATGTTAAAGCATATCCAACACTGTTGCTAGTTATATACGATTCTAAATTGTCAAATTTGGCAGAATTTATATAATTTATGAACTCCTCTGGTGACATTGATTTTGCTAAATCTGATAAATCTTCCGGTTGAGTGTCAAAAACGGTTAGACGTCCGATTTTCCAATGATGACCAAGTACGGAAAATTCTGAATCATCAATATTTTCTAAATCAACAATTCGTTGTTTGATATCACTATTAGCGTCATCTAAAAAAGCAGTATACCATTCCCGTTTCCTGTTGGCTAAAAGCTTTTCAGATCTATCAGTATCAATTTCTGTTTTGTCATATTCATGCTTCAAATTCTCTACCCATGCGTTTACTTTTTCTTGCTCTTTTGCTGAAAAATCTCCATATCTATTTCTGAAAAATCTCCAGAGTTCAGGTTTGATATGAAAATCATCAATTGGGTTTTTTTTATAATTGAGCCAAAAACTTTCATTAAGTATTTCATATTTTATATCGAGAATGTATATTCCAATTCGTCTAAAAATCGGGATTTTATGATCAATATAATTGCTATAAATTTCATTTATCACTTGATCACTTTGAACTGTTATTAAATTGCAAAGAAGGTTAATAATATGCCCTTGGTAATTATCACTGTCAATTTCATCATCTAGATTATGGATTAAATATATTCCGTAATAAGTGAAGAATGGAAAGTTGGAAGAATGAGAGAGTTCAATCTTTTTCATAATGATTGAGTAAAAGGCATTCCAATCCAATTTTTCAATTTGTGATTTAAGAAAATTCAGTAATTCTTCAAAATAATAAGGTTCTAGGATTGGTCTTAACTCACGTAATGATACACCTATCGCTTTTTCTTTGAAATCTAAAAATAAATCAAAATATTCCAAAATCAAATCAAGCTCATCATGCATTAGAAGATTAGGTGCAACTGTTTGAGCGATTATTTTTGATATTTCCCAATTATTTGTGCTATTCAAAGAATCTTTGACTAATTTAAAATAAATCGGAGATATATCAGTCAGTGCAAGAGAAAATCTTGTTTGTATTATTGAGGCTTTACTTCTATCAATCATGACATTCACTTTACCTCAAGAATACTTGAGTTCACTATCTCAGCGTTCTTATCAAGAATTTGAATTAACTCATCAATAGATTTATCCTCGTTCTTTAATTGATTTTGACAATTTTTCAAGAAATTCGCAATGACCAAATCGGGTAACCTGAAATTCCTCTCATTTGAAATCTTTGTCATTAATAGCAGACCATTTTCTTTAAGAATATCAAACCACTTCAGAGGTGAACTTGTTTCAACTAACCTTTTGTGAAAATATTGAGCCATAGTTGCATCATTACGAACAATTCTCAATACATGTTCACTCTCTTCCTGGGTAGGATTTTGAAATGTTTCATCAATTTGAAGCTTAGTTGATTCTAATAGTCTTGTATTAATTCTTAATTGATCAATCCAATCCCTTGTTATTGGAATTTGAAGATCGTAACTCGTATAATTTTCAATAGATACTTCTTTGTTAAATGGAATTATTTCAATGCCTAGAGATTTGTAATACCATTGGTCATATGAATATCTTGCATTTTCATGACTATTATAGCCCTTCAAAACAAATCTACTGTTTTTTTCTGGAAGGTCAATTCCGTCATTAGTTTTCAAAAATTGTAATAACTCAACCTCATTTAATCCATAACCTAGAAAAAGAACTGTCCAATTTGAAAACAGATTTCTTAAAAAATTTCTAAAATTTTCTTCATTGTATCTTTTCACATATTCTTCCAGTGAAAACACCATTCCGACAAAATCATCATTCATTAACGAACCATGAATATGATAGACTGTATCTCTTTTCAAGTTGGTGGGATTACGAAATGGCTTTTCTGGTGAGAAAACTTCAGGTTTTGCAAAGTGGTGTATGTGAGTATCTGCATTTGTGGTTACCCAAACTGGACGTAACTTTGCAAGGTTGTGATATATGTTGTGTTCATTTTGAGCTGATGTTGCTTCAGCATTGCCTTCTATGGCTCGTTTTAAAATTTCATAAAATATTTTAGGCTTTTTATTTTCTTCGAATATTCGTTTACAAACAGTTACTACTCTGCGTACTTGCTGATTTTCGATTTCGTCATACAGGATATTAACTACTGCTTCATCACTAATAAGATAACTGTTAAAACACTCCTTCACAAGTTCTCTGGCAAATTTTGACCAATTCCAACATCCCATTAGCTGAGAAAGCCCTGCTCCTACAAAAATTGCTAAATTATTATTTTCATGTGCATCAAAAATTGCTTGAGGTAGGGTTGGTATTCGAGGTAAATCTCGAATCCTGATATCAATTGGATTTATTCTTCTTCAAACAATTATAGTAATCCACCTTAATATATTTATTCCTCTTCAATATTGTGATATTTGACTAAAAATATAATTATGCCAATGACTCACAAGATTAGAGCTAAATGGAGTTCGTCTAGGAATAAAATCTTAATTTGATCACTTAATAGGTAGATTCTTTATACCACTCACTTCAATATCCCCAAAGTTATACTCGTACTTTGTATTTATTATTCTATACAACAGTTTAAAAGAAAAAACAGACATAGAGTATCTGAAAATAATTGAAAATTATTATAGATGATGATGATTTAGAATATTATGAGAAAACAATTATTGAATACCTCTCTGGAAAGATTGCTGAAATTGATGATTTTGAAATCTTAGCAGAAGGCCTATCTGAAGTAGAAACTAAATATTTTTCATTCTATGATTTACTCATTAAATTAGTTGAAAACCTTCTCAAAAAAGCTCCGTTCACTTCTACAATTCCAAAAAATGTAATGGAGTATTTTGATGAGATTAAAGAGCAAGATCCCATTGAATTTATGTTATCTTACATGCCGAATGGGTTTGATATTTCCAACCCTGAGCACATTGTGTGGGCAAATAGTTCACTTGATAAGCAACAAGATGACTCCTTATCAAATTTGATGAAATTACTGCAATCGCATCCTGACATTATTGAGAAGACTCAGAAGTTGAATTTTAATTCAAATTTTAATTTTCTTAACCTATTGAAATTCACCGATTCAGAAAATAATCAAATCTCAATTAATGAAGTAATTAATCAATTTAAACAAAACCTACCTGATGAAATTGTGGAATTGGGAACCGATCTTCTCAATGAACTACTCGGACCTGAAACTAGATCAAATCAAAAAATCAAAATGATGGATCAAGTACCAAAAATTTATTCAGACGCGTTTGATAATATTCTAACCCACATTTTACGTCCAATGATAGGGTCTTCATCTAGAAAACTGCCACATAACGTAATGCGAATGAGTGTAAATGATATAATGGCAAAAAGAGTTCAATTATTTCCTAAAAATTTAAATCATATTCTTGATAACATGGATCCAGATTTACGGAATGCATTTATCCATAAGACATACATAATCAAAGAGGAGAATGAGATTTCTTATTTTGTATCACCTTGGAAAAGTCCGTTTTCAAATAAGATTAAACCACTCCAATTTGATCAAAAAATTAGTATAGAGGAATTATGGGCTAAAGCTTTTCTTTTAACTATGTTTCATTTAATGTTTAGCTTAATGAAATTTATGAGTTTCAATAAGCTAATTTCAAATTTTATTAAACCTCATATGGTTAGTTACCTCCTTTGGAACCCTATTGTATTGAATAGAAATGAACTAGTGACACCATTAAATCTTATGCAGTATTTCAGAAATCTAGACTATGGAAATCCAGATCAACTAGAAACTGGTATTCTTATGGAATTATTATTTGTTTCAAAAATTGGTAGTTCAAGATTTATAACAATGGATGAAAAGCCCTATAACGCCAAAGAACATGCTTCAACGTATTGGGAGAGAGTTGCTAAGGAGGATAACCCAATATTACTTGGCCTATGTATCAGCTACATGATATATTTGATAAGCTGTGATATAGAATTGAAGAATTGGGAACCTTATATTAAACAATGCAAAAAACACGTACCTGAAAGTCATTTGAATCAATTTTCAAAAGAACTAGAGATGGCTCAGCTGAGAAAACTTCAAACAACATCCTCAAACATATTCAAAGACATTGCTAAAACTTCAGAAACTGTTAGTAACAAAATTCAAGAATTAAAAATAGAATTAGACTCAATAGAAAATGAAGAGATGACTGAGGAAAAAATCAAAGAAAAAGCGAAAATCAATAGGACCATTGAGAAACATAAACAAACAAATTCTATACTGAATGCATTAAGCAAAGGAACAAAGATTTCTTTCTTCTCAGATGAGTTCCCATACTCATCAATTATTAGATTCCAATCATTACTTAGAGGACTTAGAGATCAACCTTAGGTTCAGCATTTATCCGGTTACATAATACTCTTGTATTTAGATTAATGTGATTTTGTAATTTGCAGAAGATATGTATTGGAAAAATAATTAAATTTCATATCACTTTTTCATTACATTATTCTTAAATTTATAAGCTTCTTTAACAGAGATATTATTTTTCACAATTCTTTGCCCTCCGACAGTAACTCCTTTCAGAAACCGTGGTTGATTTTTTTGTCCTACTTTTGTAATTTTTTTATTCTTATCATCCCTAAAAGCTCTTAGTGATGCATTATATGATGCCTTACATGTTTCACATGTTGTATTTTGAAAATCATAAGTGTAAATAGGGGTAGATTTGACATTTAGCCTGTGCTGTAAGCCACAATAAAATTGTGGGAATTTGAATCCTTCAATATGCGAGTCAATTTTCTCTGATTCGTTTCTTGAAACGCTATTAACTTGTTTTAACATATGTGTTTTACGACATCTTGATTTGAATTTTCGTTTATTTATTTTTGTGTTTGAAATAATTTCAGAGTGTGGATTGTTTACTCGGCTATTCAGGATATGTACTGTGTCATAATCATCATCACCCTCTACATAAATCGAATGACTATCAAAAGGCCAGGGAGGATGCATTGTGAATTCATAGCTTAATCTAAATTTGATGTTAAATTTTTTGTATCTAAGAAATTCATTCTGAATTAAAACTTGAGCAGTTTTAGCATCAACAATTCCTCTAAGTTCATCCAACTTCCAATAGATCATAGGTCTTGGATCTTCCCATATTGGGACAATTTCGGTTCCTCTCATGTCAGCAAAGATTACCCCACCATTAGGTAAAACCCTATAAAACAAATTTGGTTTTTGCTTTGATTCTTTATAGTTAAGATTGATGAGGGATTTCCCAAATTTTTCTAAAGTGGAAAATATGTATTTGTATATAGGTCTCCCATATTTATCTTCTGCCTTCATATGCGAGTCTCCAATTCATTGTAATATGGTTGATCCTTTCTTAGAGGCTTTTTACAATCCCAGTAAGTTTCATAGCTGAAAGAATGATATTTTGATTTGCAAATTTTACATAACTTTTTCTTATGGATATCCCAAAGATAAGCGCATTTCTTACAAAAAGTCGTAGCCCCTTTTCCGCTCATGTAATGATTATTGAATTTCTGATTGATTTCATTTGCTTCATCCAGTATTTTACCTTGATAGTCATCGAGAATTTGATTATTAATCGTAGTCAATAATTTTTGAGAATCACGATCATAAGGAATCAGAATAATGATAAATATAAAATTGTCATGGCCACATTTTCGACAAACATGTCGTTTTATTCCTTTTTTATCTCCTCGTTTCTTTGCAAAGTCTACATTCAATGAATCACATTTTGGGCATGCTTTCCTTTCCATTTTTGTTAACTCTATCTTATTAATTTTTGATCTATATTTTTTCAACATTAATTTCTTTTTCAAATATTTATTTCTGACCTTTCTAGCAATCGAAGAAAATTTTGGAGGGTGATTGAGATGCTGGATAACTAGTGGTTTCTTTTCAGACCCACATTGGGTACAACTGTCACCTATTGTTCTTTTTCGCATTTCTCTCCATCGTTTTGTTTGCCAAGGTTTTGTTGTTACTTTTTTTCCATCTTTGTTAATCATGTTCTCTCTACTCCTTTATTCGTTTGTCTACACAAAATAAGTGATATTTTGCGTTATCAATAAGCCTGAATGGAATCTGAAAAATCCACTGTTCATTTATGTGTAATGCATCGAGACTTTCTCTATGCAAATTTACTTCGTCAAGATCATCATATACTCCGTAGGTGTCAAATGTGTTAGAATTATGAATCATATACAAATAATGAGTCCATATAGGGTTGTATTCTCTATTTGAGTCGTATAATATTTTTTCTAGCGAGTCATTATCTACAAAAAGTCCCCAGTTTAATGGGAACTTGCAATAGTGGCATTTATCCTTAATTAATCCAACTTCAGGTAAATTATTAGCTATAATACCTTTTTCTAGTTTGAATCGTGCTTCCAATTGATTCAATTTGGTATTAATATTTTCAATGCTGAACCCTCCAGAATAATTTGTTAGATCATTCGAATGTCTTAATCCAATTTCTGTAACTTTGGCATTTATTTTCCAAATCCAAAAAGGTTTCAGTTTACTTAGGATTTTACTTTCTATCTCTTCAATTGGTTTTTGAATTGAAAAAAATTGTTCATCATACTCTTTAATGATAGATCCATAACCGGGATGCAAGTCTAGATACCTTTGATACAGACCATCAATATAACCATCCTCAACATATTTTCCAATAATCACTTCACGTTCCGTACTATCTAATTCGTTCATTTCATCTGGGAGAAATTCTGAATATGGAATAGTAGAAAGTGAGATAGTGAATTCAATCTTACAAGTCAGAAAAGCGAGCTCATTTTGTTTCAATTCACGTTTGCATATTGAACAACGGTTCTTAACTAACACTCGGAATTCTGGGAAAGAAAATCTTAAACCATTAGAATAATATATTTTTTGCATGGAGGTTTGAATCATTCGAAGAAAGGTAGTTCTACTCTGTTTAATAGCTATTTTGGTTTTTTCAAATCCAAATTCGGCTTCCAGTACCAATTTTTCCCATTCAACCGGATTTAAAATTCCATAACGATTAAGTGAATTGGGGGCGTCCCAATAGGCGAGTAATTCTTTTTCAAATTCTTTGAATAATTTCCGCACATCATGATATATTTCACCAATTTTATATTGAGTTCGATTTTCAGATCCTACTCGTTCCAGTCTTCCAATTTCAGACATCGTTTTTAAATGACCAATTATTGTTGTCCTATTGACATTTGGTTTATTATTCTTTTTGTGATTTTGATTTAATAGTGTAACCACTTCTTTTGTTTGAAACTTTGTTGTTTTGTTTTCTTGATGGTCAACTTGCAAAACCTCGATTATTTGAGTGCATGTATCACATGAAAATTTTCTACAAGATTTGTATTTCATATATTAAATTATACTTGTTGACACTATTTTACACCATTTACTTAGCAATGTACAAAAAATCGACTTTATAATGTATATTATCAACAGTCCATCGACACTTTATCAAATATATTGACATTTAATCCAAGACCCATTTCAATTCACAGAAAGATATCAATTTCACCCTGAATGTGAATTCCATTTTTCAACCTGTGCATGAATAAGATTATCTATTAATAATGCAGTTTTTGATACGACTACAGTGTTTCGACCATGAACGCATATTAGTTTTTTTAGAAAACAAGTCTTCGGCTTGATTCCCATAAGATAATATCAATATATTTCAAAAACCATAATTAACCTAAAAATGTTTAGAGTATTTTTCTAAAGTCACCATAGTTTCTTCACACTTTCGGGTGAATGGAGAGTCTATCATTCCTACAATAAAATCAAGAATTGAAGCTGATTTTCTTAAAAATGCATCTGTTATTATAATCGTATCCCCAATACTATAATTATCTTCATTACTAACCCTTGACAAAAAGATAGCATTTACCTGACCATTATTGTGGATTAATATATTTCGTACCTCCTTGTAGAAATACAACATATTTAAGAAATAGTCATTAATTGTTACTGTCAGCTTAATTGAGGTCATAAATTTAAAAAGTTCATCGTATGTTCCGTAAAATTCGTCGTGGATTTTCTTTTCGATCCGTTGTTCAATCACACGATTAACATCACCAGATCTCAGATTAGACAGAGGAACAACTAAATTATCTAATAGTTCGATATTCTTAATCATGTAGTATTTTAAAATCTGAAATATATACTGTTCAAATTCAACAAATATTAACAGGAAAGATGACTTATTCAGAAGATTGCTTACATAGGTCATATTCAAATCTGCTAGAAATCTTGTATCAATGATTTCACCAATTAATTGTATGTGTTTATTTAATTTCTCACTATTTTCATCAGATTCAACTTTCTCAATTATGTCTTTAAGCATTGATCTAGTTCTTCTGTTATCATCAACTTCTTCTTTTTGTATTTCCTGAACTAATGGAACTCCATCAACTAGTTTGGATAAAATTTTAAAAATTGTACTTGAATTAAATAAATAATCATAGTAAAATGTAGAGAATAATTTATTTGTCAATTATTCAAGTAAAAAACAAATTTCAATTATTAGTTTCGATAATTTAGTGGAAATATTCTAACTTTCACATTTTCTTGCAGAAATTTAGAACGTTACTGACTGATCACAAGACTTGCAACTGCACATACCACATTCAATAATCCTGAACCCGATGCAGTTTACAAGAAAAAATTTAATTAAACACTATCATATAACAAAATGAATTGATTGAGTTAATTTACTCTTCAACGGGTTTATGATGAAGCAATCCCGCAACCACCATTGAAGTTGTAAAAAGCATAAATAAATATGAAGTAATAATATTAAAGTCCTCAGATGAGTTTTCACTAGTGAATTCAGGATCAAATTCTACAGGAAATAATTCAATGAAAAGAAGGAAAAAAATCAAAGCGAATATAAAAGTTGCAAAAATTCCAGCGATAAGACCATCAGCTGCATTTCCATTATTTTTCGCGATATTTGATCCAACCCATATCCCAAAGATGACAAATATAATTGAGTCATCGTAATCAAAAAATGCTAAATGAGTTTCAAAAACTCGATAGTCATCAAGTTGCATAGCACCCAACCATAATAACTGAATTACAATCCAACCAAGAATAGGGGCTGCTACTGCATTTGCATATTTTGACTGATCTAGTTTAGGGAGCATTTCATTCTTTAAAGACATCTTAGACACTGAAATTTAAAATATAAATTGATAAAACTTTAGTCACTAAAAAGTAGCTTAAAGAATTATATGCAACCTTTTCTGTTAATTATACAATACAGACTCATATGAGATCTTAATAGAAAGGTTCTCAACCATCCATACAACTTTCAACAATCCAAAACCAGATCCAAAATTTTATTCATTACAATCAAAAGTTATTCCAAAGCAATCCCACAACTTATGCAAAAACCAGATTCGGGATTATTTTCAGATCCACAAGCCTTACAAATTAATAACTTCTTTGGCTTTGATTTCTGTAAATCAATTAGTAGTTGATCAAACTCCTTTTTCGATATTTCTTCCTTCGCATATCTTGCTTGAATTATATTTAGTAGGTCATCATTATCAAAAATGCTTGTTGAACCAATCTGAGTAACATTAGTAAATTGATTTTTTGTCTTAGTTATTTGTTCTTGAATAATTTCTACTGCAATCACACCTTCATTTTTACCCATATTTTGAAATACTTCATTATGTACTGAAAAATGCAATATCAAATCTCCAGCAAAGGTTCCTTTCTTACTTTCCATTTTGATAATAGTATTGTAATCATATAGTATTAGATCTATCATCAAATCAATCTCCTTCATAGTCATCGATGATTCCAAAAATTAAACCTCTATTATTTGTTAGAGGATTATCAATAAATGGGAAATCTTTTGCTTTGACTCATTCTATTTTATCATAAATTGTCATACTCTAAGAAATATTTCGGTCTCTTTTTATTAAAAAGTTAGTATATTATATTCTATTGAAAATATTGAATTCTATGTTGTAAGAAGATTTTTGAGAAATAACTTCAATTTGGAATTATCTAATCTACACTGGAATTGGTGATGTGATCTATTTTGGTAAAAATAAATGAGGTTTCAGAAATTGATAAAATTAAACTAGAGGATTTATTTCAAAAACGAGGTCATGGGGTAACATCAAAAAAATTTTGGACCAATTTAAAAAAGGTACTTTTAGATCCAGAATATGAAATTCATCAATGTAATTGTGGTGAATTGTCCATTATTTACTTATCTGCAATTAATCAATATCCACGAGATCAAGACAATAATATACAATGTAAAGTATGTGGAGGTTATGGACAGCAAACAGAATCATCATTTGAATCAAATGAAGACCTGTATTTAGCAGAAATTTTTACGGATATGTTCAGGGCCAGATCAGATAATGAAATAACATTTCACTATAATAGAGCTATTGAAAAAGGTAGAGGAATTGTTCCAATTAGAAATATCATCGAATTTCAGATTGGACTGTCATTTCATCTTCAAAGAACAGCACAGTATGAGAACGATATTATTCAAAATCAATGGACGGAATTAACTAAACCGTTGCTTTTAGAGGCTATGAGAGTTAATTCAGATGAAATTAAGAGCTGGTATCATTCAGAAGAATTAGTGAAGAAAAGACAGGCAATATATAAAATTGAAAGAATTGCAAAACATGAGCTCAATCGATATTCTGAAGTGCAAAATTATCCATTTGAGGACAAGGTAGACTATTTTGTGGACTCCTTTGGTCAAGTTGCTCCATTGGAAAAAAAGATAAGAAAATTGTTATCTTTCTACAGGGAATTATTTGAGTTAGCATTACTACCACATTTTTTGATGAATTTAATTGATTTAGGTCAAGGAAAAAAATTTTCACTCAATCCTTTTAAGGGGAAGAAATTTAATTATCAAGGTAGAAGATATAAAGTTAGACCTGAATATACATTAGAACAAATTTCGGTTCTAGTCCAAAATGAGAACGTTAGCGATGAATTAGGTGAGTTACTTTCTAAAACTTATAACAATAAAATACGTAATGATGTTGCCCATTCACAATATCGCTTGGATACATCAGAGAAATTTGTTTATTCAGAAAAATACAACCATAAGTTCACATTCGATGAAATAGAAGACTTAGTTGAACAAATTAATTTAGCTGAACTTACAGCAGAACTTCTATTCTTTGAATATGGAAAGAAGTTGGGTGCATTCCCTAAATATGAATTTTCTTCAGCTGATGGATTTTATTGGATGATGGCAGACTTGGATGACAGGACAATCCCTCAAATTGTAGTGTTCCAATATTATTATTTTAATCTAGGAGAAAAGATTCCCAAAATCAATATCACTCTAAAAGAAAAATATTTGGAATTTGAACTGGAAAATTTGACAGTTCAATTGAATTATCTAGGAAGAGATGTCGATTTTTTAGATGAATTATTAATTGAAAAAGAAATTGACGTTAACTTAGTAAGGATTGCACCAAAAATGAACAGATATGTAAATGAATGGAATGAAAAAGAATTTCCAGATCCAGTTACAGTTAATGGGCATGAATTTTATATTGTCTCGAGTGTATCATCAATGCAAAAAATAGAAAATATTTTGCTCAGACAAATATTTGATCATTTACCTAATTAGAAATACTAGGCTATGGAACTGAATTCAGATCATTATTTGCTGGATAAGAGTAATTTCTACCTCTACCTGATTTTGAGACATCGATATTGAAATTTAATTACATATTGCACTAAAAAATCTCAATGAAACAAATAAATAAAGTAAGAATTCAAGAATTCAAAATCAGTTAATAAACAGTTTTTTATTAATAAAGATAGTATGGATCAGACCCTATTTGCTCTAAATTTACACTTCCAGATCCATGAATATATTTAAGATGGATAAATTTCTTAGGAATATTTTCGTAACCGTCTCTAAATATATCTTCTAACAAATAAACATTTTTACTTATCTTTTCATCTTGTGGACTGCTTTCTACAACTATTGTCTCATATGTATCACCATTTTGAAATGATACAGCCATTGGTTTATCTAAATCAGCATTTGCTGAAAATATTGCTCCACTCAAAATAGTATTTACTTTTGTAAACAGAAAATTCATGAAGTTTAGCAAAATTGAATAAAATTTTTCAAAATAGTCTTCAAATCCGATGTATTCATAATCTGATACATCTAAATTTCTTGTGTCACCTTTGGGTACCTGAATACCTTTTTCGTCATCTAATGCTCGTATTAAGACATGTTGATGAACATTTGTATCTCTCCAGTCTTTGAATTGTTTATAGAAGGACACAAAATCCATTCCAAAATCTGAGATAAAATCTTCAAATTTTATAATTTCTCCTTTGAATAGTTTGTTAATTTTCATCAAACTTTGCCAAATATTTCCACAGTAATAAAATAAAGTACCAATGTAATTAGTTAGGTTCTGAACAAACTTAATTGATTCCAAATAATTGGTGGTTCTGAAATTTGATGTATCTATCTCTTCAATTAATATCAATTGCACTAATATTGAATAACTAAATATCCTAATATTTTCAAATTGATTAGATAATTTAGCATTTTCCGTAAAAGAATCTTCAAACGATAACTTATAACCCTTGAGTAATCCATTTTCGATACTATGAATTCCGACAAAATTTTCCCAAAATTCAACATAACTCAGAAAGTTTTCCTCGATGAATTTTCTATAGTTTTGCTCAAGATAGTCTAATGAAAAATGAAACTTAACAGGGTATGGACTCATCCTTACAATGTAATAGATGATTAACGCTAAAAAGAGATTGGTAGATTAATACACAATTCAATACGGTACAAAATTAATCATAAGTTTTGAAAAACTACTAATTTGACATATATCAAATGACTTTCATTGTTGCTTCCCAAAAGTATCACCAAAAGCCTCTTTCCATATCTTAATCTTGCCTTCCAAGGTTTTCATTTTCCCCTGAGATACATATCTATTAGCCCTTGAAGAAATGTCATATAATTTCTTAAAATCAAGCCGATTTGAGACTACTTCAATAATATCAAAAATTTTCATAGTTTTCAATGTATCATCATTTTCAAAAATATTCAATAATTTCATTTCAGTCTCATAGGACTCAAGTTTTATATTTTGATAGCTATTCCATTTCTTTACTAATCTAATTGTTGGTAAAAGGCGTTCTCGTGATTGTGTTTGAGATGCAAAAAACTTTCCTTTGATTGATTTTGGATCGGTTTTAATCCAATTATTAATATCTCGATTCGGGATATAATATGGTCCTGGCGACTTACCATAAGCAACCAAGAGATCGATACTCGTATTATTAAATGGAAAATAAATCGCATGTGTCCCTACATAAGAGGAGAGTTTAGTATTCATAATTGCAGTGTTAATACCTGAATCAATACTTTTCAAAGCAACTAATGGAAGAGCACTTGGTTTTTTGGTTCCTATAACCATCAATATGTCCATATCGGAAACTCCAGGAATTGCACTTTTGCGAATATCTGATCCACCTTTAACGACATCAACTATTGATACTGCTCCTTTGATATTGTTTTGAATAAATTTTCTAATACTGTTAAATTTATCATCATAGATTTTCTGGTCAAATGAGGCTAGGTATTTGTTGTATACTGCAAACACATTACCAATAGAATTAAACTGACTTATTTTGACTCCTCCTCTTAATGCAAACTAGAAATATTATCTGAATTATCATATGTGTTTCTCCTTTATAATTTTATTTAATATTAAGCATAGTAAAATCTATAGGTTATTTTTTACGTGATGATTTGGATTTTTGATGATTGGGGTTAATTTGATTTGATCGATTGTCAGTCCCGCTTTTGTAACTTGAATTGTTTGGGTTCATTGAATTTGACCTTTGGTCATTTTTCGAGTTATTACTTTTAGGCATTTTATTATCCTGCAACTTATTATTGCAATTGATATATTGCAAAACTCCTTAATAAAACCTACGAAGTTTAAGTAATCATTAAAATGAGCTTTTATGCATAGTTAACGCATATTTTTTTTATTAAACATTCAAATTCATTTAATATGGAAAAGGAAACTCATATTAATAGGAGATATCTATATGAACCACTCAAAAGGGTTGAAGGTCAAAAATCTATTATTTTTAGTTCCATCGGCTTGCCAGTTCCGAATAAAAGGGATCCAATTTTACAAATTGTGAAACTTTATCCACCAGTAAAAATATTTGCAATTGGAAGTCAAGAGGATCCTAAAGAGGAAAAACCTACATTTGAAGATAATTTAGTCAAAATTGGTGACATATTAGAACAAACAATGGATGATATACCTGAAATCATCCCTTGCAAATTTCATCTAAATGATTATGATAATACAGTTTTAGAACTTTCTAAAATGATTCTCGAACAGTATATAGAAAATCCCACATACCCCTTTATATTTGATCTGACGGGTGGCAGAAGAACATTATCAGTTACGCTCCACCAATCAGCTCTGCTAGCTCATAATTTATTATACAATCTAGATAAATACAAAGAAGAAAAAATTTCGTTAACAAAACGGCCTAATTTTTGGATAACAACCAAAGGAAAAGATTCCGAAATTATTACCATCGAATTAAGAGTTCCAGAAATTCCTATACTTCCAATAATGAATCTCATTAGGTATCAAATATCGAATCCTAATGCAACGCAAGAAGAAGTTTCTGAGAAAATGGGCAGACATCAAACAACAATTGGGAGATGGTTCAGTGATTTACGTTTCGGAGGATGGCTTGGTGAAAACGGTACAACTACACCATTAGGTATTCAACTTTATCAACTTATGTTAACTTTAGATAAAGTTCAAATATAGACATTGACAGGAGACGCTGAGTGTTAAGATACAATATGATGGGATGTATATCATAGGAATTGTATAAGATGGGGACAAACAGATTTAAGCAAATTCTTAGTATATGTGATATGGTTTATGAAACGAATCATGATTATTTTTTCATTGTGAACGCTTTACAACTAAAATCTCATAGTAGACGCTGCCGATTATTCAAATTGGATATATTAAATCCAAAATATAATGATAGTTACTATGGATTTCGTTTTCAAAATGAGTTTATATCTGAAAAAAATAAAAATATATTGAATAGGAAAGATTTTGAAAAATTAGATACACTTGAGTGAGAGGTAATATTAGTTAAAATCAATCGGACTCGAAAGTATATGCTGATACAAAATGATGTTTGTATGGAGTGTTCTAGATTGATTTAGTAAGTTTAGAAGTAGGTTGTACGAATTTTCACCATCGAATTTCGTAGGACACACAGACAATTTTTAACAAATCTCATTGAATATAAAATATCTCAATATTGACCTAAATTAACTATGAGATGTTCAAATTATTCAAAGTATGTGAAAATCCATTGAAAGATAGTATTTACCTCGTTTACCCACCCTGTATTTTTCAAACAATTTGTCCGTGGACAAATTTTGAGCAGACCTTTTTAAGTTCAGCATTAATATCTCCACCAATTGATTTATCATGGTAATGAATGGCTGCAAACCAATCTGCTAAATTCATTTGAGTTATTTCTTTAGGTCCCACTTTTTTACCATCCTTTATTCCATGCTCTATCGGACCGAGTCCTGAAATATTGGCTGGAATATTATACAAGTGGCTAATTGTTTCAATAATTAATTTGAGGGTCTTCCACATATTGATCGAAAGATCTTCGTGAGGTAAATTATCAATTACAAAGAATGTTTTTGAATAATTTTGAACTTGAACGTTTTTCTCAAATATCTCTTGCAACATTGAAAGTAATGAAGCCCCAAAACCGCACAAAGTTGTAAATTTGGATTTTGATAATTGTTTATCAACGTCATTAAGCTTATAGTAAATTTTATCATCCTTTTCATTAATTTCCGAATTATCCTGTGTGAGAATAAGATTTAGCTTTTCTTCTCCATATTCATAAACTCCTTTTCGGGTATTTTCTGCAATTAACTTAACAAATGTAGGTTTACTTTCACTGAATATTGTTTGCTGTAATTTTCTTATTGTAGTAATCTTTCTTTCTGGTCCGCGTGTATTCTTATATTGCTTTAACCAATCGAATTTGGGATAGTCATCGGTTGAAATTGCAGCTATTATGAAAGGGGTCTCATCGATCTCACCTAAACTAAAAACCTCATTAGGTTTCGCATCTACAAAAAGATACCAAATGTCATCTTTCTTGTCTGAAATGGTCATTAAAATACCTAATTTAATTTGAATACTTTTAATATATAAAGATAGTAATCTCTCACTGACATGTTTGTATAAGGTTATATTTTCAATAAATATGGGACGATCATTTTTGTCTTCTTTTGCAACCGTTGCAAAATAGTGACAGACCATAACCATTAACGGATCAATTTTGGAATATTATTTTATCATAATGAGATAATATATAATCTAAGATAAGATGAATCGATCGATTTGTAAAATTATCTAATCAATGTAGTTTAACTTAAATTACTATAGAATTATAACATTTTTACTTCAAAATTGGGAGTATTTCAACTTAAAACCTGTCTTTTTATTAATTAGTGAAAATAATTACAAACAAATGGGGAAGAAAATCCTTATTCCATTAGTTATACTAATTATTCCATTCTTGTCTTCATCAACCTTTGCTGAAACTACAACATATAGCACCTCAACTCTTACTTCAAGTGGTGGTTCAACTTATCATCTCTATATGGAAACAGATACATTAAATTGGCAATTAGGAAAATCCTATATCTTTAAAGTAGGGATTGAAGTTCTAAGTTTTGCTGGCGATGTTCACGATTTTCATGATATCAGTCTTTATGTTATGTTTGCAGATGCTTCAAATTTCGAAATATCAGAGATATCAAGTGGTTTAGGAATAATTTCATCAGTAGGTCAAACATATTCATATATTTGGACAGTAGATATTGACGAGACGTATCCATTGTCTTTTTCAGTATTTGTTGGTTCTCTATTTAGAGAAGATATTTCATTTGCAATTGATCCTGAGACCGATGATGGCTGGACCAAAGTCGCGGATATTTCAACAGAAATCGAAAACTTTGCACCCACAATCGACACAATTAGCAACATTAATTACACTGAAGGGGAGATTGGAAATACCTTAACCTGGACGGCCCACGATGAGAATCCAGCCAGCTATACAATCATGAGAGATGGTCAATCTATCTCATCTGGGGCTTGGATTGATGGAGCACCAATCACCTTATCCGTTGATGGATTAGATTCAGGAACCTACATATATATTATCGAAGTTTCTGATGAAAAAGGATTGAAAGCAACTGATTCTGTAACTGTAACAGTCAAAAGCAAACCAAAAAAGAATGATTTTCCAATACCTGTCTTATTTGACTCTTTAATATTTTCATTTTTATCCATGGGGTTAATAAGAAAATTACTGAAGCGAAAACCTTAAGATTATTCATTTTTAAATTTTAAACCTAATTGATTTGGATACCTATTTTGTTTTAATCCACAAATACAAGTGATTATTAATGAGAACAAGATGTAGATCCTACCTCGATTAACTTTTCTTATCAGAATTGGTTTAGATTATGTTTCATGTTCTCCCTATCACATACGCGTCGCAAGATTAGCTGCAGCACAGGCAACATTAAACAATCCCGAACCTGATGCAAAACATGATAAAGTCTCCCCCATGTCTAAATAACTAGAAAGACACTATCAATATCGAAAATTTGAAAATGCAAAACGTATTTATTAATGTCCTACTTTTTGATTATAGCCGTGGCAATATTACCTACAACTTTCAGGAATTTCTTAGTTTTAGTCTCATTTACGTGGATTTGTAACGTGTAACTTTGATCTTCAAATTCGACTTTTTCGTAATCTAATAGTTTTACTATTGTCAAAAACTCACCTTCACCGTTTGGTGTGGGAATAACAAAACTTGTTACTTTTGATGAGTTTCCTCTAACCCTAAAAAATGGATTAGTTTTCCTTTCACGATTAACCCAAGTAGGATCATACCATATACAGGCTTTCGTTTCTAATTCACAATTATTTTCTGCGTGTACTATAAATCTAATACTATTGGAGCTAAGATCTATCTTTTCAGGGTATTCTATTAAAATAATCTTTAGGCATCCTTCATTCTCTACAATGTGAATTGAATTATCATCATCAATAATCAAATCTACTTGCGAAGAATACATATGTAAGTCATCAATGAGTTCTATTAGGATTTCACTAATTCTTATCCAAATTTCCTGAATTGTACCACTTCGTGGAATTTCAAGATCATCACACATTTCTTGTAATCTATCTTTGTAATATAAATTTGGTATATCCTCCAAATCAAATTCATCATCGTCAACTAATTTGTCAATTAATTCGTTTTTATTACCTGTCTTTGTTAATTCTGACTGCTCTAACCAATGCTGTATATCTTCTTTATAGAAATAATAATCTAGGAACTCCCTTATGTCCATTCACACACTATTTGATTCCTTTCACTCACATATATACCCATTTATGTCATATTTACGATATTTTGATTGATTTCTTTAAGGAACCATTGAATGGTCTATTACAAAGACATTTAATGAATTTCGAAGAAATAGACGAATTTTGGTTAATGATTAAATATCGTAACCATAATTTTGATGATTATATTCTTCTATTTGACAAATTGTTTTTGGTTGTTTGCTTTACCATGAATACAAAAAACATAACTGTACTAATAAAAAGTAACCCAATTAATATTTTAACCCAATCAAAAGATGTTCCATCTACCTTACTTTCTTGCAAATATAGTGATAGAACCATTATTACTATTGGACTATCATGGATAAACATTTTACGAGAAAAATTGTTGGTTGTAGGTATCTGAAATGAAGCAATATTAACATCTGATTCAAATCTTTTGTGTTCAACAATTTTTAAATTAAGGGTATTTGGAGCATCATCCATTTCAAAAACATGATTAATCGAAATATTCATTGCATTTTCAGTCTGATAATAGTCCTCATCTGATTTTGGATATTTTTGATTTCCTATTTCAAAGAAAAATTTGCATGAATCATCATCATTGCATTTGTCGATTATAATTGAATGGATTGTTACCAATCCATTCAATTGCTTTGTATTTCCCGAAGAGTGAGTAATGGGCAATAAGAGTAATCCACTTATTACTATAATTGAAGTTAGTTTTGTTTTAGTCAATATAATTACCTGTGTTCTATTTAAACACAAAATAAAGATATTGAAGATCTTTTTAAGTAGACAAAGTGAGTTTTACTTAGAATTAAATTTCACGTCCATGTATAATTTAACTGAAATAAAATATTGACTGCGGTTAAAATTTACCTAGTATATATTTAAATGAGTGAGTTATAATTTTAATGTGGTTGTTAACACAAGTATCACTACAATTAAACAATGGACTATTTCATTTATTATACTATCGATTGGAATAATATTTGCAGGATTTGGCTTATTGCTTGTGACTTTCAATTTAATTGAAAGTATTATAGATATAATAATTATTTTTGTACTCGTAATTATTGGTTTTTTTATATTAAAAGTTGGTATTAGATACTTCGATCACAGAGAAATCTTTGAACATAATATATTGGACGAATCTGAGGATTTGCAAAAGGAATTTACTGCATTACAAGTTTTTTCGGTAAGTAATAATTTGAGTAATGACATTAATAAAATTGTGTATGCCACATTTGTTGCTGCTGCGATTATTTTACCGTTAAGTATTGTATTTATCTCAATTTGGCATTATGATGATCCAGATCCAATGTTTTTATACACAAGTATAGTTTATTTTATTTTATATTTATTTCTCATTTATTTTAGTTTGAGATTACGAAGTAGGTATAATGAACTAATTTATGTTATTCAACCACTGAATGACCACCTTGGAATTCTACAAAATGATGTTACCTAATTTCTTTAATATCAAATTGCTTTGTTAATATCCTCTTTGTTTGTTTAACAAATTCAATACCGTTCTCAATTATATAATAGTAATTACCCATTTCGTTCTCAGGTTTCCCGGGCAACGGTTTTTGTTCAGATTTAATTTGATTTAATTTAATCATTGGATCCAAAAATGAATTTAAATTCTTGTAATTTGATAAATTGAATTTATTTATTAATTGATATGCAGAGATCGATTCGTTATCATTTACCCGTCTATTATCAAGAAAATATAAAATCTGAAGAGTGATTATTGATCGGTCCCTACCTATATGACCCACTTCCTTGCTAATTATGAATTCTAAGTAAATATAGCGATGACCAAAAAACGAGGTTTGCGATCTTTAAATTAGCAATACTTCTATTTATTCCATTATCAACATAATAGTTGTCATTCATCGAGATTTAAATGCTAGTAAATCGTGTTTTTACAAAAATTTCGATTAAGCACAATCAAATAATTGAGCAGATTGAAGATGTCTTCGGTAAGTTTGATTTCTGATCCGTATTTCTCAGAAAATTTTTGAATAATATATCTTAGATTGAATATATGATCTGGGATCTATTCCAATTATCTTGATAATATTTTTCGTTTAATAGGTTTATTGAGTTTAATTTGTATTTTCTTTAGGTTTCGTTCTTTTGGTTTTAATTTTTTTAATTTTTTTTGGAGCTTTTAATTTTCTCTTTTTTGTGCCTCTTTGAAGTTTGTTTGCTACATGTTTTTTAGATTCAAAGACAAAATCAACTAAAGAGTTAGATTTCAATTTTTCTTTAAAATCTAACCATTCAATTGGGATAATTATTCTTTCATCATTTAAAACAATCTTTTCTTTGAAAAAATCACTATCATTCGTGACGATAATATCACCTCGAGCTTCTAAACAATTTATAATCATTTGATCATCCCTATCATTAAACTTTAGATCACTTATCTGTTCTTCTTCCCATTTTAGCTTGTCTGCCCTTTTCAAAGCTTCTAGAGCATTTCGTATTTCTGAATCCGAGCTTAAGGTCCCTTTTGATGTTACTGTTTTTATATATTCTTGCAATAATTTCTGACAAAGTACAACCTTTAGATAGCAATATTTTTGGAAAAGAGCTATCCAATCACTATATCCTTCTTTGTAATAAATACAATTGAAGATCACGTTTGTATCTAGAACTACTTCTAATTGCTGTTGAGTCAAAATTCAATCTCCTTACCCGCCCATGCATCTAATAATCTAGACTGCTCTCTTTGTGAATGCGACAAAAAGTGATCAAGTCCATTTGGAAAGGTTCCATCCTTGTTTAAGTAAATATTTTCTACTTTGAATCCTTGATCATTTTTTGAAAGATATAAAATGCTTAAATCTGAAACATTAATTTCCTTATTGAGAGCAATTAAAATTTGCAATCTTGTAAGAATATGTTCAGAATGTGTAGTAATAATTAGTTGGGCAACCTTTGATTTTTCGACTAAATAATTCATGATACTAGCTTGATTAATGGGGTCTAAGTGAATTTCAGGTTCTTCTACCAAAACTAAATTATAATCATCAATGAGTTCCAGCCAAGATATCAATTCAGATACTTGCCTGCTCCCGGAACCTAGATTTGTAATTGGTAGAACTCCTGCGTCTTCATCTCGATAAACAATTGCTATTTTGGATTGATTTGCATTTTCCGATTGTATTTCCGAAAGCTTACTTACCAAATTATCTACTTTAAATTTGTTCAACGGTTTTGCTAATCGCTGGTATTTGTCTGCATTGTAAAGTAAGAGATTCCCAAGACTTTCTCCCAAATCGTCAGATGGATGTTTTGGTATAATTCCAATTTGATCAATATATTTTACTCGTGGCCCCCTGGTAGGCTTAAAAACTAGTATTTTGCTAAAATACTGATTAAATTCAAAAAACAAATCTTCAATATTATTTAAACCTATTAATATCTTGTTTATATATTCAATCGGTGTGTTGTATTTTTCTAAATGGTTTTTTTCTATGAATTTTTGATATTCAGTGTCTGATAAACTTTGTTCATTTTTTTTGAAACCATATTTCAATTTTGCTAGCCCACTTTGGGAGCTTGACCGATAAAGCAAATTGAAATCTATTATTTCAATCTTATTAACAAAAATCATGAAATCTTGAGTTTGACTTATTTTATACGCATCGAAATTATTATGAGTATAGCTAATTTCAGAAGGTATAGGTAATTTCTTCTCACTATCAAAAAATTCAATGATTGTAATTCGAGGATCAAAACCATAAGTTATGATACGATAATTTGGATATAATTTTGCGTCAAATTCATTTTTTTTGAATACGTAGTCAATATGAATTAATCCATCGAACAGCCGTTTATTTTTGAAATCAAATCCTATTGAAAGGTAATTTGTATAATTGTCATTTGTTTTGTTTAATAAACTATCATCTCCCAGGGTGAAATAAGATTCAGATTCTCCATAATTTCTAAATAAATTGGAAAAATCGAATAAGGCATCTATTATTGTACTTTTGCCACTATTATTTTTTCCTATGATTAAGTTTAATTTAGATAAGCTAATGTTTAAAGATTTGAAACCTTTATAGTTTGTAAGTCTTAATTTTTCGATCAATTTAACACAATTCAATGATTAGTTATTTTAGAAATACGGACGAATTGTATATAATTGAGTATTTATTAAAGAATGGACATAACATTATTAGTTTTCATATTAAAATAAAAGAATTACCTAAAAATGTAAATTGATGTTAGACTTAAAATTTTCTAATGAGAAAACATTAGCTACACAAAGTTAGTTTAAGGTATGAGTTAACCGTAAATGCAAATCCTACTTATGAAATGAGAGAGTATGTTTTCTTTTAATTGTCGAATTTTTCGAATTCAGTTTTCGACGTAGTAATCACAAATTCCTCCTCGCTGATATATGTCACCGTGGCCTTCAAGAAGTTTTCAGATTTTAAAATTGGCAACTCCTCCTCTTTAAGGTTTGGCAAGGTATCATTTAGTAACTTTACAACTTCGGACCATACAATTACTTTAGTGTCTTCTGTAATGTAAATCCTCTGTTTTCCCGTCTCAGAATCAAACTGTGATTTCCCACCTGTTCTAATTACAAATCCAAATAATTTTGGTTGACCTCGGTCATTAAAAAATAAAGGACCACCACTAAAACCAGGTAAACCCACTGAAATGATTGGAACAATTATCTTGTTTTCTTCGTATGGTTTCATATCTTGTATCTGAGCACGGGACGAAATTGGTAGAAACAAATTGAAACCTTTGTCCTGTGCATCTCTTATTTCATGATCTTGGAGTCCCAATTCTTTCGCAACGTCTAAATCAACTTTTTTTGTTTGGCCTGACATGGCGTTTCCGAAACCAAGATGAATACCCTCTTGAAAGAGATAAACATAAATTCCCTGTTTGGGAAGATATATCTCGGGCAGAAATTCCTGCTGAATTTTGTTTAAGAAAGTTTTTTCGATAAGCACAGGCAAAATGGCTAAATCAACCTTACGTAGTCCTGTTTCAACCCTTTCATTGCTTTGATCCAAAATCCACCTTCCTCCGAGTTCATCTAATTTCTTTAGATTTATGAAATATCTTTCTGCAGCCTTCTTTGATTGGAACCCTAAGAAAAGTTCCAAGAGATTATTTTCGTCATCAAGTACGCAATGAGCTGCAGTTACTAGAAACGTCCAGTCACCAACTTTAATCAGAGTTATCGTTCCGTCAGGTCTACATGTAAGATTTTCCTCATGAGTTCTCACAATTGTTGGTAAACAAGAAGTCATGAGTTCTAACGGCACCCACTCGGGCTTATCTTGCATAAATTTACCGCCGTACCCAAAGAGATCTTTCTTCCATGGGTATGGAGCTATTTTGTCTTTATCGGCCAGAAAATTTCCAAGTTCCTCATCGGACATCTAAACAGTATATTGTATTATCACTCATATTTATAACCATTCTGTCAAATTCTATCGATTTTTGTTATCGAATAGGACTGGATTATGTTCCAGGAAGCCCATATTGGATACCTGTAGCAAGACTTTCAGTCACACATGCTACATTAAATAATCCAGAACCAGATGCTAAATATGGCAAAGTCTTTCCAATGCCAAAATTATAAATCTTCAATTTTATTCATCAAAAGCAAAAGTTATTCTAAAGCTATCCCACAACTTATACAAAAACCAGATTCGGGATTATTTTCGGATCCACAAGCCTTACAAATTAATATCTTCTTCGGTTTTGATTTTTGCAAATCATTTAGTAATTGATCAAACTCCTTTTTCGATATTTCTCCCTTCGCATATCTTGCTTGAATTATTTTTAGTGGGTCAACATTATCGAAACTGTTTGTTGAACCAATCTGAGTAACATTAGTAAATTGATTTTTCGTTTTAGTTATTTGGTTTTGTATAATTTCTGCAGCAATCACACCTTCATTTTTACCCATATTTTGAAATACTTCATTGTGTCCTGAAAAATGTAATATCAAATCTCCAGCAACGGCTCCTTTCTTACTTTCCACCTTGATAATCGTGTTGTAATCATATAGTATTAGATCTCTCGACATCAACCCCTTTGCCCAACGAGCAATTTTCTTCGAAGTTATAAAGAGAAAATATTGTTTCATCTCACTTTTATGTTTCATTGATATATTAAATATCCCCAGCAAATGTTCATCGGACTCAATAAAATTTTTGATTGCTTGATCATGCTGTTTATTAGTTACAGTTCGACCAATGTGTAATTTAGGAACTTCTGATATCATTTTATTTATCATTTCTATACAGATAGGAATATCATTTAGGTTCATATCCTTAAATTTTACAACTCGTGAGTTAATTGACAATTCAATTGAATTTGGTTGATCATCTGAAATTTTGGGGTTTCGAATTAAACCGTAAGGCATTCTTTTATAGGGTCCACTTGCATAAATTGTTTTTTCAATATAGAACCCTCTTTTCCAATTAATGAAAAACAAGGAGGTAATGATGATAAAGCGTTTTTTTCCATAATTAAAAATTCCAAGGATTTGTTCACCAGGTAATGACTCTTTATTTATCTTTTTCCAATGTTTTTCTTCAAATCCATGCCCAATATGAGGCTCACTCATTGATTGAAAATAAGGGAATTCATAATAAAAGAATCAAGGTTAGTATCTGATAATTTATCCAAATTTCAGTATATTTCTTGAAATTCTCTCATCAAATTAATTATTCTATTGAAATTGAATTTTAAAGAGGAGGCGATCCAGCTTCTATTGACTTCTGCTATCGAATTGGACTTGATTATGTATCTTGTAGTCCTTACCGAGTGCCTGTAGCAAGACTTTCAGCCGCACATGCAACATTCAATAATCCTGAACCTAATCCAAAATATGGTAACAAATGGCTAATGGTTGATAGACATTAAAAATGATCTTCTATTATCATGATGATTGCAGATCGATTTTGTTTTTATCCCTTATCACTCTATTTTCTCATTAAATCGAGCAAATGTTAAGTATGATAACCCAAGATTAGAATATAGATAATTATGGGGAGAACAAAATTTTTACTTATTACTGTAATCCATATTATTGCAATTACATTTATTTTTACATTTTCTCTTTCACCTGTTGTAGACGGAGAATTAGTCACAGAGAATCAACAGAGCTATATAATAGAATTAGAAAAGTATGAAATTCATATTTCCCCGGATTATACCTATTCTGATCTAGGCGAGTTACGAGATCACAGTTTGGATCTGAATCTGAGGTTCTATCAATATAAAACAGAGAATGAGGAATATCAGGTAGTTTTAGATTATGATGCCAGATTGAATGAACTCTCTGGAAATTCGGTTATAAGTGAAGGTATATTTTGGCATGGTTACCAACTATACAATAAAGCTGATTTGATTAGAAACGTTACTTTTCCGGAACCATTTGGAGGTGGGGAGTTTCAAACCGACACAGATGATCACCTAGTAACAACAGAGCCTCTTGTCCGATCCATTGACACTATTGAGATACTAATTTCAACTAAAATCCAATATGGTAACAATACTGAGGTATATCTGCACCTTGAAACTTTACACTTTGATTTTCCAGGAGTACTCATTGAAAATGAATCATTTTTATCTGGAATTAAGGCTTCGATTTCAAGTTTATTGACTAATTTCTCATTAATTAGATCTTCGATTTTATCTCTTGGTATATTGGGTATTTTCTTCGCAAGCTCAGGCTCTTCAAAAAAACGATCAAGCTTCCAAAAAGATCGAATTAAAACAGGTGTTAAGACTGTAGTATCAGGAAGTACAACAATCTCTTTGATAGCAAGATCTGACATCACAATTCCTTGGATTAGATATCTTATTACTTATTTTGCAGTGACAATAATGCTTGGATCGTTTAGCCTATTCCTTACATCTTTAGAAACTGACTCCGAAACAGAGAATTTTTTTGAGAAATACCTAATATTCATTATATTAATTGGTGGAGTATTCCTGCTTATTAGTATTACTTATCTGTTAAATGGTGTTCTTTCATTAATAAAATCAATATTTGATACTAGTTTAATTTATATTTATCAAGAAGACATGATAGACAGGTGGCATGCACTGGTATTTTTTATCTCACTGTTTCTTAATGTTTTACTAGTTGGAATATTGGGATTTAACATAATTAAGACTGTCAGTTTTGTTTATGCACTTTTTATTATAGCTAGTTTATTTATTTTCGGTCTAATACTTCAGGGAATCATAATTACATATGGATTAAATGGATATTACCAAAATGATTTGGTCTTTAATACCCGTAAAATTGTTTCAAAATTTTCTTCAAACGAGACTCTTAGTCTCATAGTGGGCATTATTATGGCCGTAATCATATTATTTCAATTATTTGTGAATCTTACAATTCTCATTTTTACAATTTTCGTTATTGCGGATGTTGAAATATCATTTTTACAGGATGCAGTAATGGTGGATCTTTTTGTTAATAGATTCAATGAGATTTTTATGGCATTCCTCCTAAATGATCCATTGATATTTGTATTTGCAGTAATTGGTCAATTATTTGGAACTTTTGCATTTTATATTGATCATAAAAATCGGTCAGATGATCCGGATACTATCCAATTTTATTGTAATATAATTCCAATTCTCATTTTTGGTAACGTACTGACTGCACTAGTAGGAATACTTTTTTTCATGTCAAATATATCAATTGGAATTGCAGCAATATTCTCTCCAGCATTTGTAGAATTTGAATTCATATTAGATGCAATCAGTGTTTATATACTTTACTTATTAGCCTTGATTACAGTAACTACAGCAGGCCAAATAGCAGGTCTTGGAAGATTGAGAGATGGTTTACACTCTGATCTAGAGGATGAGCAATTAGATTAGCATTAGAAATTAATTTACTATTAAAATACTACAAACAAGGTGGCAATCCACCTTCCATAGACTTTTGCTATTGAATAGAACTGGATTATGTGTCAGCAAGTCCATATCGTATACCTGTGGCTCGACTTACAACAGCCTATGCTACTCTAAATTATCCAGAACCCGATGCAGTTTACAAGAAAAAACTATAACTTAATTCATTAATATGCCATAAGAATATCATATTAGTTGTAATGTTTGCAATTAACTTATGTCAACATTAGTATTGATGAAAATTCTTGAGTCGTCTCCAAGCAGATACGATAGAGGCATCAAATTACTAATTGGAAAAAAGATCTACCTTGCATTTGACAGAATTACTTCGAAAGTTCAGAAAGACGATAATATACTTGATGTTGGATGTGGTACTGGAATATTATCGATTATGATGGCACAAAATGGTGTTAAGGTAAAAGGAATTGACATAAACCCCGATATGCTCGAAATTGCTCGAACGAGGGTTTCAAACCAAAATTTATCCGAATTGGTCACTTTAGAAGAGAAAGGTGTAGCAGAATTAGATTCAGAAGTGGAAAGAACATATCACTTGATAACTGCCACATTATGCTTCTCAGAATTAGAGAATTATGAAATTGAATATGCATTAACTCATATTCACAGAATACTAAAACCTGGAGGACTTTTTGTATTGGTTGATGAGATAAAACCAAAAAATATTCTAAAGAGAATATTATTAACCTTCATTAGAATACCCTTAGTGATAATCACCTACATTTTAACTCAGAACACGACAAAAGCTTTGAAAGACATTGAATCTAAAATCGTTGCTGAAGGTTTCACCATTGTAGAAAAATACACAAATCGTTTAGGATCCTTTATCGAATTATTTTGTGAAAAAGGAGAATGAGGATGTACGCACCACTGAGATACTATATTGTTTATTTGATATCAATCGTAACGAGATTCTTTCCCTTACCAACCAAAACAGGAATTATAAGAATTGGAAATCCGAATGAAAATTCACCTGTACTAATAACGTGTAATTACAGATTAACTGTTGAAATATTGAAAAAAGAGTTAAAAGGGCAGAATTTGTATCTACTCGTTGCGAATAGTAATGGTATTAATGTGTGGTGCGCTGCCACTGGTGGTCATTTCACGAATCATGACATCATTTCCGTGTTAAAAACAAGTGGAATCGCAGAACAGGTTGACCACAGGGATTATATTCTACCGCAATTGTCTGCTACTGGAATAGAACCAAGAATCATAAAAGGTAAAACAGGCTGGAATGGACGATGGGGACCAACATATGCAAATCAAATCCCTAATTTTCTATCGAAACACACTGATTTCACTCAAAATCAAGTAAAATTTCAAACAAGTGAAAGAATTGAATTAGCATGCGCATGGGCATTTCTTATGTCAATATTTTTCTTCATAATAATTGTGTGGTTTTCGCTTAATCTAGCTGTTGTAACTTTCGTTCTGAGTTGGATTATAACACTTACAATATTTTTCACTTTTCCATATTATGAGAGTTTCTTAAAGAATCAGAAAAAGCTCTTCTACTTTGAAAAAGGGAAACTCTTGGTCGAATTAGCTTTTTCAATGATATTTATCACTCTGATTTTTGTAATGGATACTCAACTAAGTTTATTGACATTTGAAAAATACATTCTTGCAGGATTGATTCTACTAATGGTAGTCATTGTGGTTACTGATATGAAGGGAATGACTCCCACATTCAAAAGCGATCTGCATGAGGACCGATTATTTACAATCAAAATTCATCAAGATCAATGTACTGGAATTGGTGATTGTGAATTGGTTTGTCCAAGAAATTGTTTCGAATTTGTTGATGAGGTGGAGTATATTACCATTCCTCGAATTGATGATTGTGTACAATGTGGGGCGTGTATTGTTCAATGCCCCGAGGATGCGTTGTATTTTAAAAATTCGAAAGGTGAAATTATTCAAGCTGATATAATTAGAAAATACAAATTAAATTTACTTGGTAAAAGAGCCTCTAAGGCATGTAATTGTACCGTATGTAAAATCACAACTTGAATAAATTAGGTTTTGTGGATTAATTATCGTTTCTTTGAAATCTTATTTTTTATATAATGGTGATCCAGCCTCTATTGACTTCTGCTATCGAATTGGAATTGATCATGTATCTTGCAGTCCCTATCGAGTTCCAGTGGCGAGGCTCGCAGCAGCCCATGCAACATTCAACAATCTGGAAGCTGCCTCGGTTTATAAGAAAAAATTATAATCTTCAACTAATAAAATCATATTAATCAGTTATTCCAAAGCAATCCCACAACTCACACAAAAACCAGATTCAGGATTATTTTCAGATCCACACGCCTTGCAAAATAAAACTTTCTTTGGGGTTGATTTCTGCAAATCAACTAGCATTTGTTCAAACTATTCAAAAATTAACAGAAATATCTACAGTAGTCCCTACAATTTTTATATTAAATATAGTATATTAAATAGAGTTAGTAATTGGAGGTAAATACGTACATTCGAATTAAAAAATTATTTTTAGCTCTACTTCCATTTATAATAGGAGCAGTTGCAGTTGCGAGTGCTGCTAGATTTGGTGCTGGAATCTTCCTCGATTAATACATACAAATATTGTTATGCTTAAATGTAATAAAATTTGAAATTTTACTCATTTGTTCAATATATTAGTAACATGATCAATCATCGATTGATTCAAAAAAGTGATTGCAGTAATGCATAATTCATGAACAAATGTTCAGCATTTTTGATAAATCATGAATTTGAATAATAGATACGGGTTAGTATAAATACTATACTTTTATGGGTTAAATATGCAAAACTGTTGGGATTTCATGGTTTGTAAAAAAGGGCCAGATACTGAAAACCCATGCATTGCTGCATCCACGGTAAAAGCATATAATTTCTTAGGGGGTATAAATGGAGGTCGCGCTTGTTTTTATATCGTCGGAACAGCTTGTACTGGAGAAGACAAATTATCATTGAATAAAAAATGGATTGAATTTTGTTCCAAATGTAAATTTTACAGACATATTATTTCTGAATCAAATGGGAAATTAAATTATTTTGACTTTTTAACTCATGTTGAGAAAAAGCGGGATAAAGAGATAAAAAATAACCAGCTGCTGATGGATTTAGAAAGAGAATAAAGGAATTGGAAGATCGATCGATTTTCAATTTCTACTTGTGGTTCATTATTAGTCAGATAAATATTTGACTGAACCAGGACATTTTATCTTATTGATTTATTCATTGTTACATAATACTAGCAATTCATATTTTTAATATCATGGAGTAGAACATCTGTACTAATTTTTAGTACAACATATAGAATTAAGTGATTACAAGAATGGTGATGTAAATACTATAGATAATTACTATGGTATTCCTCTCTATGTAGTCTTTTTTAGTTGAATGAATTTGAATTTACAGATTTGTGATGAGAAATAATTTATTTCTGCAGATTAGTCGTAAAAATGTTTTCTATATTCCTCTCAACATTCCCATGATTGAACAATCGGTCAATAAATTCATGATAGAAGTTCATTGAGAAATATCTATCACTTAATATAAATACTATACTAATATGAAACAAACATGCAAAACTGCTGGGAATTCAAGTCCTGCAAGAAGGGTCCTCATTCCGAAAATCCATGCAAAGCTGCATCTAATATAGAAGCGAATACATTTATGGGAGGCATTAACGGGGGTCGTGCTTGTTTTTATATCCATGGAACAGCTTGTGAAGAAGATAAATATGCCACAATCAGCCAAAAATGGTTAAAATTGTGCTCAAGTTGTGAATTTTATAACAAAACTAAATTGGAAATGGGAGGAATGAATTACTTGGCTTACTTATTTCACATAAATAGGAATCAAGAGGAGCCTGATTTCAACAATTAAAGAGTTTGCATTTGAGTGAAGCTTGATTACAGCTTTTCAGATATTCATTTGTTACCTTAACTTGAAGTAAGTTTCAAAAATTCAATTACAATATCAAAAAATTGTTCATCCCACCCCGCATCATGACTATCCCTTTCCTTTATATTTGGTAGATCCCAGTGTTTTAAAGTTATCTTCGTATTTTTCTCATCGATTTTTTCTTACAGATATAATACTTTTGAAAGTGGAATTTCTGCTTCCCATTCAGAAACCGCCCAGGTGTGGGATAATTCTGTTTTAGGTGTCTGACTCAAAAATTCCCCAACTACCGATCCATCGAAAAGTTCAACTCTGTCCCCAACTTTTTCCCCTATCTCACAATCTTGGGTTTGCCAAATACTGGAAATATTTTCATCTGCTAAACAATCCCATACATTATCCAAAGACCCTGGGACCACATATTCTTTATCAATTCGTAAATTGTTTTCACTGTCATTCATTCTTTATACCATTAAATTTGGCATTACGAAAAATGGATTTTGTTGGAATAAATTGTCATAGTGAAAAAAAATAATCCAAATAAGTGATCAAAATGATCAATTCACAAGAAAAATTAATTGACAAATAATAAAACCCACCTTTTTCATACCAAGTTTTATTTATCTGTGTATGTATGTGTATAACTAGATGGGTACGAAAACTATCAGCATCGATGATGAAGCCTATAGACGGTTAAAGAACAAGAAAATAGGCAATGAATCATTTTCAGATGTCGTAAAAAGGCTAACTTTACCAGTACGGGACAAATCATTAATAGAATTTGCTGGAAAATGGAATTTGAGCTAAGAGGAGCTAAAAATACTTAAAATAAGAATTAAGAAACACGAAAGTGAATTTAATGATATGCTTGGATAGTGACTTTATCATTGATTTTTTGAATGGACAGCAAGACGCGTTAGAGAAGTTAGAAGAGCTAGAAAAAGATTCCAGAAATATTGTCACAACTTCAATTAATGCTTTAGAACTCTTTGTAGGGATTGTAGGAGTCGATGGAATATCAGGAAAAAGAATAGAATTCACACGAGGATTCCTAGCGAATCTTACGATACTAAATTTTGATGACGGAGCTGCGGAACGTTCAGCAAATATATTGAATTCATTGAAGAAATCAGGTCAACCCATTGGATTGAAGGATACATTTATTGCAGGTACCGCTCTAGAGAACAAGGCAATTATTTTAACTCGGAACATCAAGCATTTTGAGCGAGTAACTGGACTGTTAGTGGAAAGTTGGTAAGACTTATCATATTCAACTGCAATTATATGATTCAAATAAAGTTTGTTAGCCTATTATCAAGCTGATATATTCTTAATTTATACATAAATGTAGGTCTTTTTGATATAAGAGACTATATCAGTCAGTAATAAATAGCTAAACTTAACTTTTATTTATATTTCCACTTATACTTCGCATCCTCTTCAAGAATGAAATCAATAAATAAATTGAGAACAATGTCTTTACTTATCTTAGCAAAATCAAATTCAGTAAAATCAACATAATTATCTACGACATCAATATTAATTTTGGTTTTACCTTTTTTACAAATTGGGAAAGTCTTTTGGAACCATAATTTTAGAAATTCTACTGAATCCTGTTCGAATGATAGCTGTTGATTTAGATCATCCAGATGCACGAAAAATCCTCTACGTTCCTCTATTGAAAGACGATTGATTTGAATTCTCAGATCTTCTGGTGTTACATCTTCATTTTCATAATTTTGTATTACTTCAGTACGGATATAATCAAATCGCCTCCCAAACTCGTCGAGTAAACTTCTTAAAGCTTCAACGGACTGATTTCGGATAATAAATGTTGAATAAGGGGCAACCCTTCTCAAGATTCTTCGAAAAATATGTAGACTAAACAAATTACTAAATAGGTCTTGATTATCGTTTCTCCCACTACCAGGTTTTAATGTTAGCCAGAACTTCTTTACACGTGAAACTATCTGTCCAATAAAATTTTGATTTAGAGGTCGTTTTGAGGGTATTTCCTTGGGATCAAAAGGTTTGTTCTTATTGTATTTCTTGAAATTAAAAATTTTATAGTCTAGGGGAATTGATTTCTGTACATTGGGGTCTAAAAACGCCATTGATTCATCATCACAATCAAATCGATCTAGAATTGTTCGCAAGAGTGTAGTATGATGATAAAACAGCTCTTGATTATTATGATAAGTTTCTTTTATATACTCATGATCAATAAAGGGAGAAATAATGAACGCTGGCACTCTGACACCATAAGTCTTTGCGGGATGATTTTCGTCTTCGGTTATATGAGGGGGTTTCATGTGATCATAAAATCCACCATGTTCATCATAGATTACAAATATTAATGTTTCATAGAAAATATCTCTCCATTGACCATCAGTTTTCGATTCTGAATCATAGAACCCATCTAGGACTTTTGCTACTAATCTCTGTCCCTGACTAATATCAGCTTTTGAATGATCATCATTCTGTGTCGTCGGGTCCTTACTTCCAAAATCTGGATCAATCCATGAAACATTAGCCAACGTCCTATGTTTCAAAGCTTTTCCATCAGAATAAACAACATCCTCAATAAAACGATCAAATGAAGAAAAATTTGCTAAACTATCTTTACATGCAATTTCTTCATTACTGTCTAGCTGATCATAAAACATTTCGAAAGTCCAAAGTTGTGCAAAGTCATGAAAATAGTATTTCCAAGTTTTATCAATTTTAGTGAGAAGCTCAAAAATCGTTGTTCCAACATATTTATTCTTAGGTGGTAATATAGTATTAACAGCATTATTTATATTTTTATTATCTGAAAGTTTAATTTCATTCTTGTCGGGTTGGGTTTCTGAAATATGATCAGAAGTAACTGATGTACCTGCAATTGCAAAAGCACGATTTGCAGAAGTAGGACCTGGAATAGTTGAATACCAATGATCACAGGCAAAATAATGCCGTTTTAAATAGTCGAATATCGGAACTTCTTCTCTTGTGTAGTACCCCATTACTGCACCTGGTTTTTTCTTTTGGAAGGTATTGAATTTATAAAATGGGGTTTCCACAAAGTTTTTTACAAAATGAGCATTTGCAATTACCCTATTGTTATTATCCTTATCAGTTTCTTCGACAATTTGTTTTTGGGTATTTTCAAAAGAATGAGGAGGATCAACTGGAAATCTTGGGACTTGAATTGATCTACCAAGAAATTTGGTTATTCTTCTTTTAATTCGACCCTCTTGCAAGATTGTTTTCATTGGTTTAGGCGAATATTTTGTCTTTTTAGAACCTGGAAGCCATCTTGAGATTGATATTTTACGCTTGTTTTCATAAATATTGTAATGATTGATTAAATCAATTCCATTAATAGGATAACTTCTTTGATTTTCAGTTTTGTCTATCGACAGATATCCAAGCATATTATCAAAGGAACGATTCTCAAGCATTAAGATAACAATATGATTGATATTTTGTTGAAAGTGCCATTTAGCATCATGACTATCATCAGTTTTTAAATTTTCCAAATATTCATTTCTTTGATTGATTTCTTCTTGCCTGTTAATAATTTCCGTATACTGATTTGGATAATTTTTCTGGATTGAGTCCCTATCGTAATATGTCTGGCTAATACTTGTGTTAATGCTGATTGACTCATCCAAAAATGTTTCTTTGTTTATATCCTTAGAGGGATCCGGCTCATCAGAGGACAATTCTATCGGTTTTATATTTCTCCCTTTCATCACTGATTTAGAATATGGCCATCTAGGGTGGATTAAACCACTCAATGATAAATCATTTTTCCATCTCGCTTTCGTCCTAATTCCACTTGGACCACCTGTTAATTCCTCCTTTTTACCCCACTTATTTTTATAATGAAAAGTGAAGTAGTTAAAAGA
Source organism: Candidatus Heimdallarchaeota archaeon LC_2 (assembly GCA_001940725.1). The sequence continues at coordinate 12,043 of MDVR01000002.1, read as the reverse complement.
GTGATCTGATTTAATACCTGGATCATAAACTAATGATTTACATGTTTGCCAATATATTTTACTTTTTTGGACTCTGTCAATAAACTCAAAAAATTTCCATCGATTTGGTTTTGCATAAATACCATGAGAACCTAATGCAGACCACAGTAAGGGATGCTTATGATTTTTCGAATTTTTGCAATTCTCAGTTGTACATTTCATAGTCTGAGGTTTTGATACTAGACTTCCATAACCATGGCGACCAATGTAAAACTGGCTTTTGTGACGATCTGTCTTTTGATTGTAGATTATTCGGACCTCGAAACTCTCCCAATCACCCTCATGTGACAATAAACCTTTTGCCAAAGAATTCTCCTTATTTTTTACTTCAGAACCCCAAGAAGAGTAAAACATTCTACCAATCTTTCGCAGAACACGGGCTATCCATAATCCATTAGGATAACTATTATATTGATACCAGAACCAATATTTAATTTGAATATGGGTAATTCCATCAATTTCCTCTTTCCAAACCTGAACATAAGTAGGTGCTTTGTTAGGACACTTTTTATCAATATTAGCCTTCCAATCATTTGGAGATTTAATTTCACCATTTTCCTCATCAAATGTTATTCTTTCTTCACCCATAAGATAATCTAAATTTGGAGATTGCTCATCTGTAGGTCGAAATTCTTTGGTCTTCTGTATGAAATCTTTGGTGTCACCTGGATAACAACAAATATTACCTTCTTCTGGATGAAAATTGATTATTGGAGCATATTTTTTAATAAATTTAAGTAAAAATTTATTTTCATCTGCATTAATCTCATCAGCTATTAGTTCAGAGCTTGTTTTTATATCCTCGAAAATCCAATTATAAACGTCTCTACTATGATGTATTGAAGGAGTACTATTGTAATTTCCCCTAAAAAACTGTTCCATGTTCTCAATAACAAAATTAGCGTGATCTGCATTGAAAAATTGTTGCTCTATTGCAATTTGCTCTAACAGATTATTTTTTGATAATTCTTGTCCTTGTCCAACTATTAAATCCCATATGGCTACAGCATTCCTCCATTTAATTTTGTCATTGTATAATTTAATTGTCCCTCTTTCTACACCCTCATTTAACATTTGTAAATATGGACTGTTGACATCAAGATCTAGAGCAGCTTGTGCATCTTCGCCCATAGCAACTAATCTTCGCGTTAGATTGTTAATACCAAAATAAGCTGGAAGCAAAATAATTTTAATTAGGCTAAAAACAATTTTGAAGACAAATTTAAATTGGTCAACTATCCATTCGATTTTGTTGTTTGGTAAGGTTCCATCATTTAATTTCCATAAACCAGTGGAGAAATGATTAATTATTGCTCTTCCGCCTTGAGCACCAAAATGTGGAACAGATAAAAATGTGATATCTGAAATGAATCCTTCTTTTTTATCATTACTCTCTTTAATTTTAAAATCTGATTGCAAACTGTTTAGATTACCATCAGAATTATAAATATTATAAAATAAATCTCTAATTACAAGACCCCCAGTAGAATGAGCAATTACATGAATATTTTTTATGTCGTGACCATGTAAAATATCAAGTACAGAAAGTAATTCCCAGGTGTAATTATTCAATTCTATGGTAGAAGTATCTAGATCCATATTTACTGATACTCTCGACCATTCTGATTTATCTACTCGATATTTGGCACTAAGTTCATCCCTTAATTGATTAGTAAATTTAATAGCAATAATTTGTGGTAATGCTGTTTTATCGCGTTTTGATTTCTCCTTTAGGTAATCCATAATGCGGACATCAGGGTTATTTCTTTCGTATATCTCATTTTGACTTTGCCAGGTATTCAACGATCCACTGAGCCCATGGAGCAACAATATAGTAGGTTTATTTTTCAGGTGTACCCTTGAATAAGGAATAAATTGATCTTGCTTCCAGATATAGAACAGGAGATCATTTTCTTCACTACTATTTTTTTGATTGTAAATATAGAATAGAAATGTGACCACAAAAATTATTGCAACAACCAATAACTTTGCAAATCCAGTTGGTTCCAGATTGAGAAAATTCCCAATTAATTCTAGGGGTAATAATAAAGAGACGAGGTCATCAAATGATATGCTTTGGGATGTCAGCGGGATCCCAAAACTCCAATCCAATAGATCAATAATTTGATTGTTTGAATATTTCCTTATCATGTTGAGATTTAACATAGACATTGGAATAAAATAAAATCCAAACAATACAAAATATCGGGATTTTACTTTTTTCATTAAGAATAATGATACATACACAACCAGAGAAAGAACAATAAGTGCCAGTAGGTAATTTAGGAAATCTTCGACATAGTTTTCTAAAAGGACATAATAACCAGCTGTAAGGACTACAAAAATAGTCAAATACAAGATTACTATTCTTTTTGTTCGTATCTGATCCTTAATTGTCTCGTCAGTTTTTATTATTTTATACAATCTCCTCCCTGGAATTAATGTTATCCTTTTGTTTTCAGAGGGGGACCTTATTCTAATTACAAATATTTGAACCCAAGAAGTTGCAACTAATATTTGAATAAAAACGATTCCCAGTTTCCACCCTTCACTCCACTCAACCATTGATCGAAGATATTTTGTAAATTAATTTAAACTTTTTGGGAAGGGAATTCCATTCAGATTTCTAAATTTCAATAATTATTTTTCTTTAATGTTTTCCTTAAACAATTCTGGCATTATTGCCATTAAAAATGAAACATAATCTTGTATTGTTCCACTTTTTTCATCTGGAATTTTTTCAGTATAATACTTTTCAGCCAAATCTTTGTGTACACGCAAAACACGAATAATCTGAGTTTTTGAAATTAATAATGTCTCTGGGTATTTTATGGCAATAAAAGTAACACCCGCAATAGTAATGAGATCAAAGAAATGAAGATTAATTAAGATCTGAGCATCATCCCACAGAAATAACATTTCACCCATCAAACCGATTGGCCAAACTGAGGCAGAAATTATTGAAATAATCAAAATCCATCTTGAATTATTTATTTTTGCTTCCTTGGCAATTTCAGTAGTCCTTATGTAACTATAGAGAATAATAATGATCGCGAATAATCTAAATGCATGGGCATAGAACTCATATCCCCTTCCAATGGCGTAGACCCCATTTATGATTAACATTTGACCTTCCTCCCTACTAGAAGTATTTTTCAAATGGAAAAACAATACCTGTCCCTCATTTGGTAATTTCACCATCTCATAAAATAACACAGCAACAACTAAAAGACCATACCAAACCGCCCCAACAATTTTGATAGATAATGGAGTTCGATCCCAACGCAACCTTGCTCCATGGAGTAAGAACATTGCAATAAAGGTTGGATACAAAACATCGTTTATCTGAAATAACAATAATGTATCGGGATAACTGTCAATAATTATGACTACAATTGCTTGAGTGATTGCAGCTAAAATTGCAGTTCCCATGAGGAAATAATCCAAGATGCGTGTGTTAATGTAATGTCGGTAGAGAACCGATATTGGAATAAATCCTATCAGAAACATAATTGCAAAGATAATGATTGTTGTGAGTACATTTTCCAATGTTCAGACCTCTGAAGTTCAATAACTTATAATTCATAGATTAATATTTCTCATAACAAACGTTTGAAAGTCTGCGAATTTTTAAAACAACAAAGGAGGAATTATTTTCTCATATACAATTTTTAACATTAGTGGATCACTCCATCAACCAAAATTACAACGACTTTGGATGTAATGAGTTATCCCATTATCTTCCTATCGGATTTCAACTCTTGTTCTAATGTTAAATCTTGAAGATTAATAGAGTGATCGATAAAAGTTTAAATATCATATAATGAAAGAATCAATAAGATTCATGGATATAGCCATTTAGAACAATGAATTGGGGGAAAATCCGAAATGATTAAGAAAAAATGCGAATTATGGCAAATTAATTCAAGAATAACTACATTAATTCACTGGCACACTCATCAATCAAGAAAGGAGGAAATTACTAAATGTCAGAAAATTATTTTCCTTTAGTTTGGTGAATATTATGGAAAAACAGTTTGAACCTTACCCAGATGTATTAAACAGATGTTCTAGAGTCTTTGATTTTCTTCCATTATCATTTTGGAATAAATCAGATAAAAACTTTATAGGTGTTTCAGTCCGTAATATTACCACTTACCTAAGCTTAATGGTATTGTATTGGGTAGTTGAAGGAGGTGTTAGGGTCTATTTTGATCGTTTTGATACTAGAGATTTTTTCGCAAATATGCTATTTTGGATGGGTCTTGTACTTTATGCAATATTTGCTCAAGATATTTACATGCGAAATTTGAATACGAAGTTTTTGGATCTGGTTACTAATAATCTCAAAACTGAAGGGATCAGAATGCCAATAAAAGAATATCGCAAAAATTTATTAATCGGATATTCTAAAAATTATTCCAAACGACCTTTATTTTGGCTTTCATTTATATTATTATTAATTGGTGCCTTCCTATCACAATATCAGACTATATTGTTCTTATTTGATAAAGGTAATTTATCTCAGAATGATTCCATCTTTGAAGATATCCAGGCAATGAGATGGTGGTATTTGGTTCTAGTTTGGATATTTACTATTTTTAATAGTTTAATATTTGCAGAAGTATTTACTACAATAATATCAAGTACGATATTAATCTATAAGATAGCTCGTGATAAGAGAATCAGAGTCATTGACCCAGCTTCATTTGATACATTTGGAGGATTTAGGTCTATTATTAGCCTTCCAATGTGGGGATCTGCGATCTTGGTAATGTGGGTAACAATTAGCGTATTACTCTTAAAATTAGAATCCCCGATTATTGAAATTCGAGGTTTGGAATATGGAGCGATGCCCACTGTATTTGCAATAGGGATAATTCTTTTTATTTTCCCAACTTGGTCTTTGGTTTCTAAGTTGGGTAAGAACAAAGATAGGTACAAACAAAAAATCAATCAAAAGATATTAGAGGTTCAAGAGGAGATAAGAGAATTAGAAAATAGATTGGGTAAGAAAAAAGACGTCGAAATTGAAAAAGATATATTGGATAAAAAGGAAGAATTGAAAGAACTTCTTAGCATAATAAATGTCGTCATTAAAAAAGAAATTAGAATTATTTCTCTAATTAAACAGGAATTGAAGCCTATAGCTATTTTCCTATTATCTGGTTTTTCTCGGAACTTGATTGATTTGGTACTTGAAATTTGATTTTGTTAAATTATATATCAATAAAAAATGAAACTGTATAATTCTATCCTGAAGTAAGTTTTAAGAATTCAAACATGGGGCCAAAGAATTGTTCATCCCAGCCGGTATCATGACTATCCCTTTCCTTGATAGTTGGTAGATCCCAGTGTTTCAAAGTAATTTTTGTATTTTTCTCATCAATTTTTTCTAACTGATATGATACTATTGAGGGCTGAATTTCGGGACCCCATTCCGAAACCTTCCATGTGTGTGAAATTTCTGTTTTTGGCTTGAGACTCAATATTTCACCAACCACCCATCCACCAAAGAGTTCAAGTTTCTCACCTACTTTATTCCCGATCACACAATCTTGGCTTTGCCAAACGCTGGAGACGTTATCATCGGCTAAACAACCCCAGACCTCATCCAATGATCCAGGAACCACATATTCTTTATCAATTCTTAATTTGTTTTCATTATTGGTCATTCTTTATGTTATGAAATTCAGCTCTATTAAAAATGGATTTTGTAAGAATAAATATTGATTTAATAAAGGGTCGGTTCAGAAGAAACAAATCCAAAATATTATGGGTCGTGACATATTAATATCAAGAAGGAATGTGCCAAAGCCTTGAAGATCTAACCCAAGGCAATTGGTGGAATGACACGACATTTGAGACTGGTATTCAAAGAAACACCACACCGTGGTATAGATGATGTGAAAAACATTATTCATATAGTTAGACGCATATCGAATATGAAACCCAAACAGGGTAAAAAATTGATTGATACAATGTCAATTACAAAATTAATGAGGTAATATATTATGAGAGTAATTGTACTAGTGTTACTCTATTTTATACTTCAATCCTGAAATAAATTAGGAATACAATTAGGAATACAAATAAGTGGATTGTTGATCATTCAAACTAATAATTTCCAATTGATCGATAATATTTATTATTTATTTTGATTAATTATTCCTAAAAAGGCATCTCTGCTGGTTCAAAATCGTTAAGAAATCCAAGCAATTCTGAGAAAAATGAGGAATCTGGTGCTATTCCTGTATCCAGCCAATATTCCATGGCACGTATTGAGGATAATAATTGAAACGGATCAAACGCACAATGCCCAATGGCATCTGTGTATACCTGCACCAAAAGTGATTCTTTACCAGCTGCCTCTACTGTAGCTCGATATGCATTTTCTTGATTAACAACTACCAACCCATCACCGATTGTATGAATTGTGAGTACTGGAACCTTAATATTCCCAGTATATTCAGCATATTGTTTCACATAATTTCGAGCATTCTTAGGTGCTACAACATCTGTACGAGCGTTCATTGTATCTAATAGTGGTTCGGGATCAATACCGAAAGCAGCTAAGTATCCTTTATCAGCATCTGTTAGAGTATATGAATGACCCACATTTTCAACAATTGGACCACCTGCACGACTCTCTAACTCTCCACGTGCTTCTGTAAGAAAGAACATGTCAGTAAATAAGAAATTTGATGGTCCAGAATAGAATTCACCAAATGGAATACCACTAACGAGTCTCATGAATTCAAAGAATCCAAAATTACTGAGATCTGTTACTTGGCCGAATAATACAGGAGCTACCTCTGTATTGAAGACTATGTCATCACGTACGTTTTCTGCAGATCCCCAGGCAGCTGGCCATCCGAATGTAACATCATAGGCTAGTGCCAGAGTATAAGCACTATCCCAAGTTCTTACTGTTCCAGCCCCAACAGCACAGGCTGCGATTATACCATCATATATACCCGAATGCTTTTCAGCACTCTCAAATGCAATTACAGAACCCATAGAAAATCCCCATAAAATTACTTTGTCAGGTTTTCCAACTTTTCCATTAAATAGAGTAGTCAATGAAGTGGTGTCTTGTAATCCCTCCTTTACTGCCCAGCCATCAGTCTGATATCTTGAACCTGCTAAGGCATAACCTTGACTAAGCAAGAATTCTTCCATAGCTACACCACCTGGTGCTGCTTCCGCAGAACTTGGTTGTGTATAACCATGCGCATACACGATAAGTACGTCATTCCAATTTTCAGGGACTCGAATTATATAATCCGCCCCATTATGAGTTCCTTCTAAATTAATAGCTATTCCTGAATAATGTTTTTGATTACTATTGGTTGGAATAGCTGAGAAAAGGAACATGAAAATAATTAATACTAATGCATAATTTTTTGATTTAATTTTCATATTTTTCAACCTTTTTTATTATTGGTAGAACATGCGAAATTATTATATTTTAAAAGATTATCCGAGACATTTGATCTAGTTTTATTAAAAATGCGAATATTTGTATTTACTTTTCTCGAATTCACAAATATTTGGTTTTACTTCCAGTACGAACTGCACTTTGGATCTCAAAATAAAAAACAATAAAAATTTCAAATGCTCTTTAATTAGATAAAATAATTTTACTATCACAAATTAAAGTTTTGACGCCATTTTTTTCCTGATTTGACTATACAAGCATCAATATGCGAACTCAGTCTTCCAAACAACATTAAAAAACATAATTAAAGAACTCTTTAAATCAATGTATATATCATTAAAGAGAGGTAGTATAATTAACATGAAATCAAAACAGATTTTAGGAATTGCTCTAACCTTGTTTTTGATTGCAACGATACAACCCTCTTAGGCAGTATCATTGTATCAGGAGCAAGTTACTTTTTTTATTAAAGATAAACATTTTTCGTCAAATGGAACGCTATTGAAGGGAGACAACACAAATAGCAATTAAAATTAAGAGTTACCAAGTTAATTGTGTTTAATTAAAAATTCCTTGAGATGTGGAAATATTTCATCAGTCCCATCTTCTTGGCAGAAATGACCTGCTAATATTTCAATTGGTTCACTCGAGTTAGGCAGAATCTCATGAAATGTATAAGCAACTTTCTTTCCAAAAGCCCTGTCTTTTGTTGCAATGAATAATAAAGCCGGAATGCCCCAATCAACTAAATTTTCTTCTGTCTCCAACATTGTATTGTAATCTGGATGAGATGGCTTGGTAGGAATCATCCGTGGAAATGCATGGATTCCTTTTCGATCTGAGATTTTTGGAAATGGTGCTCGATATGCTTTCATCATAGTTTCCTTATCAGGCTTGATGTTTGCTTTAACATAAATACTAAAGGGAATTAAACGATTAACAAATACATTTCTTCGTATAGTTATCCAATTTCCCAAGTTTTTAGTTCGAAGAAGGAATCTAAAGATAAGCGGTAATTTCATTGTAAATCGTTTAACAAAGGTCCATGTGTTTAGTATAACTAAACCTCCGACTCTTTCTTTATTTCTTGCAGCCCATCCTAAACCAATAGGGCCACCCCAGTCTTGTCCAACGACGAATACGTTTTTTAGATCTAAGTGATTTACTAATTTAGTTAAATTGTCAATATGTCCAATTAACGTATAATCTTCCAATTTCTTAGGTTTTGAGGATCTCCCAAATCCAAGATGATCAGGTACTACACATCGATAAGACTTGGAATATTCTGCGATAAAATGTCGATAAAGATAGGACCAAGTCGGATTTCCGTGACACATTAGCAGGACAGGAGCTTCTTTTGGACCCTCATCTATGTATGCGAGTTTATTTTTCCCAATTTTAAGATAATTGCTCTTGTAGGGAAACGATCCACCCATATCACTTTCAAGCTCAAATAATTCAACCATAGGAATAGAAATTTTTGATTGCTTAAATAGATTAATTATAAGGGAAAAGATGTTTGTTTCAAACTATAATTTCAGCGGACTTTAGATTTTCAATCTATCATCAAAATATCATTGTCCATTTGTGAGATAAAATTAAAAAGTAATTCAAGAGCAACTTTTACCGCTTCTGGTTCTATTTTATCCACTGTGTCATATTGAGTGTGATAATGAATTTCGTGTCGAATAAAACTAGTAGAAAGTCCGATTAAAGTGGTAGCATGGATTCCTTCTTTTCCAAATTCTGCAGCGTCTGTCGCACCGCCCCCAAATGGCATGGGAATAGCCTTGATATCATAACCAAGATTAGTAGCAACACTTTGACAATTTTTAATCATAATATCAGACAATCTAACTGTTGAGTTCAAGTCTCTATTAAACAATTTTAAGTTCTTTGCTTCATATATACTGTCCATGTTGAATACATAAGTTGGGATTGTATGTAATGAATTCAAATTTTTTTGTACGTAGGCACGAGCCCCTCTTAGACCGGCCTCCTCAGCATCGAAAGAGGCAACAATCAATCTGGTATTTTGTAGGGCTTCTTTTTGAGATTTCTTTCGTTGACCAAATATTAAAGCAGTTTTTGCTGTTATCACAGTTGAGATCATATTATCGCCCGCACCTGGAGAAACGGTATTTGTAATGAAAACTAAAAATGGGAGAATTGGGATGAATGCAAAAATTAAGAAAATACGAATAATTGATGAACTTGAAGGATCATTCCCATTAAATAAAAGAGAAAGTGTCCACCAACCTGATAACAAGACACTTGACAATATGGAGAGGTTAGCACTGATGATTAATATGCCATACAATTTTGGAGTTTTTTCTAAAAGATGAAACGCATATGGAGCGTCGTGATGACCACTGACTATAATTTGTTGTTTGACTTCATGTTCCGGTTCAATAGTTCCTATTACATTAAATCCCTGTCTCTCAGTAAATAACCTATCGAATATTTCCCAGTACAGAAATGTTTGAGAAAGTATCATAAAAAAAGCAATGAAGAACCCTATAGCAGCTAAGATAATCAGATTAAAGTATGTCATTATTGAAGAAATAATGAAAACTATGGCTGAATATTTTATTAACCCAAGAAAACTATTTGGTCTGACATCAAATTCCTCAACACGTACTGAATCACAGGATTCTTCATACAAATTCTTTACCAAATCCCGAGCAATTTTTGTTCCTTCGGTTCCCGCGAGTCGAGGACCACACTTTTTCACAATTTCATCAGTCAGATTAAGAGAGTCATTTACTAATTCTTTGGTTATATATTTGGTCAGGGAAATATCAAAAACTCCGTATCATCTAGAACTATCTTATTCTAAAAGATAAATATCAATTGATATAATTTTGGTATTCAATTATCAACTTAATCCATAAACAGGGATGGCAGCACCATTGATTCCTTTTGCCTCCTCCGAAGCCAAAAATAGAATTACATTGCCAAGGTCCTTTGGATCGACCCATTTTGAAAAATCAGCATTTGGCATATCTGCTCTGTTAACAGATGTATCAATTGTTCCTGGTAGGATGCAATTTACATTGATGTTAGAATCTCTCAATTCTGATGCCATACTCTCGGTCAATCGAATTACCATACTTTTTGATGCTATGTAGGGTGCCATTTTTCCAACTCCCTTCAAAGCAGCTCTTGCAGATATACTAATTATTTTCCCGCCTCCTTGCTTCAGCATGTAAGGTATAACGGCTTTGGATGTTAGAAACATAGTCTTGGTATTTAATTTAATCATAAAATCAAAGTCATTTTCACTGGTTTCATGTAATAAAGGCCCCATACGAAAACCACCAGCAATATTCACCAAAATATCAATGTGTCCAAATTTATTTATGGTTTTTTCAATCGCATTTTGAATTGATTCTTCTTCAGTCAGATTCACAGATTGGAATAGTGTATTCTCAAGATTTTTCAACTTTGGGAATTTCAATTGTAATTTGTCATCAGGTAATATGTCATATAATGCAACTTTGGCTCCTGCATGATAAAACAATTCTGCAACTTGGCTCCCAAGAGCACCACCAGCACCTGTAATAATAACTACCTTGTCAATAAAATCAAACATATATGATATATTGAACGTAATTATATAAATCCATTTTAAGCAAAATCGAATGACGTTTATTGGTTTCAGTTAATGATTTACTCAAGTTAATCTCTCTTTCTAAGAATGAAGAAGCTCTCCGATATATTTATTTTTTGGAGATAATTGAACATCTAAACAGTCACCTACAATGGCAGCAGATAATAAGAAAACACTCAAAGTCTTAATTCGATCGATTATGAACTGTAACAATTAATGGGACATATGTCAATAGCTAGACATGTCACACAGATATTACATAACGAGGAAGTAGGACCTGCAGAAGTTGAATTGCAAATGTCCAAACTTGAGCAAGTCCTAGATAAGAAAATGAAAGTGAGAGCATTTATCTCTCTCGTTCAGACCATTGAGGATCGGTCGGATCCTCGATCAAAACACCATGATAAATCGATTGACCAAATCTTGGAAAGTTTTGGAGTTACCAGATCGACTTATTACAGAAAATCCAAGAATTACAGCGAATTTGGACTAGATGGTATTATTCCCAAGAAACCAGGTCCAAAATCAGGTAGGTTACCTTCGCAGATTTTATCACGCATCTTTGAGTTGCGAGATCGTCAATTGTCATCGCGAACTATTGCGTCAGCAATTTCGTTGGAAAGCCAACGATACATTTCAGAATCCACAACCCAATATCAACTGAAAAAGGTAGGAAAGGGTAAATTAAGACGAAATCGTAAGAAGAAAGTATATTATAAGAGATTTGAACGAGGGAAACCCAATGAGTTATGGCAGATTGATAATGTGGGTCCATTCTACAAACCAGGGAAGTTATTTGCTTATAATGTGATTGATGACCATTCCAGATACAATCTAGCTGCAGTGATCTCAGATAATCAGACTAGTGCATCCTGGGTGGATACATTGGAAAAATTGGTACAGAAGTATGGCGTTCCAGAAGCCATACTTCATGATAATGGATCACAATT
>MDVR01000001.1 GCA_001940725.1 Candidatus Heimdallarchaeota archaeon LC_2 | reverse complement strand
GAGATCTCTCTCGAGATGATATCAAATATTCAAATTCATTAATGTCTAAATCCTTTAGGAACAGAGTGGTGAGTGTAATGTTTGATTCAGATATATCTTCTCTTAAATTTACCAACGATTCCAGTGATTCCTTGCTTTTTGTGATCTTGGTTTTGAATTCTGATAGAATTTTACTTAGAACTGTACCGGGGTCTACTGCAATATATTTTGGTTTTCCTTCTCTTGATACACGCTTAACCGCGCTCATTTCCTCAAGCTGTCCAAGAATATCATAAATTTTGGACCGATTGATTCCACTTTCTGCTGCAATAGCTGATCCTGTTTCTTCTCCCATTTTTAAAATTGCAATATAAGCTGCAGCCTGTAATTTGGTAAATCCAGTTATATTAAATGAAGATAAACTTTCAATTAAATCGGGAAATGCTTTTTTACTCATATTGCTAATCTCATATTTTTTTATTTTGCCGCAACAAGTGAAGCACCACAATCACTACAAAATACTGCGTGATTCACAATAGGAATTTCTCCACAATAGGGACAGGGTTTCTTCTTCTGAGTAACCTCTTTTGGCTTAACTTGTTTTTTTCGTGTGATAGTTAATTCAGGTTCAATTACTCGGGAATCTAAATTATTTGAGATAATTGACGAGCCAAGATAAGTTATTATTCCAGATGAATAATCATATGACGCTGGATAGTTTTCGAAACTTATTAGATGCACAATAGCCTTTCTCACAATTTTACTCTCTTTGGAGATTAATTTGCTTAAGTCAGTTAGACTAATGGATTCTTGACCTGGAAGAATCGCTTTTACTGATTTCCTTGTTCCTATCCTTTGACTATACGAAAAATAGATAATTACCATTGTAATCGCGCTTGTAACAAAATATGGTGATCCATCAGAAATTAATGAGGTTGCAAGACCAATTGGGAGTAAAATAAAATTGGAAAGAACTAGTAAGAATTCCCAACTTTCTAAATTATTGTATGTGCTCTGTAACCATTTATCCGTCTTAGAAGTGAATATTTTTGCCTTATACCCATCTGGTTCAGCAATTTCAATTGAAGAAAAAATAACTGCCAATAATAATACAAGTGTGAAAATTGCAGCAACAACAATTTTGAATATTCTAATTGGTTCATTTTCGGAGGAAGATCCCAATAAAATTGAGTTTCCAATTATACCAACAATTGATCCCATCAATAACAAAGAAAGAAATATTGGGATTGAAATGGAAATTTTATTTTGTTTATTGATCGATGCTGCCATAAACCCTCATAATAGTTAAGAATAAAATGATTAATAAAGTTGTGCCTACCTAAAGGGTAACAAAATAGGAAAACCTTGATAGCTTCTTACTAAAATCCAAAAGAACATAGCTATACAACTTTACCTTTTGATAATTCAAACAACAATTTTAATTTTTTCAAATTTTCTGCAAATATTTGATATATTCCCAATATTGCTGTGTTCGAGGTTATTCAATTAGTTATTATAATTCTTGTTTGCCGAATTACTATTAATAGTAGCAAAACCTTATTGGTTTCTATTCAAATATTGGAATAGATAATGAGTTTCACTATTACAAAAAGAAACTTAAGTGTAATTGGAATTTCTGTTCTTCTAATTATAAGCGGTTCAATTGCCACAATTTTAATAAGTAACAATACCCAATCAATTGATTTAGGTAATAGTATTTCAAATTATGAACAGGAAGCTATCAAATACAACGGTAGTCTCTCTGCCGATTTCTCGATTACTCAACAGGATTTTTATAAAGGTAACAACATTCCATTCTCTCTAGAAGTGCATGTAGAAGAAACTATTGCTCGTTTAAATTATATTTCAATTGGTATTGTTGATCTAGAAATGAACAGAACTGCGGATCAGCATATTATTATTGATGAATTGTACAATCCTGGAACTCATTTATTAAATTTGGAATTAAGGCCGGGATTTGAGGAAAATGGATTTGTGGCTTTAACAAATCAAAATTATACACTTACATCCTATGTTTTAATTTATACCCAAGTACATATCGTGAGTAATTTTACAGCCTCTTTGGAACACAATTTATTTGGGTATTTAGCTCCCATTTATGAACAAGCGACAAATCTTAATTGGTTTGAACCTATTGAAATAAACGCTTCAATTATCACAACTCAAAACAAATTAACGGTAACATCAACAAAAGAAAATGCATCAGCTAGTATTGGTGCGGAAATTGAAACAACAGGTTATACTCGAATTTATTATAATCTAACTGGTTTAGTGAATAGTTCACTTCAGATTGGAATCGAGGGGGACATTCTAACAGTTAACGATGATTTCGGATACTTTCAGATCGGTAATTATCAGGGTAAGCATAATCTAACAATTTTCTTCAATATTACGGATAATGAGAATATAAGTTTGGAAATTTCGATCCCCACTCAAAAGATTGCAATTCTAACTGTAATAGCAAATGATAACTGGGAAAATTTAACAGGAGATGAGTTAAAATTCAGAGAACCATCCTTTTATCTGGATCAAGTGAATTCTAGATTTTCATCAACTATGAATCTCACATTTGTTGAAGTAGCTGTTGTAGAATTTGAAATGAGGATTTCGACAATAAGTTTGGAGTTAATGCGAAGTTTTGCTGGGATTGATGTTGGTGAGAAATTGCTCCTAAATAATTCAATATGGGATTTTGGAGTTGGGACTCAGACTGCAAATGCAGGGGCAGATATACTATTAATTCTATCAAATAGAACTATGACTAATCTAGGAGTTGTTTTTTCAAATCAAAACACTGCAATCGCAGTTCAGGGAAGTCAAAATACAGGGAATACAGCGGTCGAACTCAGATTAACACCATCATTTGCTGATAATCTTATTCAACATGAATTGAGCCACATTTTCCACGCACCTGATCGCTGGACAGAGACTGATGAAGCCAGTATTATGTCAAAATCAAGACCTGATGATTTTATATTAGACTTTGTTTTTGATTCCTTCTGGTTAAGACAAATTACGTGGTTAGAAGTGGATATCCAAACTATGGTTGATAATACAAGTGTTTTTCAAATACAGAATTAATTCCTATTAATTAAATTCATTTTAAATTGAATAAGAGTTTAGTTTTTATTAAATCTTCAACTTCAGATATTTTTATTCTCTTTCCTGATTCAATTGCAAGAGTTGATACTGGCAATGTTAATCCACACGGCACAATTGTTGAAAATCCAGTTAGAGGTAAATCAACATTTATTGCAAATCCATGCATCGTGTATCCATCTTTATTTGACATACCAACTGCTGATAATTTCCTAGGAGGTTCTGTATCAGTCCAAACTCCAGGGTTTTCTTCATCAATTTTTGCCTTGATCCCAAAACTACTAATTACTTCATGTATTGTTTTAAGAATTATAGAAACTAAAGAGTGAATCCCCCCGTATCTACTAGATTTGCATATTAGGTAACCTATTAACTGACCAGGTCCATGATACGTTGCAGATCCGCCTCGATTTACTCTATATAGCTCAATATTCCTCTCTTCAAGTTCAGATTCTGATAATAATATATGTGAAGCGTCAGTTCTTCTACCCATTGTTATTACAGGATAATGTTGTAATAGTAATAAATAATGTTCATCACTTGTTTTTACTTTATCATGCAAATTTTGTTGAACTAATAGAGCATCTTGATATTTTAGTTTATCGAAATGCTGCACTACCCAGCTTCTTCTTACTAATTTAGCCTCTTTATTCCCATTTTGGATAATTGATTTACCCGATTCTAATTCTCTTTCTGAATCAGTAAGTAAAGGTTTAGAATCTCCTGACACATAGTAGATAAATATCAGTAATATAAATTCCTTTCAATTCAAGTTCATCTACGAATTAATGAACTGATAGATATTTTTGGCATCGGTTATTGGATTGAAATTCGCTGGATCTGAGATATATTCAGATATATTTTGGGTCCGAATATGTACACTTCCTGGCATTCGAATAAGTCTTCTAACATCAATAGTAACTTTATGATCAATTCTTGGATATAGATTTTTAATTATCGTTTCTAAAAATTCCTCATTCTTCCCTTTTGGTACACTATCAACAATATCTCGATACAAAGTTGTTGTTTGAAGAAATTCCCTGATCGTTTCTAACTTTTTCTTCCCAAATCCTAGATCCTTCAGTGTTTTATCTTCCTTCTCATTTAAGATGAATTCTCTCCCTAATTTTTCATAAATTCTAGTTCTGAGTAATTCAGCGTTATTTCCTAATTTATCAATTTTTTGTAATCCTTTGGGATCGTGAATAAGCTGCATATGGCCAATTATTGCAGCTCTTTGATCTTGATCAAGATCAAACGCTTTTTTATCGAGGACCCAACAATGATAACCCCGACCACCTGTGTACACCCATTCAAGTTTTTTGTAACCGAAATCTTCTCGTAGAGTATCATCAATTATTTCGCTAGCCTTTTGCATCAACATCCAGCAATCAATACATACCTTTCTTCCTGTACACTCACAAGTTCGAATTAAATCATATTCGTCCATATCAAAATCAAAAATTAATTCTCTTCCAACCCATGGTGTATTGTGAATTGTAACAGCCTTATTGTTCTTATCGCTTGGTAATAGACGATCTTGATAAAGTGAGCCTATATATGCACCCCCTACTGGAAATGTAGATAAATATTCTCGAACATGAGATGGCTCAACAAAGGATTTATTCCTAGTAAATCCAGTATCTAATCTTTCAAAACCAAATTCCCGGGTTGGAAATGTATCTATTGAAATAACTCGGAGAATATCATTTACATCAAAAAAATTGCGATAATATTCCATTACATCTTTTCCGAGCTTATCTTTATCAAAACTGGGTTCAATTGGTTTCACTTTTTCTTCAATTTTTGTTTCATCGATTGTTACATTTTCTTCCTTCACCAATTTACACCTCCGTTCCTCAACTATTTACATAAGTCGTTCAAAATAAAAATAACTATTGGTTCTCCCAAATTAGAAGTTAAAAACACATAGTTTAAACCGATCGATGTTATTTTGGATTGAGTAAATTTCAATTATTCCTTCGATTTTGAAACATCATTTGAAGGGCTATCTTTTTTCCTGTTATCTTGATTTAATTTTTCATCTATTTCTTTATAGATATCTGCAGATTTTGCAAATACTCGAAGGAAAATCATTGGATGATACATTTTATCAATTTTCTCATTAGCAGTATCTCCAGCTAAAAGCATTAAATATTTAGCACAAGCTTGTTGAGTAAAACCTCTATTTGTTAAGTCAGTGATTTCATGTTTAAGTTTGGGATTGATTCCTTTTCTATCTTTCAATAATTCAGTAAGTTCTTCAGCTATAATTGCGCTATCTTTATGTCTAAAGTAGCAATACATTTTGGTTTGGATAGTATTACAAGACGGCATGGCATAATCTATTTTACCACCTTCTAAACCATAAATATGTCGTATTATATATCCGGCTCTTTTCTTGAATTCTGTATAACTAATCCCAATATTATCAACAGCTTTGCTATACCAATATTGTAATTGGGTTTCGATATCCATACCAGTGTGTTTCAAGAATAATCCAAGTTGAAATCTCTCCCAATGAGCGATATATCCTTTAACTTCAACTTGTTTCATAAGATCTTTAATGCAAGGAGGATAATAGGATACATGATCGTCAAAATCACCTTTTAGAACTACACCACTCATACTAAATTCTTTTTTAGGTTTT
This sequence comes from Candidatus Heimdallarchaeota archaeon LC_2, assembly GCA_001940725.1. The sequence continues at coordinate 8,626 of MDVR01000001.1, read as the reverse complement.
ATGAGCTTTTGAAGTAGTTCATTTATATTATCACTCAAAACTTTTTGAGGTCCTGAAACTTCGGTTTGTCTCCTTTCTGATAATTTAATCAATTCCTTGTTGATCAAATCTTGATATTTGTGTTTTATTGTGCTCATCAATCTATCAATAGAACCTATTACCCAGCCTTTGTAGAGTAAAGCTCTCCGATGTTTCACTATAAATGCAGCCTGACGGAAATCAATTGCAATTAATTTACCCATCGAGCCCCCAATTAATTGATTATAAGACCTCCCAGTACGGCCCATTTTGCGTGTTTTAATATCTTCGAATAGGCCAAATTTTTGTTGAATATTTTCCTTGAGTTTTTCTTCTAAATTTTTTATTACAAGCCACGTTGGTTCAAGATCCTCATCCGGAAAAAGATAGTCTAAAATTTGTTTTTTTGCCTCCCATCTCGCCTTTGTAAATCGAAATTGGAAAAGATCACCTTCATTTTCCATAAACCATGCTGAGAGGCGAGGATCCATATAAACTCCCAATTTTAAAATAAAATGGCCTTTTATGTCGACTTGGCCTCGTTCTCTGAATTCTTCTTGACTTTCATAATTATCTTTTTGAAATTCTTTATCCCCATTAATACCCAGAATGTTTATTCTATCGATGATCAGTTTTTTCCATTCCTGTTCATCAATTTTCATGTTAGAAATTTTTTGGAATGGAAACCATACAGGTAAATGAACACTTTCCAAGTAGCTTCAATACCCAAGTGTATTCATTAAATATAAAATTCACGATTCATAAGAATATTTTCTAATTATTGGTTTCAAATCTTATGGAATGGATTTGATGATGTAAATTAATAATGCCAATATTATCAATCATTTTGATAACAGGACGAATATCAAAAGGAATAATTAAACTATTGATTTGTATTAGACATGTGTGTGGTCTGAGGCGGCAGAACGATATAAAACACCTATTGCAGAAATTTTCTCAGCAGAAAACAAGTTAAGATATCAATTGGAGGTTGAAGTTGCATTATCAGAAGTACAAGAAGAACTCGGTATTATTCCCGTTGGAACAAGTTCTCTAATTGCAAAAGCAGCTCCTGTGGTAAAATTAGATAGAGTAAATGAAATAGAGAAAGTTATCCACCATGACTTGATGTCGATGGTTAAGGCATTAACGGAAGCTTCGGGAGATGCAGGTAAATTTGTCCATCTTGGGGCCACATCAAATGACATTCAAGATTCGGTTTTAGCTCTTCAAATGATTGAAACCAAATCTCGATTACTCGATCTACTTGACAAGTTATCTGAAATTCTTGCTAACCATGCAACATTGCATAGAGAAACCGCATGCATAGCCCGTACCCATGGCCAATTTGCAATTCCCACCACAATTGGGTTCAAACTAGCAAATTTCCTTTATGAGCTCCGTTTGGCTAAAATTGAACTATTTCGAACAAATGTGAAGTTGTCAAAGTTTTCAGGAGCTGTAGGAAATTATGCAAGTACCATGCGATTAGATATTGAGGAAAAACTATTTGCTAAACTAAAATTAAAACCCTGTTTAATATCCACACAAGTGGTCTCAAGGGTAATTCATAGTCAATTCATGAATAGTATGGCACTTATCGCATCGGTTATTGAAAGAATTTCCAAGGAGATACGAAATTTACAGAGATCCGAAATTAATGAGTGGCAGGAGCCATTTGCAGAGAAACAAGTAGGAAGTAGTGCGATGCCTCACAAAAAAAATCCTCATAAATCCGAAAGAATTTCAGGACTAGCAAGGATAATAAGATCAAATGTAGCAATCTCGCTTGAAAATATTGCTTTGGAGCATGAAAGAGATATAAGTCATTCATCAGTGGAACGTGTAATCATTCCCCAATCTGCAAATCTATTATATTATATTACAAAATCGATGATATCTATTCTCAGTGGTTTAAAATTTAATTTGGCTGCAATTCAAGAAAATTTAGAAAAAGCAGATACAGGAAAATCAGAACAAATACTAATCGAAATGACAAAGACTATAGGAAGACAGGAAGCACATGAACTTTTAAGGAAACATGTTAATAGTGACAATTTCAAGGAAGCTGTTTCTACAGATAAAATTATTTTAAAATATATTCCAAAAGAAAAATTATATAAAATTTTTTCTCATATAAATGTGGGTTTGGCCACTGAAAAAGTTGATTCCATCATTAATGAGTATAATATATTGTGGAAGAATTATAGGAGTTAGTTCAATTTAATCTAAAATGATGTGAATTTAATTCTATATGTGGATCGTTCGATCTCAAATTACCGAATTGCTTGATGCAAACCAAATTTCTTTTTTGTTGACAATAAATCGTACAATTAAGGATCGCCATGGAAAAATCTGAATTAGCCAAAATCTTTACTCCTGAACAGTACAACGTTGAGTTATTCAAGGAGAAGGGTCATTCTAGAAAGCAATGTTCTAATTGTGGATTATTTTTTTGGACACTATCTTCTGAGAGACAAACTTGTGGAGATACCTCTTGTGAAGGTGGTTACAAATTTATTGGAAGAAAAGGACCTAATTGGAATTTTCACCAAACAATTTCGCAGTTGACTAACTTTTTTGAAAAAAATGGTCATGAACCAATCGATCCATATCCAGTAGTTGCCAGATGGCGAGATGATTTAGATTTTACAATTGCCAGTATTGCTGACTTCCAACCATGGGTTACAAGTGGTCAAATCCCTCCTCCAGCCAATCCATTAACCGTTCCTCAACCATGCTTACGTTTTGGAGGAGAATTTTCAGATATTGATAACGTAGGACGAACAGGTCGTCATTTAACTAGTTTTGTAATGTTTGGTCAACATGCCTTTGTTAGTGAAAATATCAAAGGTGGCTATTGGATGGATCATTGTATAGATCTTAATTTTAAATTCCTTACAACCAAACTTGGATTGGAAGCGGAAGAAATTACCTATGTCGAAAATATTTGGATGGGTGGCGGAAATTTTGGTCCGAATTTAGAAAGCATGGCTTATGGTGCTGAAATAGTTAATTCTGTATTTATGCAATATGAGAACACTCCCACTGGGTACAAGGAAATGGATCTTAAAGTAATTGACGTTGGTTGGGGAACTGAAAGAACTTCATGGTTCTCACAAGGAACGCCTACTATTTATGAAGCCACTTATGGTCCTGTTTTGGACTATTTATTAAAACAAACCGGAATTAAAGTTAATCAAGAATTATTGCGAAATTACTCTAAAATCGCAGGATTAATAGATATAAATGAAGTTTCAGATGTAAAAAAAGCAAGATTAGGGATCGCTGAGCAGCTTGGCTATTCATTAAAGGACTTAAATACTGAGTTACAGGAAATTGAAGCAATATATGCAATAGGGGATCATAGTCGAACTCTTGCATTCGCCTTAAGTGATGGTGCCATTCCCAGTAATGTTGGTGGTGGATATAATATTCGGACAATGATTAGAAGATTATTTACATTAAATGAAATTTACAATTTTAATCTTGATTTACATGATATCATCGAACGAACTGCTATTTATGTTTCTCAAAGTTTCCCACGTGTAAAAGAATCGATTGCCATATCTGAAACAATTTTAGATGTTGAGCGAACAAGATACGATAAAACCGTTGCTACTGGTAGAAAACATATAAAACAATTAATGAAATCAAAGAAGAAGATTGATGATAAATTATTAGTTGAACTTTATAGTTCACGAGGTATTCCTCCAGAAACAGTTGTATCGATTGCAAAAGATGAAGGTGTAAATATTTCTATACCTATGGATTTCTATCAGCAGGCTGATCAAGCTACAGACAAGAAAAAAGAAGATGTTGTTGTTGAGGAAATAGATTTAGCAAAGATTAAGTCCTTAGTGACTGAACAGTTGTATTATGATAAAAATCTTAAAAAAGTATCAGAAGCTTTTGTTCTAGAAGTTTTAGACTCAGGGCATATCATTCTTGACAAAACAATATTTTATCCAATAGGAGGAGGACAGGCTGAAGATCATGGTTTTATGCATGTGAAAGGAATGAAGTTAGAAGTAATTGATGTCAAAAAATTTGGTACTGCCATTGTTCACAAAGTAGATCGATTACCCGACAAGCTGGTTAAAGGTACAAAAGTAAAACTTGAATTAGATTTAGAAAGAAGATTAGCCTTAATGAGACATCATACTGCAGTTCATATTGTGGGTGGTGCAGCAAGAGAAGTATTGGGTAATCATATATGGCAAGCAGGTGCCGACAAAACTCCAGATAGGGGAAGGCTTGATATAACTCACTGGGAGGGGATATCTAGAGAAACATTAGATGAAATAGAATATGTTGCAAATTCTGTGGTGATGGATAATCGTAGAATTGAGAAACATATAATGGAAAGGACTGATGCTGAAAGTAAATTTGGATTCACAATTTACCAAGGAGGAGTAGTTCCAGGAAAAGAATTGCGGATTGTTGAAATACCTGGCATTGATGTTGAGGCCTGTGGTGGGACGCATGCGAACATGACCGGAGACATAGGTTATATTCGAATTCTTGGAGCAGAAAGAATCCAAGATGGAATTGTAAGAATTACTTTGACTGCTGGAAATCAGGCAGTAGAACGTGTACAGCATGATTATCAATTGCTGAGTGAATCATCTGCTGAATTCTCTGTAAATCCTGAAGAATTGCCCGCAACCACCAAGAGATTTTTTAGTGAATGGAAAGAACAAGGCAAACAAATAACGAATTTGAGCAAGCAATTGGCTGAGGCCAAAGTTCCGCTATTAATTCAAAGTGCAAAGAAAATTACTTCAAAATCTGGAAATGAAATTAGTTTAGTCGTAAATTCATTAAATGCGCCACAATCAGATCTCATTAATTTAGGAGAGAAATTTTCAGAATTAAGTCAAAAGGAAGGAAACTTAATTGCAATAATTATTGGAGAAAACGAAGGTAGAGCAATGGTAGTTGTCGCTAGATCTAAGGGAAGCAAAATATCACTCTCTCCCGTCATCAAGAATATTGGAAAACTTCTTGGAGGTGGTGGTGGAGGCAGTGGTGACGTCGTTTCTGGTGGTGGAACCAAAATCGCGGGTATATCCGAGGCATTAAAGCAAGCTAAAAAAATCGTTAGTGAAAGTGTTTAAGATTTATCACAAAAAATTGATTCTAAGTGTAATTTAAAAAGTAAGAAAATACCTGTTAAATTTAAGAGTGACAAAATAATGGAGAATATTGTTGATGAACGAGATGATAAGATTGACGAGGTCCATAAAATATTATCCGATACCTCAGTTCAATTAGCATCTCTATTTTGGGATATACCACAAGCAAAACAATTGGAAAAACCCAGTGACTCAGAATGGTGCAGTCTAGAAATATTAGTCCATTTGAGACAAGTATCTGAAATTTATGCTAATCGTGTCAAGAGAATTATGTCGATTGAGAATGAAGTACAAATAATTTTAAAGGATCATGATGAACATCAGTTGATTTCTAAAGTGAAAATCGAAGAAGAGACCGCAAAATCTAATTTGAATGAATTTATGCAATCCCGTTCAGATCTTTTGAATCGTATTTCATTAATTGATAAAACTGAATGGAAAAAGAAAATATGTCAACATGAATTGCATGGAGAGTTGTCGCTTTTAGAGCTTTTAATTCCTCTAGCTGAGCGAGAATCAATTTTTCTTAGTAAATTAAACGAAATGTTAGGGGATGTGGAAAGTGAAGAACCTGAATTAACAATTGATATGGTACATGCTACATTATCCAATACATCAATTGAATTTTCTCAATTATTTTGGGGAGTTCCAAGAGCAATACAAATTCATAGACCTTCCGAAGATGAGTGGTGCCCATTAGAAACCTTGATTCATTTGCGTTTAGTTTCTGAAGTCTACGCCTCACGTGTTAAACGAGCCATGAACCCAGATAATACTGAATTGGTCTATCTGCATGATTATGATGAAAATAAACAGATGGAAAAGATCAACCTTGATGATGAATCTGTAAGAGGAAATATCACTGCATTCATGAATGCTCGATCAGATTTATTGAATGAAGTTTCATTAATTGATCCTGAGATTTGGAATAAGAAATTAGTTAAACATGAAACGAGGGGTGAAATGACTTTATTACAACTCCTAACTCCTCTTGCTCAAAGAGAAAGTAGGCATATTTCAAAACTCAAGGAAATCCTAAAAGACTATTATTGAAAATTATTGAGTGTTCCCTCTTCATACATTTTTTTTAATTCTACAATGCGAAATACCATCTTTCCGTGTTCCTTGTTCAATATGCATCCCATGCCGTGTTCAAATAAATAGTTTAATTCTGGTTGAAATCCAATATTGTGCAAAACATAAATTAAATAGATTAATGTCAACGAATGGGATATTATAACTAAATTTTCATTAGTTCCTCCACTTGTGAAAATATACTTTTGAATAAATTGTTTAGATCTTTCATAAACGTCACCATTACTCTCCCCTTGTGGGAATTTGAAATTTATTTCGGAAGTCGACTTTGATAAGATATTCGAAAATTTATGTTGTACTTGTTTGTAACTTAACCCCTTTGCAATTCCAACATCTCTATCTCTAAGTAAGTTAGATTCTATCAATGAAACTTTTAATTTGTCTGAAATTAGTTGTCCTGTTTGTTTTGCGGCTAATTTCGGTGATACAAATATTCGATTAATTTTATAATTTTTAAGAAAGTCTGCAATATTTCGGGCTTGTTGTTCACCATTAATTGTAAGTTTTAAATCTTCAAATTTCCTCAATTGAGATGCTTTATCCTCACAATGTCTGATAAGATACAATTTGATAGATCGATTCCTCATTGAATGACCTAAATCAACCATTAATTAATATTTATTTGAAAGAAGTAACTAATTATCAATAGCTTTTACCAGCAAAAAAATTAATTTTACAGCTATACAAATATATAAATCATTTTTAGGGTATTTGTATACTTTCAAGTTATTGAATAATAAAATTGGTCGATGGCGAACCTCGCTTTCAAAAATGTCTAGGAAGAAACTTATTTCTATATCAATAATTGCATTTCTTATTTTCTCGAGCGGTTTGACTTATATTATTTATCAATTAAGCGTAGATAATAATATTGATGCACTTGAAAACGCGAATTTTAGTATTGATAATATCGATATAATTACTGCTTCAATAAGTGAAATTACACTTCAATTTCGTTTGAATGTAACGAACTATGATTCTTCGTCTGGGCCTAGTTTTGTTAAGGCAGATAATATCGATATCACACTGTTCAATAATAGTCTAGAAATTGCTAAATTCAGTGTGCCAATTGAATCAGGTGATTTTGAAAAATCACAAATCATTACAACAGATCTTCCTGTTAAGCAGGATGAAGAAAATGAGTTACTCAATGGTCTAATTGACAATATATTATCAGGTGACAATTTTGAGCTTGATTTTCACGGTCGGATTAATTTTCATGCAAGTATTTTACTTAGTGATTCATTAGAATTTAGTAATAAAATTCTATTTGTTGTTAACTCAACTTCCTTGGGATTGGAAATCATTGATATACAAATTCCAAATATTAATTCTAGTTTTGCGAATGCTGAAATCAAAATAAAAAGCCCTTTTACAACTTCATTTTACATTAGAGGTGATATTAGAACTGTTATAAGTAATTTTGACCTCGGCAACATAGTTATTGAAACTCGATTAGAAATTCTATCAGGATCACATAATTATGTACTGTTGTGGGACTTAAAAAATTCGCCCCAAGAAACAATTCGTGAAATTCTTGTTCGATTTAATTCATCTATTACATTGTTTACCAATCTCGTACTATCAATAAATGATTTTCAAATCGATACCTCACCTGAATTGAAACTAAGTTTCGGAGATGAACTTTTCTCACTAAATATCCTTGAAATAACTAATTTTACTACAAATACTGCTGAGGCAACCTTTACTCTAGAGCTGGTTATTGAACTGGTCAGTAATATTCCAATGACATTGAATATTACATCGATTACGTTGAATATAACAACGATTTCAGAGAAGAAAATTGGGACTTTAAATTGGTTTAGTCAAATCCCAATATCAATTGAAACACATAGTACAAGCGAAATCTCAAATGTAACTGTTGTTTTTAAAGAATTGGCGGCAAGCACTGTTTTTGAACTTATTATTACTCAAGCTATAAAGATCCCAAGTATTATTATACATATTCAATTTTTTGCTGAAGAAATTGATCTTGTATTTTCGCTTTCTCAGATCGATTTTTAATTTTAATTGAAAGATTAAAAGTCTGAAAGCTGACGCATAAAATTAATTTTAAACTGAATGTGATGTATCACTAGTAAAAATATATATTTATAAAATATTATATCCACATATAATGTTACGAAAATATCCTTTAATCATCATGGCCGGTTCAGATTCTATTAGATCAGATGAGTTATTGGATTATGCGAATGTTGATTACAAAGCATTAATAGAACTCAATGGGAAAACTTTGCTTGAATATATAATTGACGCAATGCAAAAATCAGATGTAGTATCTCATATTTACGTAATTGGGATACCAGAAGATAAAATAAATTTATCAGAATATATTCAAAAAGACGAAATTACAT